>CBJNAE010000088.1:0-12948 GCA_966433995.1 uncultured Ideonella sp. | reverse complement strand
CGCCCGCGCTGGAGGTCAAGAAGAAGACCTATGTGGCGATCAAGGGCGAGATCCCTTCGCCGCTGAACCCACCCAGCGGCTGCCATTTCCACCCACGGTGCCCGAGGGCCTTCGACCGGTGCTCGAAGGAAGCGCCGGCGCTGCTGCCCCAGCCCGGTGGGCGGATGGTGGCCTGCCACTGGATCCAGGAGCGCGGTCATGCAGCGGCTTGAAACCCGCTTCGCGCCGCAGCGGCAAGCGCCCGCGCCCGCCGAAGCGGCCGGGGCCGCCGACGCGCCGCTGGTGCCGCCAGGCCGCTACCGCTGGTGGGACGACAGCCTGATCCACATGAACTGGAGCCAGGCCTGCCCCGCGCTGGCGGACTCCACCGGCCACGACGACTACTCGCGCGTGCGCGCCGCCGGCCCGCCGGTGGTTTTCGAGGCGCTGGAGCGCGTATCGCAGCAAACCCGCGAGGCCGCGGGCCGCTTGTTCGGCGCCGACAGCCGCCAGGTGTTCTTCGGCGCCAACGCCACCGGCGTGCTGCAGACCATGGTCGACGTCTTCCTGCAGCGCCACGGCCGGCGCCACACCCGCATCCTGGCCACGCGCGACGCCTACGCCAGCGTCGCGCTGGCCGGCGGCCGCATGGCGCCGCGGCGCTGGTGCGAGCCGACCACCGCCGGCTTCGCCGAGGCGGTGGCCGCGGCGCGCCACCCGACGCTGGTGGTGCTGGAGGGCCAGCACTACCCCTCCGGCTCGCGCTACGGGCTGGAGGAGATCGCCGAAGTCGCCGAACGCCGCCGGCAGGCGGGCATGCCGGTGGAAGTGGTGGTGGACGTGTCGCAGTGGCCGCATCCTTCCACGCGGGCCGAGCGCTATTCGCTGTTGTTCACCGGCTCGAAATGGGCCGGTGGCCCCAACGGCGTGGCCGTGGGCATCTTGCGCCCGGGCATGCCCGACACGCCGAGCCTGGACGGCTGGGGCGCGCTGCAGGGCGGCTGGACGCTGCCCCTGCCGCCGCAACCCGAATTCAAGCGGGGCGCCGCCCGGCTCGACGCCGCCGGCGGCGGCAAGCCCTGGCTGGCGCTGTTCCTGCTGCGCGAAGGCCTGCGGCTGGTGGAGACGCTCGGCCGCGACGCGATCGAACGCCACGTGATGACGCTGGCCGGCCAGTTGCGCGCCGGGCTGCGCGCCCGGGGCGTGCAGACGCTGCCGGTGGAACGCCCCAGCGGCAACGTGGCCCTGCCCTTCGCCGACCCCGACCGGGCGCGGCAATTCCTGCTCGCACTGCGCCGCGCCGGCGTGGTGGCCAGCGACGGGGTGGCGCGGGTGCGCCTGTCCCCCGGCCCTTGGAACCGCAGCAGCGACGCGGCGGCCGTCGTCGATGCGGTTGCGGACCTGACGAAGAAAGAAAGGTCCGCCTTCTCAGCCCTGTGAACAGGCCTTGGCCGCCGATCAACCGGAGTAGTACCCATGATGCGTCGACTGTCTTCTTCCCTCTTGGCCCTGTGCCTTTCCATGTTGTCACTGCCCGGCGCAGCAGGCGCCGAAGACGGCCTGGAACGCATCAAGAACACCCGCAGCGTGCGCATCGGCTTCCGGCCGGCGGCCACGCCCTTCTCCTACTTGCTGCCCGGCCAGGCCGTGCCGGTGGGTTATGCGATCGACATCTGCCGGCAGGTGGTCGAGGACCTGAAGAAGGAACTGAAGCTGCCCGAGCTGGCGGTGAACTACGTGCCGGTGGACCACAAGGCGCGCTTCCCGGCGCTGCAGGACGGCACGATCGACATGGAATGCGCCAACAGCTCGATCACGGCGGAACGGCTGAACCGCGGCTTCGCCTTCTCGCTGCCCTACTTCATCACCGGCACCAAACTGCTGGCGCGCACCGACCTGCGCGCCAAGAACCTGCGCGACCTGGTGGGCCGGCGCATCATCGTGGCCGACCAGACCATCGCCGCCAACATCGTCAAATCGAAGGACGCCGAGCACAAGCTGGACTTGAAATTCGTCCACATGAAGTCGCGCGCGGAGGGCCTGCAGATGCTCGAGCAGGACCAGGGCGACGCGCTGGTGGAAGACGTGACCAACCTCTGGGGCCAGCGCGCCCTGGCCAAGGACCCGAAGCGCTACGAGGTGATCGGCGACTACCTCGGCATCGAGCCGATGGCGGTGATGATGCGCAAGGAAAGCGCCGGCCTGAAAGCGGTGGCCGACCAGACCCTGCGCCGCCTGATGCGCGGCGGCGACATCGCGCGGCTGCACCACCAATGGTTCGAGCTGCCGGTGCCGCCCAAGAACCTGTCGATGGAGATGCCGATGGGTCCGTTGATGAAGGACATGATCAGGTTCCCGACCGACCAGGTGGTGGCTTTCCCTTGAGCGCCCGCGGCGGGCCGCGTCACTTCGGCAGCTTCACCTTCAGCACCGCACCCGGCGTGGCGATGTAGAGCGTGTCGTCGGCGTCGATGTCGATCGCGGTCGGGGTGTCGAGCGCTCCGGGCAGTGGGCCCAGGCGGATGCCGCGCCGCCCCGGCTGGCCGACCACGGTGCTGGCCTTCCCATCGGGCGTGACCTTGCGGACGGTGTAATTGCCGCTGTCGGCCACATAGACATTGCCAGCGCTGTCCATCGCGACGTCCGAAGGGTCGCGGAAACGGGCGGCCCCGCCTTGGCCGTCGGCCGAACCGATGTGGATCGACGTGCCGGCCAGCGAGGTGACCTCGCCTTGCGGGCTCATCTTCCGGACCATGCCGTGCCGAGTGCCGGCACCGGGGCTGGAACTGTCCGCGAAGTAGACGTTGCCGGCGGTGTCGGTGGCCAGCCCCGCGGCGCCGGCGATCACGGCCTGTGCCTGGAACCCGTCGTACGCCGCGAAAAGGGGTGAAGCGTTCATGTCGCCCGCCTGGACCTGGAAGTCCGGCGCCGCCGGACCGGGCCGCCAACGCACCAGTGCGCGGCCATAGGACGAGGTGACGACGCCCAGGCGGTCGACCGCCATCTGGTTCGGCAGGTAATTCACTTTCGCGATGTCGTGGTAACGGAAGGTCTGCTCCGAGGCCAAAGGCAGCGGTTGGCCGTCGGGCGAATATTTACGGCCGGCGAAATACAGGTTGCCGTCGCGGTCCATGCCCATCCGCATCGGCCTGTCGGTCTGGACCCGCGGCCATTCCACCGGCACCCGGAACGCCGAGTCGAAGGTGGACCCGCCGCCGCTCTTCAAGCGGAAAAGCTGGTTGGCGTGGGTGCTGGCCCAAGCGGTGAAGTCCTCGCCGGTCGTGGGAACCGGGCCGTCATCGGCCGGGTTGCGGACGCCGTAGAGGCCGAAGTGAAGGTAGAGGTCCCGCCCGGAAGGGCTGACCGCCAGGTCGGACAAACCACCGGCCACCCGACCGCCGGCCAGCGCCGCGGCGGTGGCCATCCTTCCGATCGAACCGCCCGCCGACGGGCCGGCCAAGGTGGACACCAGTCCTTGCGGGTCGATCTTGCGGATGTTGCCGAACCAGGAATCGGCGATGTAGAGGTTGCCGGCCGCGTCGGCGGCGATCGACTCGACCTCGCCGAATTTCGCGGAGGAAAGCGGGCCGTCCTGCACGCCGCGCCCTTTCTTCGCGCCGATCAACTGCACGGCCCCCGCGGGCGTGACCTTGATGAAGCCCGGCCGGCCCGCTTCGCCGCCATTGCCGGTCCAGTCCAGCGGGGGATTGAGGTAAGCGTTGCCCTGTGCGTCCACCGCGTGGGTGGTGGGGAGTCCGAACATCGCGACCTCGGGTACATCGACCTTGGGCGATGCCGGTTGGAAAGTGCCGGCGGCGTCCAGCTTGAACAACTGCACTTCGGCCGTGCCGGCGTTCTTCCAAGCCAGATGCACCGCGCCAGCGGGGTCCGTCGCCAAAGACAGGGTGTCGCCCCGGCCACCGGAGCCACCGGGGACGGAGTGCAGCGTCACCGCGCCGTCCTGCGCCACTTGCAGCCTCACCACTTCATAACGGTCCACATAGATGCTCATCAGCGGCGAGGCCGCCAACGTTTCACGGAGAGAGAAGATGCGGCCCTGGCCGTCCATGACCCAGGCGGAGGGGCTCAGGCCCCGGTCCGTGGGCGGGAAGTGCAGCGGCGGCGTCGCGTCGCCCACCTCGCCCGAAGGGCTGAGCTTGCGCAAAACACCATCCTGCCAGGCGAACAAACCGCCTTGCGGTGCGGCCACGATTCGGCCCAGGCTTCCCCACCATGCGGCATCCCCGGGGTTCTCGTCGTCACGGTAGCCGGCTTTGAACGCCGGCACCGTGCTCACCTCGCCCGAAGGCTCGATCTTGCGCAATGTGTGCCCGCGGTCGTCCACCACATACACATGGCCTTGCGCATCGACAACCAGTTTGCTGGGGACATGGAACCGCGCCTGCGGACCCATCCCATCCAGGTTGCCCGGACCGTCGACATCGCCCGCGACCAAGGCGAGCCCGTCGGCCGCTGCGGCGACGGGCTGCGGCGCGGGTGCGGAGGCCGGTGGCGGCGCGGGGGCATCGCCCCCGGACGGGCTGCTGCCACCGCCGCCACCGCCGCAAGCGGTGAAAAGGGCACAGGCCAGGCTGAGCAGGGTGACGGCCGGCACGGGCGCGAACCGGTACCGGGCCTTTGCAACGGGAGGACTGAGTGGCATGACGTGGATTCCCTGAGCGGTTGTCGTCGGCGACCCATGCATGCCTGCATCTGAAGTCGCCAATTATTCGTGGGATTTTATTCCACAAATAAACCGAAATCAATCCGCGGCGGCGAATCCGTCGGCGGCGGCGCACACCGTGCCACCGGAGGAAAAGCCCAAGAGAGGGAAGACAGACGAGCCCGGCGCCACGCGCTTCAGCCGGTACCTGCGGCCCGTCAAGCGCCGTTCACTGCGGCAGCTTCATTTTCAGGATGGCGGCCGGCGTGGCGATGTAGAGCGTGTCGTTGGCGTCGACAGCCACGCTGGTCGGCGAGTTCAGCCGGCCCGGCAGCGCGCCCAGGAGGGTGCCGCTTTGCCCCGGCACGCCGACCAGGGTGCTGACCACACCGGCCGGCGTGACCTTGCGCACCGTATGGTTGCCGGTGTCGGCCACGTAGACGTTGCCGCGGCGGTCGACGGCCAGGCCCTGGGCGGAACGGAAAGTGGCGCCGGCACCGGGGCCATCCTGCGCCCCCGGCGCGCCGGATCCGCCGGCCAACACGCTCACTTCTCCGGCGGGCGACACCTTCTTCACCTGCTGCGAAAGCGCCTCGCCGCTGGCGCTGCCGGCATCGAGCACATAGGCGTTGCCGGCGGCGTCCGCCGCGGTGTCGGCGATGAGATTGAAAGCGGGCGGCAGCACCGACGGCGTGGCCGCGCCCGGGGCCAGGTGGCGCAACTGCCACCCGTCGAACAGGAACACGCCGCCCTGTGGGTTGACTGCGGCGCCGACCGCCTGGAAGCCACCGTCGTAGTCGTTGTAGTCCACCTTCTCGACGCCGTCGCGGCCATAGCGCCTGCCGTCGGCATAGATGTCGTTGGCGGCATCGACGCCGAACCGCAACCGGTCACTGGACCTGCCGGAGCCCAGGGAATAAGTCTCCGCCGCCGCGGTGCCCGTTACCCGGTGCAGCCACCGCGGCGCCAGGGGAATGCCGGCGCTGGTGGGCGGCCCGAACAGCCAGCCGCAGAACCGCGTGTACACATCGGCGCCGTTGGCGGCCACCACCACTTCGCAAAGCGGCAGGACATTCTGGTTGACGATCGAAAGCGAAGCCCGCACGTTGTCCAGAAGGGCGGTGTCGGGCGCCTCGCCGGCGATCGTGCGCACCGTGTTGCCTTCCGCGGCGATGCCGCGCAGGATGTGGTTGGCTGTGTCGGCGCCGTACAGCCGGCGCAGCGAGTCGGCCGCGATGTGGGTCACGCCGCGGAAGCCGGACGCCTCGAACGCGCCATCGGCCGACGAGGCGTTGAAGGAGGTGGACTGTTCGATCGGCTGGGCGCCGCTCCGGAAAACGCGGACCACGGTGGTGGCCAACGGCTCGTTGAGGACGCCGCCCGTCGACAGGACCGCGCGGAAGGCGTCGCCGCCTTCGAAGGCGGCGCTCAATGACCAGTTGGCCCCCGGACCGCAGCCGTTGCACAGGCCGGTGAGGCGCCGGCCGGCCTCGGGCAGGGCCGGTGCGCTGAACGCGCCGCCGGCGTCGGCCAGGAAGAAGTCGAGGAAGCCTTCGGCGCCATTGGCGGCCAGGCGGGCCACGGCGACGCGGCCCGCGGCGTCATTGGCGACGGTGAACCAGAACTTGGCGTTGGTGAGGTCGCCCACCGCAGTGACCGGCATCAGACCCGGGACGTTTTCCACCGTGACCTGAGTGGGGGTCGCGCCCACGGTCGCCCGCTTGACCTGCTCGGTGACCGTGCAGGGAACCTGGGCGACGGGGCCGCAGGTCACATCACGCTGGACGCCGTAGAAGCGCCCGGCGGCATCGACCGCCAACGACCGCCAGCCGCCCAAAGCCGCCTGCTGCGCGACCGTCGACACCGCGCCGGACAGCGAAACCCGCCGAATGGAACCACCGTCCATGACGAAAAGATTGCCGGCGGCGTCGCGGGTCATGGCGGTCGGCTGCTCGAACCTCGCCGCGGCACCCTGGCCGTCCACCTGGCCCTTTTCACCCGCCAGCCCGGCCAAGGTCGTGACCACGCCGCGCAGCGTCACCTTGCGGATGGTCGCGTTGCCGGAGTCGCTCACATACAGGTTGAGTTCGGAATCCAGCGCCACGCCTTGCGGGCTGTCGAAACGCGCCTGGGCGCCGACGCCGTCCACATTGCCGGCGCCGCCCGTGCCGCCCACCAGCACCTCCAGTTGGCTGGGCGAGTTGCCAGGGGGCGGTGTGCCGGGATTGACGCCGGGCCCGTCCGATCCACCGCCGCCTCCGCCGCAACCCGCCAGCACCACAGCCAAGCCGAGAACGGCGGCCCAGGCATTCTTCCCTTGCGGCAGAGCCCGGCGACGAGAAACCATTGAGTTGGAACGCATGTTTTTTCTTCTCCCTGATTGAATGAAAACACCCGCCGGCGGAGCCGTCGGTGCATGGGGGATGGGCCCGTCCGGCATGGGCTGTGCGGCCCGGCCGACGACGTGGGCACCAAGCGAAAGGTGGAGCGGACGCGGCCTGACCAGGGGACCGGTGCGCGGGGGCCAGGGCCGAGGGCGCTGCGAGCGCCACGATGGAATGCCCATTCTGTGTGGCCATTTTTCACATGAAAATTTCGAAGGGTAATTTTCGTAACGCACTCGCTCGTTTCGAACAGGAAGGGCGAAAAGACTGGCCCTTCAGCCAGTCCGCAGCGCCGCCCTATCGCGACAACACGCGCTTGAGCGCCGCGCCGGTGTGGCTGGCCGGGTCCGCAGCCAGCGCTTCGGGCGGGCATTCAGCCACGATGCGCCCGCCACCGACGCCGCCCTCCGGGCCAAGGTCGATCACCCAGTCGGCTTCGGCGACCACATCCAGGTCGTGCTCGATCACTACCACGCTGTGGCCGCCGGCCACCAGGCGGTGCAGCACCTGGATGAGCTTTTCGACGTCGGCCATGTGCAGGCCGACGGTGGGCTCGTCCAGCACGTAGAGCGTGTGCGGGGCCTTGTTGCCGCGGCGGCCGACGTCGTCGCGCACCTTGGTCAGCTCGGTGACGAGCTTGATGCGCTGCGCCTCGCCGCCGCTGAGCGTGGGCGAGGGCTGGCCGAGGGTGAGGTAGCCCAGGCCGACGTCCTTGAGCAGTTGCAGCGGGTAGGCGATGGCGGGCATCGAGCCGAAGAATTCGACGGCCTCGTCGATCTCCATGCGCAGCACGTCGCCGATGGTCTTGCCGCGCCAGGTCACCGCCAGCGTCTCGGCGTTGAAGCGCTGGCCGTGGCAGGTGTCGCAGGGCACCTTCACGTCGGGCAGGAAGCTCATCTCGATGGTGCGCATGCCCTGGCCCTCGCAGGCCGGGCAGCGGCCCTCGCCGGTGTTGAAGCTGAAGCGGTTGGCCGCGTAACCGCGGGCACGCGATTCGAGGGTGTCGGCGAAGAGCTTACGGATGGTGTCCCAGAAGCCGATGTAGGTGGCCGGGCAGGAGCGCGGCGTCTTGCCGATCGGCGTCTGGTCGACTTCGAGCACCCGGTCGACCTGCTGCCAGCCGGCCACTTCCCGGCAGCCGGCCCAGTGCGCGGGCGCCTTGCCGGCTTCGCGGGCGCGCTTGGCGCCGGTGGTGTTGATGAACAGCAGGTTGGCCAGCAGCACGTCGCGCGCCAGCGTGGACTTGCCGGAGCCGCTGACGCCGGTGACGGCGACCAGGCGCTTGAGCGGCACGCGCACGTTCAGCTCGCGCAGGTTGTGCAGGGAGGCGCCGATGACTTCGAGGTGGGGTGTCACCTCCCCTTCTCCTTCTTTCCCCCTCTCCCCCCCGGGGAGAGGGTTGGGGTGAGGGGTGGTGGAGGGGGAGCGGCGCGTTCTTGCGGCACCGCCACCCTCACCCCCGCTCTCTCCCAGAGGGAGAGGGAGTAAGACAGGGCGCCGCGGGAACAACGGATGCTTCAGCGGTTTCGCCAGCACCCGCCCCGTCACCGACTCCGGATTCGCCGCCAGGTCGGCCGCGCTGCCCTGGGCCACCAGCCGCCCGCCGCGCACACCGGCGCCGGGCCCGATGTCGATCAAATGCTCGGCGCGGCGGATGGTGTCTTCGTCGTGCTCCACCACCACCAGCGTGTTGCCCTTGCCGCTCAGGCTGTGCAGCGCGTCGAGCAGGATCCGGTTGTCGCGCGGGTGCAGGCCGATGGTGGGCTCGTCCAGCACATAGCACACGCCCTGCAGGTTGCTGCCCAGCTGGGCCGCCAGGCGGATGCGCTGCGCCTCGCCGCCGCTGAGCGTGGGCGCGGCGCGGTCGAGCGTGAGGTAGCCCAGGCCGACCTCTTCGAGGAAGGCCAGGCGGCTCTGGATTTCTGAAACCACGTCGCGCGCGATCTCGGCGTCGCGGCCGGAGAGCTTCAAGCCGTCGACCCAGCGCTTGGCATCCCCCACCGACCACTGCGCCACCCAGGCGATGGAATGGCCGTCGAAGGTGACGCCGCGGGACACCGGGTTCAAGCGCGTGCCGTGGCAGTCCCCGCAGGGTTCGTCGACCACGCCTTCGACCTCGGCCTCTTCCGACGGGAAACTCTGCTCGCGGCCCTTGTCGTCGTCGCCGCGCACCGAGTCGTCGTAGGCCTTGCGCTGCTCGCGCGTGAGCGCCAGGCCCGTGCCGACGCAGGTGGTGCACCAGCCGTGCTTGCTGTTGTAGCTGAACAGCCGCGGGTCGAGCTCGGGGTAGCTGGTGCCGCAGACCGGGCAGGCGCGCTTGGTGGAGAACACCTTCACCTCGCCGATGTGGGCTGTCGGCCCGTCGGTCAGCATCGCGCCTTTCAGGCCGTCCAGCGGCGACAGCAGGTGCATCACACCCTTGCCGGCGTCCAGCGCCTGGGCCAGGAGCAGCCGCAGCTCGGCCTCGCTGCCGGGGCCGACGACGAGGTCGCCCACCGGCAGCTCCAGCGTGTGCTCCTTGAACCGGTCCAGGCGCGGCCAGGGCGCGGTCTTGATGAACTCGCCGTCCACCCGCAGGTGGGTGTGGCCGCGCGACTTGGCCCACTTGGCCAGGTCGGTGTACAGCCCCTTGCGGTTGACCACCAGCGGCGCCATCAGGCCGACGTGCCGGCCCTTGTAGTCGCGCAGGATCTGCGCGGCGATGCTCTCGGCCGACTGCGGCTTGACCTCGGCGCCGTCGTGCACGCAATGCTGAAGCCCGAGCTTTACGTAGAGCAGCCGCAGGAAATGCCAGACCTCGGTGGTCGTGGCCACCGTGCTCTTGCGGCCGCCACGCGACAGGCGCTGCTCGATGGCCACGGTGGGCGGGATGCCGTAGACCGCATCCACCTCGGGCCGGCCCGCCGGCTGCACCAGGCTGCGGGCATAGGCGTTGAGCGATTCCAGGTAGCGCCGCTGTCCTTCGTTGAAGAGGATGTCGAAGGCCAGCGTCGACTTGCCGGAGCCCGACACGCCGGTGACGACGGTGAACTTGTCGCGCGGGATGTCGACGTTCAGCGCCTTGAGGTTGTGCTCGCGGGCGTTGACGATCTGGATGGCGTTTTCCTGCTGCCGGGCACGAGACTGACGCAGGGCGGATTGCAGTGGCACGCCAGGGGCTTCGACAAGCTCAGCCCGAACGGAGCGGAAGTCACCCGGATCTCCGTTCACCCGTTCGCCCTGAGCCTCCTCCTGCCGTTCGCCCTGAGCCTCCTCCTGAAGTTCGCCCTGAGCTTCTTTCCGCCGTTCGCCCTGAGCTTGTCGAAGGGCCCTTGCCTCTCCTGTCCGTTCGCCCTGAGCCTGTCGAAGGGCCGATGGCGATTTCGCATCCAGGGCTTCGACAGGCTCAGCCCGAACGGAGGAGGAAGGCTCAGCCCGAGCGGAGGAGGAAGGCTCAGCCCGAGCGGCGTAGGACGGGGCGGCCATCTTCTCCGCGGCATGCACGCCGCCCAGCCCCATCGCCACGTCGTAGTCCGCCAGCGCCCGCCCGGTGTGCGAGCGCGGGTCGCGCTTGACCGATTCGGGCGTGCCCACACACATCACCTGCCCGCCGGCGTCGCCGCCTTCCGGGCCGAGGTCGATCAGCCAGTCGGAGGCGCGCACCACGTCGAGGTTGTGCTCGATCAGGATGATGGAATGCCCGGCGTCCAGCAGTTTGCGGAAGGCGCGCATCAATTTGGCGATGTCGTCGAAGTGCAGGCCGGTGGTCGGCTCGTCGAACATGAAGAGCGTGCCGCGCCTGGCCACCGCCTGCCGGCTGGCGGTGGCGGCCTGCGCCGTCTCGGCGAGGAAGCCGGCGAGCTTGAGCCGCTGCGCCTCGCCGCCGCTGAGCGTGGGCACCGGCTGGCCGAGCTTGACGTAGTCCAGGCCGACGTCGACGATGGGCTGCAGCACGCGCACCACCTCGCGGTCCTGGGCGAAGAGCTGGACCGCCTCGCTCACTGTCAATTCGAGGACATCGGCGACATTCAGCTCCCTGCGGACGTCGCCGGGCAGGCGGCGGTCGATCTTCACCTCCAGCAGCTCGGGCCGGAAGCGCTTGCCGTCGCAGTCGGGGCAGCGCAGGTAGACGTCGGACAGGAACTGCATCTCCACGTGCTCGAAGCCCGAGCCGCCGCAGGTGGGGCAGCGGCCGTTGCCGGCGTTGAAGCTGAACATGCCGGCGCCATAGCCGCGTTCGACCGCCAACGGCGCCTGCGCGAACAGCTTGCGGATCTCGTCGAAGGCGCCCACGTAGCTGGCGGGGTTGGAGCGCGCCGTCTTGCCGATGGGCGACTGGTCGACGAAGACCGCGTCGGCCAGCCAGTCGGCGCCGAGCAGGGCCTCGTGCGCGCCCGGGCTCTCGGTGGCCTTGCCGAAATGGCGCAGCAGAGCGGGGTGCAGCACGTCCTGCATCAGCGTGCTCTTGCCCGAGCCGCTGACGCCGGTGACGCACACCAGGTGCTGCAGCGGGAACTCCACCGTGATGTTCTTCAGGTTGTGCTCGGTGGCGCCTTGCAGCACGAGCTTCGGCGTGGACGGCGTGACCAGCCGCTTGATGCCCATGCCGATCTGCTTGCGCGCGCCGAGGTAGGCGCCCGTCAAGGTGTCGGCCCGGCGGATCTCGTCGGGCGTGCCGTCGAAGACGATGCTGCCGCCGCGCTCGCCCGGGCCGGGGCCCATGTCGATGAGCCGGTCGGCTGCCAGCATCACCGCCGGGTCGTGCTCGACCACCACCAGGGTGTTGCCGGCGTCGCGCAGACGGGCCATGGCCTCGTTGATGCGGTCCATGTCGCGCGGGTGCAGGCCGATGCTGGGTTCGTCCAGCACGAACAGGGTGTTGACCAGCGAGGTGCCCAGCGCCGTCGTCAGGTTGATGCGCTGCACTTCGCCGCCGCTGAGCGTGCGGCTCTGGCGGTCGAGCGTGAGGTAGCCCAGGCCCACCTCGCAGAGGTAGCGCAGCCGGGTGCGGATCTCGTCCAGCAGCAGCTTGAGCGCGTCGTCCAGCATCGTGCTGGGCAGCTGCAGGCCGTCGAAAAAGGCGCGGATGCCATCGATCGGCATCAGCATCAGGTCGTGCACGGTCAGGCCGGGCAGGCTTTCCAGCTGGGCGCGCGACCAGTCCACGCCCTGGGGCATGAAGCGTTTGGCGGGCGCGACGACCTTGTCGGCGTCGGCCTTGGCGCCCAGGCGCCACAGCAGGGCCTCGGTCTTGAGCCGGGCGCCGCCGCAGACGCCGCAGGGGTTGTAGCTGCGGTACTTGGACAAGAGCACGCGGATGTGCATCTTGTAGGCCTTGCTCTCCAGGTACTCGAAGAAGCGCTTGATGCCGTACCACTGCTTGTTCCACTTGCCCGACCAGTCCGGCGTGCCGTTGATCACCCAGGCGCGCTGCGCCTCGGTCAGCTGCGACCACGGCGTGTCGCGCGGGATGCCGGCCTCGCCGGCGTAGCGCATGAGGTCCTCCTGGTTCTCGGCCCAGGCGGGCGTCTGCAGCGTCTTGACCGCGCCGGAGCGCAGCGTCTTCTTCGGGTCGGGGATGACCAGGCCGTAGTCGACGCCGATCACCCGGCCGAAGCCGCGGCAGGCCTCGCAGGCGCCCATGGGCGAGTTGAAGGAGAACAGCGCGGGCTGGGGCTCGGCGTAGCGCAGGTCGCTGTCGGGGCAGTGTAGGCCGGTGGAGTAACGCCAGAGGGTGGGCCGCGGGGGGGCTTCGACAAGCTCAGCCCCGACCGAGGTGCGCGCTGGCCCTTCGACAAGCTCAGGGCGAACGGAATCCGTTGGAGCCAACACCGTTTCCGAACCCGCCCCACTCTCCGTTCGCCACGAGCCTGCTTCACTTTCCGTTCGCCCTGAGCCTGTCGAAGGGCTCTGCCCGCCGATGCCGCCCGAAGCGCCAAGCTG
>CBJNAE010000087.1:0-13026 GCA_966433995.1 uncultured Ideonella sp. | reverse complement strand
CAACGCCAGCAGCGGCCGCGCATCGGCCAGCATGTGGGCGATGCGCTCGGGCGGGTAGGCCGGGTCCAGCGGCAGCCAGGCGGCGCCGGCGCGCAGCACGCCCAGCACCGCGACCACCATGTCGGTGCAGCGGCCCATGCACAGGCCCACGAGCGATTCCCGCCCGACGCCTTGGCTTTGCAGCGCCAGGGCGAGTTGGCGGGATCGGGCCTCCAGCGCCGCGTAGCTGACCGGGGGCCGTCCTTCGAATTGCAACGCAGGATGGTCGGGCGTGCGCTTAGCTTGTGCCTCGAACAGCGCCACCACGCTGGGCGCCGCCACGGGCGTGGCTGCTGGGTTCCACTGGCACAGCACCTGGTTTCGCTCGGCGAGCGTCAGCATCGGCAATCGGTTGATCGGCAAGGCGGGCTGCCCCAGGGTTTCAAACAGGAGGACCATGCCGTTGCGCATGCGCCGGGCGGTGGCTTCGTCCACGAAGGCGGGCTGGTGGTTGAACTCCACGGTGACGTCGCCGTGGCGGTGGTAGTCCAGCACCACCGCGGTCAGGGGTGTCTGCTCGAAACCGTGGTGCAGGCGGCAGGCTTGCGCTTTGACGCCGTCGAATTCCAGGTCGCCGTCGAAGCTTTCGAAGGCAAGCACCAGATCGGGTGCTGGCGGGGGCTGCATCTCAGCCAAGGGGAAGCGGCGGTGCCGGTAGCCCTGGCGCAGGGTTTGCGCGATGGTGCGCATCAGCTCGACGAGGGGCTGGGCGCCGTCCACGCGCAAGCGCAGCGGCATCAGCGTGGACAGCATGCCGACGGTGCGTTTGAGGGCCGGCGTGGTGCGGTTGTGCAGCGGCACACCGATCACCAGCTCGTTCCGGCCCTGGGTGCGGGCGACGCTGGCCGCGGCGAGCGCCAGCATGGCGTGGGTGATGGACAGCCCTTCGGCGGCGGCCCAGGCCACCGCCGCGTCGTAGCGGGAGCGCGGGATGGTCCAGCGGCATTGGCCGCTGGGCCCGGTGGCGTGGGGCGCGCGGTCTCGCCGGAAAAGCGGGGGCGGCAGGTGGGCCAGTCGGTCGCGCCAGAACGATTGGTCGGCCGCCCACTGGGGCGATGCGCGGTGGGCCGCGTCGGCGTCGAGCACATCCCGCCAAGGCGGCGACGGCGCGCTCTCCGGCGCCAGGCCCTGCGACAGGCGGTTGTAGGCCTGGGCGATGTCGTGGGCGACGAGCGTGAGGCCGGCACCGTCGGCCACCAGGTGGTGGTAGCGGTGCATGAAATAGTGGCAGCCCTCCCCTACCCGCAGCAGCCGGTACTCGTGCAGCGGCCGGCCCCGCAGTTCGAAGGGGTGGCGCATGGCCTGGCGCAGCCGTTCCAGGGCCTGGGGCTCGCCGCCTTCGGCGATGCGCTCGACATGGAAATTCGCTTCAGCGCGCGGCAGCAGCAACTGGGTCGGCGCATCCGGTGTGCCGGCCAGCACCAGGCGCAAGGCATCGTGCCGCGCGACCACGCCGCGCACCGCTTCTTCCATCGCGCGGGCGTCGACGGGGGCCGCGATGCGAAAGGCCACGCCGATGTTGTAGTGCGGTGACCCAGGGTTCAGGCGCTGGTCCCAGAAGACGGCCGATTGCGCCGACGACAGCCCGAATTCGTGCGGCGGCGGCAGGCCCGGCTTCATGCCGCCAGGCCCATCGGCCAGGCCTGCGGCGCGGCGGGCGCGACAGGCCGCACACGCGGCATGCGGGACAGGTACAGGCCCAGCAGCGCAGCGTCGAAGCGGGCGCAGTCAACCCCGAACGAGGCGGCCAGGGCCTGCGCCCGGGTGCAATCGATGGCCGGGATGTCGGGCACCTGCGCGGCCTCGCGCGGCAGCAGGGCCATCAAGGCGTCATAAGGACGGTGGGGGTGGTGGGGGCGTTGCGGCATGGCGGGCCTTTCGTCTCGGGTGAAAAGAAAGGCGCGACTCTAGGAAGGGCGCATGACTGATCCGTGACATTCGCGGCCACGCCGCTTTTCGCCCGCGAAAACCGAATGGGGTGCGATTGTTGAGCCGCTGCGTGGGTAGAAATTCACGGTGTCCCATCGCTTGATGGGCACCGCCGGTGGCCCTGCGAGTTGCTGACGGGCGGTGTTCGGTGCGCCTCGATCACGCGGCGTCAGAGAGCCTGCCTTATTGATGCCTTGGAATCCTTTCGGCGGCCATCGGTGCAAGGGCTTCGCGGGCGTTGCCAGCCACCACTT
Organism: uncultured Ideonella sp.; assembly: GCA_966433995.1. GTDB lineage: Bacteria > Pseudomonadota > Gammaproteobacteria > Burkholderiales > Burkholderiaceae_C > JANPCX01. The sequence goes on along the minus strand of CBJNAE010000087.1, from coordinate 10,804 downwards.
GGCAGCAAATATTCAGCCGCCAAACACTTAAGTTTTATTTATTTATTTCATAAACTCGGAATATAAGTAGTTATTTATTCAGGCGAACCAGTGAATTTCAGCATTTCATCAAGATGCCATCTGAATAACCTGAAGCCATGCCCCCAAGCAGTACGGCAGAGCGCTCTCAGGTGTGGTCGAAACAAGAACTGCAGGCACGACAAGCCCCCACCGTCTAGCCACCGCCATGACCAAAAAGCAGTCACCGCCTTGCACCATCGAAGCCGAAATCGCCGATGCAGCGCCCCGCGCCGTTGCAAAGAAAAGAAGCCCTGGCGACTACGTGCTGGACGACATCGACCGCGCCATCCTGCGCGAACTGCAAACCGACGGGCGGCAACAGAACATCCAATTGGCGATCAAGCTGAAGATGCCGCCGTCGTCCATCCACAAGCGCTTCAGGCGGCTGCTAGAGACGCAACACATCCAGGGCGTCCATGCGGTGCTGAACCCCGAAAAGTTCCGGGAGAGCCTGCTGGTTTTCGCCAAAGTTCGCCTCGACGCCAAGCATCCCAGAGGCCTGGAGTCGTTCAAGGCCAAGGTGCAACTGCATTCTGGCGTCTTGGAGTGCCATGTGCTCGATAGCGGGTTCGAGTGCCTGCTCAAAGTGCGCGTGGCCACCATGAACGATTACCGGCTGCTCATATCACGGCTGATCGAGCAGGGGGTGTGCAGCGTGCATTCGCAGATGGTCATGGAGGAAATCAAGCGGGTCAGGGGATTCGATTTTTGAGTTCAACAGGGCATGGGGCCGTTCGACAGGCAGCAGAAGACGTGACAGCGAACCCCACGGTTTGAACCCATCACCAAAGACATGGAAAACGACGCCTTCCATCGCTTCTTGAAACGCTGCAAGAAGAAGTTGCAGGACATCAGCCGCCACACTCGTGGTGAGATTGCGTTGGAGGGGGTGGAGTCGGAAGCTTGGTTGATGGCCGATGACGCCGCCCGGGAAGGGCGGCCGATTGACCTGGACGATGCGGCAGGCGAAAAGCGGATGATCTCCCATCTGTACCAGAAACTGGTGCGCTACACCGAGTTGAACGTGCGCTATGCGGTGCGGCTGGACCACGCGCCAGACGGCGACGAAGAGCAGGCACACCCGCTGATGAACATGCTGCGGGCGGACGAGGCTTACGACCCGGTGGCCGCGTTGATGCAGGCGGAAGAAGCGGTCGGCGCGCCGCAAGACATCGACCTTTCGCCGCACCTGTCACTGGCCGCGGCCTATGTGCAACTGCTGCGCCACTTCGACAACCGCATGCGTGCAGTGGCGGACCACCTGCTCATTTCGGTTTCTTACTGCTACCAGCGTTGCGCGCACGCAAGGCGGCTGGCGGCCCTGCAGCAGCCGCTGCCTGTAACGGTATCGACGGTTGACAGGACCTTCTTGCCTGGCGCTTGGAGGCACTTTCGCCAGGAGCGCCGGACTCCGATTCAACTTTGCTTTGAATTCCTGGAGGCGGAGCCGCTTCTTCTTGTGGCTGAACCTCAGTGAGTGGTTCGGTCAGGCTTTCCGTGCCGCGCGGGGTGATGCACGGCTGATGCACCGCCTCATCGCCGGAAACGATTCACCAAAGCCAGCGCCCCTCATCGAATTTCTCTCTATAGCCATCAAGTTCCTTATGTCTAGGACGAACAGCCATTGGCGATGAGGCATGCATCAACGGGAGGAAACCCCTCTGCCATGCCCGTCGCCGACACATGGCCCGGGAGTCCTTTCAATGAAATTTTCTTTGCAGAACTACAGCATCCGCTTTCGCTTCTACGTCGTCATGGCGGCGGTGGCATCCTCGCTCATGGCGCTGGGCGTTTGGAGTTGGGCTTCAGGCGTGCGCAGCAACGCAGCGACCGCGGCGCTTTTCGACAGTGCCGACACTGCCGCCACCGACGTGGCCAACCTTCGCGAGGCGTTGAGCCAGATGCGGCGTTGGGAGACGCAGAGCATGGCCGTGGGCTCCAACGACACCAACGAGATCCAGCGGCTCATCGGCGTTTGGGAGAACGAGATCGGCAACGTGAAGCAAGCCGGCAAGAAGATCGCCGAAGCCTCGCACGGGCATGCGCAGATCGCCGCGTTGGTGGCCGATCAGACCAAGCTACTCGACACCTACGCGACCGCCCTGCTCCCCTACCTGAAGCAGATGCAGGAAGCGAAGATCGACGGCGTGGTGGCAATGGCCTACGCCGGGCAGCAAGAGCCCACCATCCAAGCGCTGAAAAAGAACACGGAGGAGCTGCTGGAGGCGCAGCGGTCGATCGTGGCGCAACAGCGCGAGCGGATGGCGGCCGACGCCACCTCGGCTTCGCTGCTGCGGTTCGGCTTGGTGACGCTCACGCTGGCGGTTTTCCTGCCTTTGATGTGGTTCACGTTGCAGTCCGTGTGCAAGCCGCTGGACCGCGCGGTGGACGTGGCCAAGCGCATCGCCACCGGCGACCTGAGCGAAGCCATCGTGGTGCGGGGCCGGGACGAGACGGCCAGCCTGCTGCAGGCCCTGGGCACGATGCAGGCTTCGCTCAGCGAAGTGGTCGGCGAGGTGAGGAGTTCCGCCGACTCGATCAAGGTCGCCAGCGTGGAAGTGGCCATCGGCAACCAGGACCTGAGCCACCGCACCGAACAGGCGGCGGACAACCTGCAGCGCACCGCCTCGTCCATGTTTGACTTGACGGGCACGGTGCGTCAGTCCGCCGCGTCGGCCGGCCAGGCCAACGAGCTGGCCGTCTCGGCCGCGAACGTGGCCGGGCGGGGCGGCGAGGTGGTGGCGCGGGTGGTGTCGACGATGGACGAGATCAACGACAGCTCCCGGAAGATCTCCGACATCATCCAGGTGATCGACGGCATCGCTTTCCAGACCAACATCCTGGCGCTCAACGCCGCGGTGGAAGCGGCGCGCGCCGGCGAACAGGGCCGCGGCTTCGCGGTGGTGGCGGGCGAGGTGCGCGGCCTGGCCAGCCGCTGCGCCGGCGCGGCGAAGGAGGTCAAGTCGCTGATCGGCGTGAGCGTCTCGCGCGTGGAAGCGGGCTCCCGCCTCGTCTCCGAGGCTGGAAAGACCATGCAGGAGATCGTCGGCTCGGTGCAGCGCGTCTCCGACATCATCAACGAGATTTCCTTGGCTTCCACCGAACAAAGCGACGGCATCGGCCAGGTGAGCGGCGCTGTGGGCGAGCTGGACCGCATGACCCAGCAGAACGCCGCCTTGGTCGAACAAAGCGCCGCGGCCACCGAAAGCTTGAAGGAACAAGCCACCAAGCTGGCGCAGGTGGTGGGGGTGTTCAAGCTGGCGGAAGAGGAGGCACGGACGAGTGCAAGCGTGGAGGCATGACACTCGCCGCTGGTGGCTCGGCCCCCGGCGCGTGGGGCCTGTGAGGTGAGCGGCTGACAAGGGCTCACTCACACCCTGCTCGATCGATGGTTGGGCATGGCCCACCGATGCGACACTTCATCCTGCTGAAAACAACCACGCTCAGCAATCACAAGCTAGGCGGTAGAGCACGCCCGGAATTTTTCTCGGTGGCGACTTGGGAGTACAGCAGCTTTATCAGCGTGAGCGCTTTTAAGGTCATAGGAAGCAAGCTCCCTGTTTTCACCGCTAGCAGTTGACGAGATAGTTTCGTTGCCCGCCCATGTAGACGAATGCATCGGCTTCTACGTCTCCCCCACGGACTTGCCCTTGCAGCAGCACAGGGAGCAGGAGTGGGTTCAGTTTTCGGCAAACTTCTTTGTTCAGCATCTCTCCGTGAACGGCTCCACGGGAGACATTTAGCACCAACTTCAAAGGGACAGCCGATTGATGCAGGTCATCGATGTACCCCTCCACTCGGCTCGACCAACTGCCCGTCCAAGCGGCGTCGTCGTAGTACCAGCTTTGAAATCCGGCAAACGTCTCATCCAACTCCGATGGAAGCTTGCGGAGGTTGGCCAGGCTTTCCACTCCTTGCGTCAACACGAACGAGACCACCACACCGATCGTGGCCCAGATGGGCCAGGAAGCCTTCACCCGGCTCCAAAGGCCTTTGTTTTGCCCAGCAACGTTTTGGCGGCGTCTCCAAGGCAGATCACGTTTGGGCTTCATGGTGCATGGGCTCCCAAATTTCGATGAATGGGATGATTTGCCAGATTATCCATTTGAACGACTAAGCCAATTTCTTACTACTGGCTGCGTCGACCATGCAACTGACAGGAGCGCCCCCGACCCGGTCATCTCGTCGATATACCTCCGCCGCAATGCGCCGCGCCTCTGTCCTATTCGCCATGCGTCTTGCCTTGGCAATCGCTAGCGCGCGCAGGTTCATCGGTGAACATCCTGGCCGATGGGGAGCACGCCGCGATGCACCTGCATGGCGAGGGCAACGACGACGGGTCGAACCAGCGAACGACTCGAAGGAATCCCTCTAGCACGTCCTCAGCGACACCCTGAAAACTGCGGAATTTGGCGCAGTTGCAGAAGACCACAAACCGAAGAAGTCTGCCGAGCAATCTGAACTTCTAGCAGCCAAGCTGAGCAGCTGAAGTCCTGAAAGATCGGCACGAGTTGCATCTGATTTATCAACCGGTTCAGGGCGAATTGCCAGGAGAACCTAGATGAAAAATGGCGGCGCCAATCGCTTTTTGGCCCATACGCGCGCTCAGCAGCAAGCCCTGATTTATAGCCATCCTATAGCCAAAAAATCGCGGAACTCAGCAGATCTCACCAGACCACTGCAGACAAAATTACGCTCTAAGCTATTGTTTTTAAATGTAATTTTGGAACAACCTGGAATTCTTTAGTCACTAAATCCGCGGACGCTCTCTCCGCCAGAATGAATCGCCAAAGCCGCCGAGCGCCAAGCTCCGGCGGCTTTTGTCTTCATGGCGCCCGGCCCGCATGGGTTGCGATGGTCGCCCAATCCACCGGACGCGCCCGTCCTCTCAAGGAAACGCCGGGCCGCCCCAAGTTTCCTTGGCCCCCGCGGGGGGCGGTTGGGTGCAACCCGGCCCTGGGGGCGCTCAGAACTTCGCCGGCATGTCGGTGAGCGAAAAAGGCATGCCGCCGGGCAACGTGGGCCGGAAATCCGCATGCTCCGTCGCGCCAACCCTGCGGGCGACCAGCTGGGCGCATTGCCTCAAGCGCTTCAAGTCCTCCGCATGCAGGTTCATGTTCGGCGCGTTGCTGAAGCAGCACAGCGTGCCGTATACGCGGCCGTCGGCCAGGACCACCGGCGTGCTCATGTGCGCACCGACACGGATGGGTGTCTTGGGCAGGTCCAGCGATTCCGCGACGGCGGACGCGTCGTGCACGATTTCGGGCATCCGGCCCTGCACCACCCTTTGGCAATAGCTGTCCTCCAGCGGCGCGGCGTCGCCCACCTGCACGCCCAGGTGGTCCGGAGGCGTTCCCTCGACGAAACGGAAGACCCGCTGCCCATCGACGAATTCGGAGACGAAGACCACGTCCATGTTCAATTCACTGCGCAGCATCTGCAGCACCGCCGTGACTTTGCGGTCGATGCCGGGATCGGCCCCGTCCGCCGTCGCGACCAGCAGTTCGGAAATGAGGATGTCCAGGTCTTTCGCGCTGAACGGAGAGTCGAAAAGTGCCATCGATTGGTGCCCCCAAAAGAATCCGCGCCTGCCCGCAGTGGCGAACGACAGGCCATTGTTCAACAGAAGTTCCGGTGGCGCGAAAGCCAGAGCCGGGAATGTGGCATTGGGTCGTTTGGCCCGCATGTCGACGCTTGCCGGGAGCCCGCCGGTGCCTGGCCCGCGGCAACGCAAGCCGCCGGTCCAGCCGACCGGCGAGCCACGCGGGTGACGGTCCTTCCGCCTTCGGCCAGCGACATGCGCCTGCTGCTGGGCTTGCATGGCGCCGCGCGAACCCGCCTGCGCTGGCTATCGGACCGCCAGCGCCTTGAGCTGCTCCGCGCTTCCGTTGAAACGGTTCAGGTCCACCGGACCGGACAAATCGGCCAGACTGCCGTTCTGGCTGTACTGCCAGAAGGTCCAGCGCGCCCAGCCCTTGGGCAGTTGCGGGCTGGCCCCGCCGTTGTATTCCGCGAGCCAGAGCGGATAGGCGCCGAAGACGGACAGGTACTCGTTGGCAAAGTACTCGCCCGAATAGAGGATGGGTTTGACGCCGTGCTTTTCTTCCAGCAGGCCAAGGAACTGCTGCAATGCAGGCACCAAGGCCCGGGGGTCGCCCTGGCTCAGCCGCTCGATGTCCACCACGGGCGGCAGATCCCCCGGCTCCAGGGCCAGTTGGGCCGAGAAATTGCGGAACTGGGCCTGCGGCGGGTCGGAACTGACATAGAAGTGGTAGCTGCCCACCATCAGGCCCGCGGCGCGGGCCTGCCGCACATTGCGCGCGTGGTCAGGATCGACGACGGTGCTGCCCTGGCTGGACTTGACGAACACGAAGAGCTTGCCGGACTGCTTGATCTTCTCGAAGTCCACGTCCCCGCCTTGCCAGTTGGACAGGTCCACCCCCTCGACGCCTCCGGCAGCGCCGAGGGGCGATGGAGCGGGAGTCGCCGGCGGCCCAGGCTCCGCGGGCACGCGCTGATCGCAAGCGCTGGCGGTGACCATCAGCCATGCGATACACAGCCTGCGCAACGTTGCGCGGTGTCGCGGACCCGGGGCTTGTGGGTCAGTGGGCGGATTCATCGGCGGTCACGTCCTCGGGAAGAGCCGGTTCAACGTATTGAGCTGCTTCGAAAGCACGTTGCGGATGCAGAAGTCCTTGATGGCCGCCGCGGCGACCTTGCGCTGTTCCGCCATGTCCACGACGGATGCGAGATAAGCCGTCGGCATCAGCGGATCAGGTATGAAGGGCGCTTGCGAGGCGATGGCGGAGGTCAGCGTGACGCAAGCCACCGCCCGGTCGTCGCAGAAGATCACCAGCGTCTGCTCGTGGCTCGTGCCGGGCTGGCGCAGCGTGGTGTGCCCGCGCAGTTCGACCCGGATGGCCTTGCCGAAGAACGTCTGCGAGATCCACTGGTTGAGCGGAACGACGATCGGAGGCGCAGCCGCCTGGGTCGCCAGGTTGAAGAGCCAACCGGGCAGGTTGTCGCGGAGCTGGCGCGCGGTGTCTTCCAGCTTGCTGGCGTCGCGGACCCGCAACCAGGCCGCCATGTCGATGCCGGAACCCGGGAAAGGGTCGGTGGAGATGTAGCCATTGCGCACGATGGTCGTGTAGAGCGCCAGATCGTCGCTGACTCCGGCGTCGCTGATGGTCAGGGGCGGCAGCAGCCCGCCGATCATCAGGCCGATCGTCTGCCGGCCCGCGAGCGACTGCGCGCCGTCATAGAGCATCTGCCGGCTGGCGACCTGGTACATCATGTTGACCGCCATGTATTGCGGTGTCCCAGGCGCGGCCGCCAGATCAGCGCCCGCGCCGTTGTTGGTGAGCACCACATTGACCGCCCCCACCACGGGCGGACGCACGGGCAGTTGCGCCACTGGGATGCCGGCCATGGCCGCCATCCGCGCCTGGTAGTCGGCCTGCTGCAGCGGCGTGCCGGCGTTGTAGATCTGGGTCAGGCGGGCAAAGCGCCTGGAGACCTTGTCCACGCTCTTGGAAACGCCCGCGGCCACCTCGCACAGCATGAGCACCTGCTCGTCGAAGTGGTAGACCAGCGAAGGAAGCGGCAGGCTCTGGGCGATCGTCGTCCCCTGGTATTGGAGGGAGACGTCGATGGGGTCGATCTGCATGTGGCCCGTGAGCAGGTCTTCCCACACTTCGACCGCCTCCACGGTGTGCCGGCGCGGCAGGGTCACGTCGATCAGCTCCATCAGCAGCGGGCGGTCGATCTGCGGGCCCGTCGCCTGCCCCGGAAGCAGGGGCTGCGGCCATTGGAGCGGCTCGGCATGCCAGGTGTAGCCGAGCCTGAAGAGCAGGAACGGTTCGATGCCTTCGTTGAAGATCATGCCCGGCAGCTCCGCCCCCGGCATGGACCTGTCGCTGAGCTTGCGCTGCGTGTTCAACCACAGGCCCGTCCGGTTGTGGTCGAACACCTGGCGGATCGTCTGCTGTTCGTCGCGGGTGACCTCGTACCGGTACAAGAGCGCCGACTGCTGGCACAACAGCTCCTCCGGCGAAGCGATCTCCGGTTTCCACCGGGCGATTTCGACGGCGCAGTTGCGCAACTCGTCCAGGATGAGGTCTTCGATGACGGCGTAGACGTAGTCCTGGATGGGGAGGGGCGCCCAGGGATCGACCACGATCTGGGTGTCCCAGTCGGACTTTCCGCCGCCTTGCTGCGTCACCGCCGGGCCGGCGGGGTTGATCACGCAGTCGAAGGCGTTGCCGCCCTTCATGTAGAAGTAGAACAGCGGCTGCGCCGGATTCAGGCCGAGGTCTTTGACGAGCAAGTCCCTCAACGAGAGCAGCCGCGCCCAAAGCGTCGACAAGGACTGCAGCACGGCGATCCGTACCGCCGGGTAGGTCGTCGAATCGTTGACGGCGCCCGTGAGTTGACGGCTCAAGTCACGGCGGATGGATCGAACCAGTGCGGATTCCTGCATCGTGGGCCCCTGGTCCGAGCTTCAACCACCCGAAGCGGGCGGTGCCGGCGGGTTGCCGGCCAATGCCGCACTGGCCGCGGCCATGGCCGCCTGCACCTGCGCCTGGGCCTGGGCGACCGCCTGGGTTTGGGCCTGCAGGGCCTGCTGCATCGCCTGCTGCATGGCCGACACGTTGGATTGCAGCGCGCTCTCGGCCTGGGCGACCGCCTGCGAAGCGGCCTGCGACCCGGCGAGGTTGGAGGTGGCGGCCACGGCCGCCTGGGCCGCAGCGGCAGCGCTGGCCACGGCGGCGTCGATCTGGGCCTGCGCGACTTTCATCGCGGCCCCGCCCATGTCGATGGCGGCCGGGGCAGGCGCATCGCTGGGTGTCGGAGGCAAGGGCGCGGCGGGCGCGGCGGCCGATGCGGATGCCGGCAGCGGTGTCGCCTTGGGGGCCAGTGCCGGCGCGGCTTTGACGGGTGGCAAGGCCGCTGCGGCCGTTGCCGCTGGCGCGGCTGGCGAGACAGCCACGGCGGGCGCCGGTGCGGCCGCCGGCTTTGCACTGGACGGGGCACGGGGTGGTGTGGACTTGGCCATGGGGCTACTCCGGTGTCGAGGTTGATGGGGAACTGGGCAAGCCTGAGCCCGCATCGGGCGCCGCCCAGGTACCGAACTTGCGCAATGACAGCAGCCGATCCGCACTGACATGCAGCAGCGCCTGTTGCGTGGCGTTCTGCAGCGTGAAGGTCAGGCTGGCGCCGTCCTGCCCGAGCCGGCCCTCCTTCAAACGGTTGCCGCCCAGGAATGCCTGCGCCGTGCTGAGGTACAGGTCGAACAGGTTGCGCGCGTCCGCGCCCGTTTCGTTGCTGAAGATGGTTTGCGTGACCATCTGCAGCACGGCCTGCGACAGCCTTGCAAAGCCCAGCTTGTGCCCCCGGGCCAGCCAGTTGCGCAGGCATTGCTCGACCTCCTGGGGCGACGGCAGGCGGTTCGGCAGTTGCGGGCACTCCATCGCGCCGAAGGCCAGCGGCAACAGGGTTTGCACGGCCTGGCTGCACAGCTGGCCTCGCGCATCCGCCGTGCCGCCCAACGCATTCATCTTCTTCGAGTGCGCCAGGTACACCTGGTAGTAGTCGCAGAACTCGGGCACGGTGCGGGCCTGTTGCACCGCGAAGGCGGCCGCCTCCTGGCGCAGTTGCGACGGGTTGTCGCCATCCTGGCCCAGCGGGGCCGCGGCCAGCGCGTGCAAGGCCACGCGGTCGTTGAAATCCAGCGCCTGGAACACGGGCGCCGCCGCGACACCCAGCTCCTGCAGGAATTCGCCGGTGCTGCGCAACTGCTGCGCGTCGACCAGTTGGTGGTCGACCATGATGCGCTGCGTCTGCTGCACCACGGCGGCGCTGGTGTCGCCGGTTTCGGCCTGGCCGAGCGTGCGCAAGTTGGCGCTGCCCAGGGACATGAGTTTGACCGGGCTGACCCACAGGCCCAGGCCCGGCAGCAAGGCCATGGGCGAGGCGTGCAGCCCTTGCTGCACCTCGGCCAGCAGCGTGGTCTCGTCCGCCACTTCGTAGCACACCATGGGGTTGGGCAAGGCCCAGGCCAGCCATTGGGGACCGCCGTCGACATAGGTCAAGGCCTGGCGCGCGAGTTCGGACAGGCTCTCGCTCTTCTGGATCAGCTTGCCGGCAACGATGACAGTCATGGCGTGGTTCTTTCACCTATCTGCGATGCGCTTCGCTACCGACGCGGGTCAGCCCGCCGGGTAACCCTTGATGACCGTGGCGGCCGTGGCGCCGATCTGACCGAACTCCGCGTTGGCCTGCGTCATCACCTGCTGCGCGGCCGTGATCACCTCGACATATTTCACGTCTTTGGTCGCCAAAAGCTGGGCCATGGCCACACCGATCGCCGTCGTGGCGATGGTGGAGAGATTGCGCAACGCATCGGCCGAATCCTGCACCGCGATGGCGGTCGACTGCGCCACCGACTGGTATGCCTTGCCGGCCCCGCTGGTCATGACCACCTGTGGAGCCATCGTGGCCAGTTGAACTTGATTGACGGTGTCGATGACCTGGGGGTTGATGTTGTCCATGACGATTCCTTAGGCTCTGAGACAGTCGGCGTGGGCGTGTTTACTGCGCGGGCGGTGCGGATTCAGGCGCAGACGTTCGCCCGCCTTGTCGTGGGTCAAATCAAGGAGACCCTCGGCCCCCAGCCAGGCGACGATCCCGTCGACCACTACCTGTCGGTCGTGGCAGACAAGACCGGCTCACTCATCGCGACATC
>CBJNAE010000086.1:0-13027 GCA_966433995.1 uncultured Ideonella sp. | reverse complement strand
GGCCTCCAGCGCGGCCGGGTCGATGCACATCGTGGCCGGGTCGATGTCGACCAGCACCACGTCGGCGCCCAGGTAGCGCGCCACTTCGGCGCTGGCGGTGAAGGTGTGGGTGGTGGTAATGACTTCGTCGCCGGGGCCGACGCCCAGCGCCTCCAGGGCCAGGTGCAGGCCGGCGGTCGCCGAGTTGACGGCCAGGCTGTGCAGGCCGTCGTCGCCGAGGAAGGCCGAGAAATCGGTTTCGAAGCGCTTGGTCTTGGGCCCGGTGGTGAGCCAGCCGGAGCGCAGCGTGTCCACCACTTCGGCGATCTCGTCGTCGCCGATCTCGGGCAAGGCGAAGGGCAGGAAGGGGGGCTCAGTCATGGGGCGGCTTTCTGGATCCAGGCGAGCACATGCGTGCGCAGCATGGGCAAGGTGTTGAGGAGGGTGTAAAGGCAGGGGTGCAGCCGGGCCGCAGCACGCGCCAGCGGCGGTGCCAGCGTGAGCCGCCGAGCCCGCAGCGCCTGCGCCTGGGGAAACAGCGCCCGCACCCGCCGCAGCGGCACGCCGCGCACGTCGGGGTTGCGCGGGTTGCCCACGGTGAAGTCGTACCAGACCACGGCACCGCCGGGCCGCAGGCAACGCCACATCGCGTCGGCCAGCCGCTGCTGGAAGGCGTCGTCCAGCAGCGACGAGAAGACGGTGGACTGCAGCACCAGGTCGAATCCGCCCGGCGGCAAGAGCTTGGCGGCGTCGCCCTGGCTCAGCGCCACCTGCGGCGGCAGCACGGCACGCGCGGCGGCGTGGCGCTCGGGCAGCAGTTCGACGCCAGCGAGGTTCTCGGGCGCCAGGCCCAAGCGCAGCATGTCCAGCAGGTTGCCGCCGGTGCCGCTGCCCACTTCCAGAAGGCGCAACCGGCGCAGGCGCGCCGCGTCGCCGCCGCAATGTCGCAGCAGCCCCTGGGCCAGCGCCCGCTCGCGCTCTTGCGCCGGCCAAAGCGCGCTGGGGTTGAGGCGGTGGTAGCGCCAGTCGAGGGCCGCGTCCCCGGAAGCCTCCCGCGCGCGGCGCGCGTAACGCGCCCGCACGGCGTCGGCTTCGTCGTCGGCGGGTTGTGGCGAACGCGGCTCGCTCATGGTGTGGGCCCGGGGTGGTCGGCCGGGTCAGCGCGTCAATCGGCCGAAGGCGGAACGGCCCTGCCGCTTGCCGCGCAGCACGTCGAACCAGCCGAGCAGCGAGCCCAGGCCGTAGCCGAGGTGGTAGGCGGCGATCACCAGGGGCAGCCGCCAGGCCGCGCGCAAAGGCAGCCGCGGCCGATGGCCGGCGAAGATCAGGCCGGTGGCGGCCAGCACGGCCAGGCCGTAGAGGCCGGCCAGCGATGCCAGCGGCGCAAGGCAGCCGCCGGCGGCCAAGGCCGAAGACAGCAGCAACGCCAGCACGAAAATCCCCGGGACGAGGTGGCGCAGCGCCGCCGCCTGGCCGTGCCTGCGCATCACGAAGGGCTTCCAGTAACCGTATTGCTGGTATTGCCTGAACAACGCGGCCAGCGACGCGCGCGGCCGGTAGGCCGACCGGATGGCCGCGCTTTGCCAGACCTTGCCGCCGCCGCGGGTGATGCGCAGGTTGTGCTCGTCGTCCTGGTTGCGCACCAGGCCCTCGTCGAAGCCGCCGAAGCGCTCGAAAGTGGCGCGCGGCCAGGCACCGAGGTAGACCGTGTCGACCCACCCGTCGAAATCGAGCCGCCGGGACAACGCGCCGCCCGACACCCAGCGCGACTGGAAGGCCGCGGCGATCGCCTGCTGCATCGCGGCCACGCCGGGCTGCCCTGGATGTTCGACCGCCTCCGCGCGCCAGGGGCCGCCGACATTGTCGGCCCCGGTGCTTTGCAGCGCCTTGATGCATTCGGAGATGTAGTCAGGCGCATAGCGGGTGTGCACGTCCATGCGCACGATGACGTCGCCCTGGGCCCGCGAGATCGCCGCGTTGAGCCCCGGCGACACGATGCGCGCCGGGTTGTCGATGCAGACGAAGCGCCCATCGCGCCCGGCCAGCGCCTGCAGCCGCTCGCGGGTGCCGTCGTCGCTCATGCCGTCGGCGACGAGGACCTGCAGCCGCCAGCCCTGGGGCAGTTCCTGCCGCGCGACCGAATCGCAGAAAGCTTCGATGTGGCCGTGCTCGTTGCGGCAGGGGACGATGACGGAGACGGTCAGGGCCGAGGGCGTCGGTGCGTTCATGGCCGCGCCAGCCATTGCTGGTAAAGGGAAAACATCTTGTCCATCTGTTTGCGCCGCGATGCACGCGCCAGCGCCTGCGCGCGGTTGTGGGCACCCATGGCGGCCAATGCGGCCGGGCCGCGGGACGCCAGGTCCACCATGGAGCGCGCCAGCGCCGGCCCGTCATCGGCGGGCACGATGACGCCGCCGCGCGGATCGATCCATTGCCGGTTGGCCGGAAGGTCCGACACCAGCAGGGCCATGCCGCAGGCCATGGACTCCAGAACCGAAACCGACGTCGCATCGCTGCGCGGAACGCTGACGGAGACGGCGCAGCGCCGCATCACGGCCTGCATGCCGGCGTCGTCCAGCCGGCCGTGGAACAGCACCTGCCCGCCCAACTGCAGCGACTGCACCTGCGAACGCAGGTCCGCTTCGAGGCTGCCGCCGCCCAGCAGGTGCAGCCGCCCCATGCGAGGGCCCAGCGCGCGCCGCGCTTCGGCGTAGGCCTGCACGATGCGGTCGACCTGGTAGTTGGCCTCCCAGGCCCGCAGGCTCAACCATTCGGGCGGCGCCTCGCCACGCGGCCCGGGGGGTGGGCTGAAATGGTCGGTGTCGGCCCCCCAGAGGATCTCATGCATCGGCGCCTTCACGCCGTAGCCTTCGATCTCGGTCAGCACGTCCCGCGAATCGGCGGTGATCAATCCGGCCCGGCGCAGCGTCCACCCCGTGAGCGTGCGCCAGAAGCGGTTGCGCCGGGGCGTGACCAGGATGTCCGAGCCCCAGGCCGTCAGCGCCACACGCGGATGGCCGCTGGCCGCGGCCCAAAGCCCGTTGGAGGTGACGTAGTGGCCATGGACGATGTCAGGCGCCAGGCGCCTCACCAGGCGGCGCACCTCGGGGAGCGCGACGAACCAGCCGGGGGACGCGCCGCCTGGCCGGATAACGTGGACGGAGGCGGCGCCGGGCACCGTGCCCGGCCGCCTCGTGGCCACATGGCAATCGGCGCCGCGCTCGGCCATCGCGCCGGCCCAACGCTGGAGGTGCACGCTGTCGGCATCGCCGAAGAAGAGGATGCGCATCGGGCGCGTCATGGTGCCGCCGCCCGGGCCCAGGCCTCGTACCCGGCCCGCAGTTCGGGATGCTCCCGCAGCCACCGGGCGTCGGTGTCGCGGGTGTCGCCCACCTGCACCGCCGGCTGGCCGGACATCACCGCGAACTCGGGGACCTCGCCGGAAACATAGCTGTACGCCCGCAGCAGCGCGCCCCTGCCGATGCGCGAGCCCGGCGCGATGACGCAGTTCGGCCCGACGAACACGTAAGGGCCCAGCTCGGTGGCCGCCCGCCGCATCCCGGCCGGGTCGGCGTGGCCGAAATAGCCGCGGCCGAGCAGTCGCATCGCCACATGGCTGCTGTGCGTAAGGATGGAGACGTGGTTCGTGATCTGGCAACCTTCGCCGAGGGTCAGGCCGCCGGAAGCGTCGATGAAATTGTGGTGGCCGATGAAGACATGGTCGCCGCAACGCAACAGGCGGCGCGACTCGATCACAGTGGTGCTGCCGACACGGGTGTGCGGCAGCCAACCGCCGCCGGCCGCGCGCAGGCCGTACAGCATGCGCGGCCCCACCACGCAGGCCAGCAGCCGGGCGGCGTGGTGCTTCAGCACCGGCAGGAAAGGCGCGTTTTCGCTCATGCGGCGGATTGTGCCGGCGCGGCCCGGCTCCACAAAGCCCGAGCCGGCAGGCCCGCCAGGCGCAGGAACAGGCCCAGGCCCAGCGCGATGGCCAGTATGTAAGAGGCGCTGGTCGCCGCCGCGGCGCCGGTCGCTCCCCAAAGCGGTATCCACCACGAAGACAGCGCCACGTTGAGCAGCATGGACGTCAAGGCGATGCTGCCGGCCAACCAGGGCTGGCCGCGCTGGTTGGTGAACCACGCGGAAATGCCCGACGCGCTGCTGTAGGCCAGCGTGCCGGGCACGAGCACCAGCAACAGCCCCCAGGCCGGGCGGTAGGCCTCGCCCAGCACGGCCGGCAAGGCCCACCAGGCGGCCAGCAACAGCAGCGGCGCCGCAAGCACGACCCCCAACGCGCCCCAGCGCAGCGCTTGCACGGTGCCCACGGCCGCATCGGCGGTATCGCGCGAACCGATGCGGCCGTAGACCGCCGTCGTCACCGCCGATGAGACGAACCACAGCAGCTCGGCAACGGTGACCGCCACGGAATACACCCCGGCAGCGGGCAGGCTGTCGAGCCGCTCCACCATGAAGAGGTTGACGCGGTAGTTCAACAGGCTGACGACGTTGGTCACGCCGATCACGGCGATGAAACCCAGGCCCGATCGCAGCAGCGCCCCATCCGGCCGGGCCCAGCCTTCAGTCCTGACCGACCAGGCCAGCGCCGCCATCCCCACCAGCGACTTGCCGGCCACCCACAGTGCCAGCACCGTTCCCACCTGCAGCGGTGGCGCCAGCCAGGTCAGGAGCAGTGCGCCCGCCAGCGCGACCAGCGGCGAAGCCAGCGCGAAACCGTTCAGCGGCCACAGCTGGGCGCGGCCCAGCCAGGCGCCGGACACCGTGGGCACGATGAGCAGGAAGGGTGCCCCCAACGCCAGCAGCCACAGCGATGCGTAAGGCGGCTCGCGGCTGATGGACGACACCGCCAGCAAAGCAGCGGACGCCGCAGCGCCCACCGCCAGCGCGGCCACCAACAGCGTGCTGTGCAGCACGGCCAGCGGACGCGCATGGGCCGGCGCCGCGCCCGCCTGCCGGGAGTGCGCGCGCGCCAACAGCAGGCCGAAGCCTGAGAACAGTGTGAGCAGGATGGACTCGCAGGCCACGAAGAGCGCGAAGGCGCCCTGCGAGCTGGGGCCGAGCCGTGCGACCAAGGCCATCAGCAGCAGCCCGGCGGCCACCGTGGCGGCGCGGCCGCAAAGATTGATCAGGGCGCCGTGGGCGAGGGGGCGGTGGGGCATGCGGGCGGGTCGGCGGGGTGGGGGGCGGATTTTAGGGAGTCGGCCGCTCGTGGCGGTCGTGCGCTCCGGCTGCCGCCCCCTCACCCCTACCCTCTCCCCCGTGGCCGGGGGAGATGGAGTTCAGAAGTGAATCCCCCGCATCATCTGCTGCATCGCCACCGCCTCCGGCGACAGGCCGGACTTGCCGCCGCCTTCCTTGCCGCCCTTGGCCGCGTCGCTGTCGGGGAACATGCGGAAGCTGGTGTTCATCGCGATCTGCGCCACGCGCGGCAGCAGCGCGTGCAGCAGTTCGCCGGCCTGGCCGAGCCGGGTGGCGATGCGCACCGGCTTGGCGATGCAGGCTTCGGCGATCAGGTCGGCGGCTTCTTCGGGCGACAGCGTCGGCACGTTGTTGTAGATCTTGGTGGGCGCGATCATCGGCGTGCGCACCAGCGGCATGTTGATGGTGGTGAAGGTGACGCCGACGTCGGCGTATTCGCTGGAGGCGCAGCGCGTCCAGGCGTCGAGCGCGGCCTTGCTAGCCACGTAGGCCGAGAAGCGCGGCGCGTTGGTCAGCACGCCGATCGAACTGATGTTCACCACGTGGCCGCGGCGCTTGGCCACCATGGCCGGCAGCAGGCCCATCGTCACGCGCAGGCAGCCGAAGTAGTTCAGCTGCATCGTGCGCTCGAAGTCGTGGAAGCGGTCGTAGCTGGACTCGATCGCGCGGCGGATCGACCGGCCGGCGTTGTTGATGAGGAAGTCGACGCCGCCGTAGGTGTCGGCGATGGACTGCAGCATCGCCTTGCAGCTGGCCTCGTCGGCAATGTCGGCGGAGTAGGTGGCCAGTTGCGCGTCCTTCGCCGCCTCCTTGCCGATGGCGGCGAGGATCTCTTTCTTCGCACCGGCGAGCTTGGCCTCGTCGCGGCCGCAGATCAGCGTGATGGCGCCGGCCTCGGCGAATTTCGTGGCCGCCGCCAGGCCGATCCCCGACGAGCCACCCGTCACCAGCACCACCTTGCCGCCCACCGTGCCGCGCAGGCTGCGGTCGACGTGCAGAGCCGGGTCGAGGTGGCGCTCCCAGTAGTCCCACAGGCGCCAGGCGTAGTCGGGCAGGCGAGGGCATTCGATGCCGCTGCCCTTGAGCGCGGCCAGGGTGTCGCGGCAGTCGAAGCGCGTCGGGTAGTTGATGAAGGTGAAGATGTCTTCCGGCAGGCCCAGGTCCTTCATCACCGCGTTGCGCACGCGGCGCACTGGCGCCAGCGCCATCATCCCCTTCTTCACGCTCTTGGGGATGAACCCGAGCAGTGCGGCGTTCACGAAGAGGTTCATCTTTGGCGCGTGCGCCGCCTTGCTGAAGATGTCGAGCACGTCGCCCACCCGGTAGCCCTGCGGGTCCACCAGGTGGAAGCACTTCTTGTTCAGGTCCGCGCCCCTGGTGCCGCCCTGGTGGCTGATGTGGTCGAGCGCCGCCACCACGAAGTCCACCGGCACGATGTTGATGCGCCCGCCTTCCAGCCCGATGCTGGGCATCCAGGGCGGCAGCAGCTGGCGCATGCGCTGGATGAGCTTGAAGAAGTAGTAGGGGCCGTCGACCTTGTCCATCTCGCCGGTGCGCGAGTCGCCCACCACCATCGCCGGGCGGTAGACCGTCCACGGCACCTTGCATTCCCTGCGCACGATCTTCTCGCTCTCGTGCTTGGTCTGGAAGTAGGGATGGTCCAGGCCGTCGGCCTCTTCGAACATGTCTTCGCGGAAAACGCCCTCGTAGAGCCCGGCCGCCGCGATCGACGAGACGTGGTGCACGTGGCCTGCATCGATGGCCTTGGCCAGCTCGACCAGGTTGCGCGTGCCGTCGATGTTGACCGCGACCTGGGCCTGCTCGTCGGCGCCCAGGTCGTAGACCGCGGCCAGGTGGTAGACATGGGCGACCTGGCCCTTGAGCCGCTTGATGTCTTCCGCCGAGACGCCCAACCTCTTGGCGGTGAGGTCGCCCGCCACCGGAACGGCGCGGGCGGCGGTCACGCCCCAGTAGTCGAGCAACTCGGGCACCTTGGCCTGGCTTTCTTGGCGCAGCAGGAAGTGGACGACGGCGCCCTTGCGCTGCAGCAGCGCCTTGACGAGGCGTTTGCCGATGAAGCCGGTGGCGCCGGTCACGAAATAGTGCATGTTCTTCTCTCCTGGGCTCGTGGATGCGGATGCGGACACTGATAAGGGAAGGGGCATTTTTCATCCAAACCCGCGGCGCCCTGGTGCGCGCTTACCCGCAGTCGCAGACAGCGGCCGCCTGCAGCCATTAGGGTGCCGGCCCCAGCGCGACTGCCTATAGTCCGCCAGGCAGTTTCCACACCATCCAACCCACACCCCCCCGAAGGAAGACACCATGGTCAAGAAGCTCAAGCAAATGGCTGAGAAGCAAGCCTCGTCCGGCAAATCGGCGTTCGACAGCGCGCTGGCCGGCGCCGTCAAGGACTCCGCCCAGCAGATCTGGCTGGCCGGCATGGGCGCTTTCGCCAAGGCCCAGGCCGAAGGCGGCAAGGTCTTCGAAACCCTGGTGAAAGAAGGTGTCTCGCTGCAGCGCAAGACGCAGACCGCGGCGGAGAGCAAGCTGTCCGACGTGGGGCAGAAGATGTCCAGCATGGCCAGCGAAGTCGGCGCCAAGGCCGGCCAGCAGTGGGACAAGCTGGAGTCGATCTTCGAAGACCGCGTGGCGCGCTCCCTGAAGAAGCTCGGCGTGCCGTCGGCGAAGGACGTGGACGCGCTGATCGAGCGCATCGACGCGCTGAGCCGGCAGGTCGCCCAGTTGGGCAAGGGCAAGGACAAGGCCCCGGCCAAGGCGGCCGCGAAAGCCGCAGTGCGACCCGCGGCCAAGAAAGCCGCAGCCAAGAAGGCGGTGGTAGCCAAACCCACCGCCAAGAAGGCCGCGCGCAAGGCGGCCTGACCCCGGATGGCGACAAAGCGCCGCACGACGGCACTGGCGAAGGCGCGTGCAAGCGAGCCTGCGCCGCGCATCGGCCTGGCCGTGGCGGGCGGCGGCCCGCTCGGCGCGATCTACGAGATCGGCGCCCTGTGCGCGCTGGACGACGCGCTGCAAGGCCTGGACTTCAACGCGCTGCAAGGCTACGTCGGTGTCTCGTCGGGCGGGTTCATCGCGTCGGGCTTGGCGAACGGCATGAGCCCGCGCGAACTGTGCGACGCCTTCATCGAGAACACCGGCCCCTCGCACGACACCTTCGAGCCTTCGCTGCTGCTGCAGCCCGCCTGGATGGAGATCGCCCAGCGCCTGGCGCAGCTGCCGGCCCTGGCGGGCCAGGCCTGGCTGGAATGCTTCGGCGCCGACGGGTCGGTGGCATCCGGCTTCGAGCGGCTGGCCCGCGCCTTGCCGACCGGGCTGTTCTCCAACGACGTGATCGACACCCAGTTGCAGCGCCTGTTCTCGCTGCCCGGCCGCAGCAACGATTTCCGCGAACTCCAACGCCGGCTGGTGGTCGTGGCCACCGACCTGGACACCGGCGAGAGCGCACCTTTCGGCCTACCGGGCTTCGACGCGGTGCCCATCTCCAAGGCAGTGCAGGCCAGCGCGGCCCTGCCTGGCCTGTACCCGCCGGTGGAGATCGACGGCCACCACTACGTCGACGGCGCGCTGAAGAAAACGCTGCATGCTTCGGTGCTGCTGGAACAGGGCCTGGACCTGCTGCTGTGCCTGAACCCGCTGGTGCCCTACGACGCGTCGTCGCTGGCAGAAAACGGCGGCCCGCCGGCCGGTATCCCGAAGCTGGTCGACGCCGGCCTGCCGGTGGTGCTGTCCCAGACTTTCCGCACCCTGGTGCATTCGCGGCTGGACGTCGGGCTGAAGGGCTACGCCCAGAGCTACCCCGGCACCACCATCCTCCTGTTCGAACCCGACCACCGCGATCCCCAGCTCTTCCTGGCCAACACCTTCAGCTACAGCCAACGGCGGCTTCTGGCGGAGCACGCCTATCAGCAGACGCTGCAGCAGTTGCGGACGCGGCGGCGGACGCTGTCCGGCCAGTTGGCGCCGCACGGCGTGCGCCTGGACGCGGCCGTGCTCGACGACCCGGGGCGCAGCCTGCTGTCGCCCGGGCCGCAGGGCGCCTCCCCCGAAGTCGAGCCCGGCGACGGCGCTAACGGCTCGCGCCTGGCGCAGGCGGTGGACCGGTTGAACGCGGTGCTCGACGAGCTGCAAGCCGCGGTGGCCCCGCCGCGCCGGGCCGCGGTGCGGCGCGCGGGCGCCGTCAACCGGCGTTGAACGGCCCGGGGAAGGCGCCCAGCAGCAGCGCCGTCATCACCAGGTAGCGCAGGAACTTCCCGACGGCCATGTAGGCCACGCAGGGCCAAAACGGCAGGCGCAGCCAGCCCGCCACCGCGCAAAGCGGGTCGCCCACCAGGGGCAGCCAGGCCATCAGGCAGGCCTTGGGGCCGAAGCGCCGGAGCCACCGCAACGCGCGGCCGTCCGCCCCGTGGCCCGACACCTTCTCGTAGACCTTCTCGGCGCCCAGCCCCATCCACCAGCTCACCGCGCCGCCCAGGGTGTTGCCCAGGGTGGCCACGGCGATGGCCGGCCAGAACATCGCGGGGTTGAGCTTGACCAAGCCGAACACCGCCGGCTCCGAGCCCAGCGGCAGCAGCGTGGCGGAAACGAAGGCCACGACGAACACCGTGCTCAGCCCGAATTGCGGCAGGGCGAGCGCCGCGAGCAGCGCGGCCAGGGAGGTTTCGAGCCATTCGGTCATGCGGGGAATTATGGCGACGCTGAATAAGTCCCCGCAGATGCGCGGACCTCGATTCGGGATGGGCTGCGAGGCGCAAAGCGCAGCCGGGGCGCCCCCCGGCGAGCATTTGCAACGACGAGTGCGGTTGCGGGCGGGGCTCACCCTTCGGGCCGGCGCAGGGGCAGTTTTTTGACACAGTAAGACTGGGTATCGCGAGCCCGAACTCGAGGATCCGCCCGCTGCGCGGGACTTGTTCAGCGTTGCCTTAACCCGCCCCGGAAAAACCGGCGCCGGTATACTCCTGCCTCCTTTTTAGGCAACCCCGCCCTCCCCTGCCCCCATGAACGCCCCGTGCATCGGCCAATTCCAATTGGCGAACCGGCTGTTCGTCGCCCCCATGGCGGGCGTGACGGACCGGCCCTTCCGCCAGCTGTGCAAGCGGCTGGGCGCGGCCTACGCGGTGAGCGAGATGGTGACCTCGCGCAAGGACCTGTGGTCGTCGCTGAAGACCAGCCGGCGCGCCAACCACGACGGCGAGGTGGAGCCCATCTCGGTGCAGATCGCCGGCACCGAGGCCGCGATGATGGCCGAGGCCGCCGCCTACAACATCGACCGCGGCGCGCAGATCATCGACATCAACATGGGCTGCCCGGCAAAGAAGGTGTGCAGCAAGTGGGCGGGCTCGGCGCTGATGCAGGACGAGCCGCTGGCGCTGGAGATCATCGAAGCCGTGGTGGCCGCCTGCGCGCCGCGCAACGTGCCCGTCACCCTGAAGATGCGCACCGGCTGGTGCGACGCCGAGCGCAACGCGCTGCGGCTGGCGCGCGCGGCGGAAAGCGCCGGCGTGGCCATGGTCACCGTGCACGGCCGCACGCGCGAGCAGGGCTACAAGGGCCTGGCCGAATACGACACCGTGGCGGCCGTCAAGGCGGCGCTGCGCATCCCGGTGGTCGCCAACGGCGACATCGACGGCCCCGAGAAGGCGCGCGACGTGCTCGCCCGCACCGGCGCCGACGCCCTGATGATCGGCCGCGCCGCGCAGGGCAGGCCCTGGATCTTCCGAGAGATCGCCCACTTCCTGGCCACCGGCGAGCACCTGCCGGCGCCGGAGGTGCTGCAGGCCAAGCAATGGCTGATCGAGCACCTGCACGACCACTACGGCCTCTACGGCGAGCGCACCGGCGTGCTCAGCGCGCGCAAGCACATCGGCTGGGCGGTGCGCGGCCTGCCCGGCGGCGAAGCATTCCGCGACGAGATGAACCGGCTCGACAGCAGCGAAGCCCAGGTCCGTGCCTTGAGCCTGTGGTTCGACGCGCTGGCCGACAGCCACCGCGTCCTGCCGCAGGCCGAAGCCGCCAACGACGGCCGGCGCCTGCGCAGCGCCTGACCGCCGCCCGGAACGAGACGAAGAACAACGACAACGACGACGGCTTGCCACCAAGACGGCGCCACACACCATGAGCACCAGCCAGAACAAGAAACACATCGAAGAGTGCATCCGCGAAAGCCTCGAAGGCTATTTCAAGGACCTGCGCGGCGTGGAGCCCGCCGCCATGTACGACATGATCCTGCGGGTGGTGGAGAAACCCCTGCTCGACGTGGTGATGAAACACGCCGAAGGCAACCAGAGCCGCGCCGCCGAATGGCTGGGCATCAACCGCAACACGCTGCGGCGCAAGCTGGTGGAGCACAAGCTCGTCAAGTGACCTGCGCCGCGCGCGCCACGCCACCGCACCCCCATTTTTTCGCCAACCGCCCCGCCCATGACGACCATGCACGCACTCCTTTCCGTCTCCGACAAAACCGGCATCCTCGAGTTCGCCCGCGAGCTGCACGCGCTCAAGGTCAAGCTGCTGTCCACCGGCGGCACCGCCAAGCTGCTGATGGACGCCGGCCTGCCCGTCACCGAGGTGGCCGACCACACCGGCTTTCCCGAGATGCTCGACGGCCGCGTCAAGACGCTGCACCCGAAGATCCACGGCGGCCTGCTCGCCCGACGCGACCTGCCCGCGCACGTCGCAGCCATCCAGGAACACGGCATCGCGCCGATCGACCTGCTGGTGGTCAACCTCTATCCCTTCGAAGCCACCGTGGCCAAGCCAGGCTGCACGCTCGAGGACGCGATCGAGAACATCGACATCGGCGGCCCGGCCATGGTGCGTTCGGCCGCCAAGAACTGGAAGGACGTGGCGGTGCTGACCGACGCGTCGCAATACGCCGGCGTGCTGGCCGAGCTGAAAGCCGGCGGTATCAGCAAGAAGA
Source organism: uncultured Ideonella sp. (assembly GCA_966433995.1). Lineage (GTDB taxonomy): Bacteria > Pseudomonadota > Gammaproteobacteria > Burkholderiales > Burkholderiaceae_C > JANPCX01. The sequence goes on along the minus strand of CBJNAE010000086.1, from coordinate 897 downwards.
CCAGGTTCTCGCTTTCCGTCGCTGCCTTCAACCGCATCGCGCAGTACGACGCGGCGATCAGCGACTACCTCTCCAGCCTGCAACTCGACGAAGCCGGCGGCCACGCGCGCAGCGCCTTCCCCGCGCAGAGCAACGGCAGCTTCATCAAGCTGCAGGACCTGCGCTACGGCGAGAACCCCCACCAGGCCGCCGCGTTCTACCGCGACCTGCACCCCGCCCCCGGCTCGCTCGTCACCGCCCAGCAGCTGCAGGGCAAGGAGCTGAGCTACAACAACATCGCCGACGCCGACGCCGCCTGGGAATGCGTGAAGTCCTTCGACACGCCCGCCTGCGTCATCGTCAAGCACGCCAACCCCTGCGGCGTGGCGGTGGGCGCGCATCCGGCCGAGGCCTACGACAAAGCCTTCCAGACCGACCCCACCTCGGCCTTCGGCGGCATCATCGCCTTCAACACGCCGGTCGACCTGGCCGCGGCGCAGAAGGTGGCCAAGCAGTTCGTCGAAGTGCTGATCGCGCCCGCCTACACCGACGAGGCCCTGGCGGTGTTCTCTGCCAAGGCCAACACCCGCGTGCTGAAGATCCCGCTGGAAGGCGTCGACCGCCACGGCGACAGCGCCTGGAAGCAGGGCCGCAACGCGGTCGACGCCAAGCGCGTCGGCTCCGGCCTCTTGCTGCAGACCGCCGACAACCGCGAGGTGACGCGCGCCGAACTGAAGGTCGTCACCAGGCTGCAGCCCACGCCCCAGCAGATGGACGACCTGATGTTCGCCTGGAAGGTGGCCAAGTACGTCAAGAGCAACGCCATCGTCTTCTGCGGCGGCGGCATGACGCTGGGCGTCGGGGCCGGCCAGATGAGCCGCATCGATTCGGCCCGCATCGCCAGCATCAAGGCCGACA
>CBJNAE010000085.1:0-13260 GCA_966433995.1 uncultured Ideonella sp. | reverse complement strand
TTTCCTTTTGCGCTCGGGCTTCTTCCACTCTCGCCCCCCGTGCGTCCAGCCGTCCCACCTTGAAGGCAGCGCAGCGGCATCGGAGTCTCGCGTCCATTACAACCGAGTAGTCCCCTTTTCCTGACTTCGTCCTCTTGCTGGTAAGTCACGAAAGACCACGCTTGTTTATCTCTGGTCTCTTAAGTTAAAAATCTTTCGGTCGAGATTGGGTTCATACTTCCTTGTCCGGAAAGTTTTTTATGCAGACGCTGGAAAACAAACCCCTGCTGACGCAACCTTTGAGCGATCTGCGTGCATGGACCGCTTACCTAGAAGATGCGGAGATCCCTGTCCAGGAGGACAGTGCCGAAGCGCTTGAAGCGTTGAGGTTGAATGAGGATGAAGTAGATGCCAGCAGTCTGGGAGAGGTGATTTCAACGGATCCGTTGATGACGTTGAAAGTCCTGGCGTTTGCCTCAGCCAACCGTTCGGCCAATCGCGTCACAGACCCTGAGACGGTCATCGAAGCGCTGGTGATGATGGGCATCTCCCCTTTCTTCCGGGCTTTCGGTCGCCAAGTGACTCTGGAAGAACGGTTGAAGGATCAACCGGAGGCATTGGCTGGTTTGCGAGGTGTTTTGAAGCGAGCCCACCGTGCGGCCAATTTTGCGCTTGCTTTTGCTGTGCACCGCATGGATCACGACGCCGCGGTCATTCATCAAGCGGCGCTACTTCATGACTTTGCAGAGATGTTGCTTTGGGTGCACGCGCCGGCGCTCTCGCTGAAGATCCTGGCGGCGCAGCGTGCTGATACCACTTTGCGCTCCTCATCGGCCCAGAAAGCGATATTGAATGTCGAATTGGCGGATCTTCAACAATCTTTGATGAAGATTTGGCTGTTGCCGGAATTGTTGATTCGCATCACGGATGACAAGCATGCGGACCATCCCAGCGTCCGAAGTGTGCTGTTGGCGATTCGATTGGCGCGGCACACTTCGGAAAGTTGGTCGAACCCGGCAGTGCCGGATGACGTCAACGACATCGCCCAACTGCTGAATTTGTCCCAAGCAGCCGCCTTGAGCTTTGTGCGAGGTGTTGAGCACTGACCGCTCGGCTGTGCGTGTGTCGCGGCAGCTGAGGCAAGCGACCACAAAAAGTCGCCAGTTCACAGGGAACTCCTGTAGCCAAACTCGACCGAATCAGTCAACTTCCTGTATACTTGACTAAAGCAGTCGGGAACTTGAGTTGAACGTTTGGGTTCATTCTCATGAACTGCCTCAGGGCACTTCTTGATGGATGAAAACAAGTGACATTCGTGCGGCAAGCTCCAGGAGATTTTTATGCGTCTAACAACCAAAGGTCGTTTTGCGGTCACCGCCATGATTGATTTGGCGCTGCGCGAGCAGGGCGGGCCGGTCGCATTGGCTGCGATCAGTTCTCGCCAACAGATTTCCTTGTCTTATCTGGAGCAGCTGTTTGGAAAGCTGCGGCGCCACGCCTTGGTGGAAAGCACTCGCGGGCCGGGCGGTGGTTACTCTTTGGGGCGGCAGGCCGCTGAAATTTCCGTGGCCGACATCATCGTGGCCGTTGATGAGCCGATCGACGCGACGGGTTGCGCAGGTAAGGAAAATTGCATGGGCGAAGAGGCGGGGCGTTGCATGACGCACGACCTTTGGGCCAGCTTGAACGCCAAGATGATCGAGTATTTGAATTCTGTCTCTCTTCGGGATCTGGTGGAGGAACAGCTGGCCAAGGGCGTGTCCGTCCAGACTCAGCCAGTCAAGCGTGCGATTTCCACCCAGCCCGTTGTCAAGCCGATCAAGATCACGGCACCGAATTCGGTGTTCGCCTTGGGCAGTGCGTTCTCGAAATAATCCTCAACAACCCATGCGCGCATCGAGCGCTTGCAAGTTTCCTTAGATCGACCGACTCCGATGGACATGACCCCCCATTTCCCGATTTACATGGACTACGGCGCCACGAATCCCGTGGACCAGCGCGTGGTAGATGCCATGATTCCTTGGCTGCGCGAGCATTTCGGCAATCCCGCGTCGCGCAGCCATGCCTGGGGGTGGGAGGCTGAAGCCGCCGTCGAAAAATCTCGCGAGCAGGTCGCCGCCTTGATCGGCGCGGACCCCCGCGAGATCGTCTGGACATCGGGTGCGACCGAATCGAATAACTTGGCGATCAAAGGGGCCGCGCAGTTCTACAAGACCCGAGGCAAGCACTTGATCACCGTCAAGACCGAGCACAAGGCGGTCCTGGACACCATGCGCGAGTTGGAGCGCCAAGGTTTCGAGGTCACTTACCTGGATGTCCAGGAGGATGGCCTGCTCGACCTGAATCGTCTGAAGGACGCGATGCGCCCGGACACGATTCTTGTGTCGGTGATGTTCGTCAACAATGAAATCGGTGTGATCCAGGACATCCCGGCGATCGGTGCGCTGTGCCGCGAGCGGGGGATCATTTTCCATGTGGATGCGGCCCAGGCGACGGGCAAGGTGGCGATCGACTTGGCCACGTTGCCGGTCGACTTGATGAGTTTGGCTTCGCACAAGACTTATGGCCCCAAAGGCATCGGCGCTTTGTACGTGCGTCGCAAGCCCCGCGTGCGGATCGAGGCCCAGATGCATGGCGGCGGCCATGAGCGCGGCATGCGTTCCGGCACGTTGCCGACGCACCAGATCGTCGGCATGGCCGAGGCCTACCGCATCGCGCGCGAGGAGATGGGGACGGAGATCGAGCGCATCCGCGCGCTGCAGCAGCGCCTGATCTCGGGCCTGCAAGGCATGGAACAGGTTTTCCTGAACGGCCACCCGACCCAGCGCGTACCGCACAACGTGAACATGTCCTTCAACTTCGTCGAAGGCGAGTCATTGATCATGGGCATCAAGGGTGTCGCGGTGTCTTCCGGCTCGGCTTGCACGTCCGCCAGCCTGGAGCCCAGCTACGTGTTGCGCGCACTGGGCCGCAGCGATGAGTTGGCGCATTCGTCGCTGCGCATGACGATCGGCCGCTTCAGCACCGAGGAAGAGATCGACTACGTGGTCGGCACCTTGAAGGACCGGGTCGCGAAACTGCGCGAGTTGTCCCCGCTGTGGGACATGTACAAGGACGGCGTCGACTTGAGCACTATCCAGTGGGCTGCCCACTGAGCGATGGGGGCGGTCGGTCGAGCCGGCACAGATTGAGGAGTAAATAGCATGGCCTACAGTGAAAAAGTCGTTGAGCACTACGAGAACCCGCGGAATGTGGGCTCGTTCGAAAAAGGGGATGACACGGTCGGCACCGGTATGGTGGGCGCGCCCGCTTGCGGTGACGTCATGAAGTTGCAGATCAAGGTCAACCCGCAGACCGGCCTGATCGAGGACGCCAAGTTCAAGACCTATGGCTGCGGTTCGGCGATCGCTTCCAGTTCCCTGGTCACCGAGTGGATCAAGGGCAAGTCGCTGGACGAGGCGTTGACGATCAAGAACACGCAGATCGCGGAAGAGCTGGCGTTGCCGCCGGTGAAGATCCACTGCTCCATCCTGGCCGAAGACGCGATCAAGGCGGCGGTCAACGACTACAAGTCCAAGAGCGCGGGCGTCGCCGCCACCACGACCCCGGCAGCGGTGGCGGGCTGACTTCCCATGGCCATCACTCTGACCGAAGCGGCGGCTCGGCATGTTTCGCGCTATTTGATCAAGCGAGGCAAGGGCCTGGGGGTGCGGCTCGGGGTCAAAACCACCGGATGTTCCGGTCTGGCCTACAAGCTCGAATACGCCGACGAATTGGCACCCGAGGACGTGGTCTTCGAGCACCAGGGCGTGAAAGTGCTGGTCGATCCGAAAAGTCTGCCCTACATCGACGGCACGGAGCTGGACTTCGTACGCGAAGGCCTCAACGAGGGTTTCAAATTCCGCAACCCGCGCGAGAAAGACCGCTGCGGTTGCGGCGAGTCTTTCCGGGTCTAGGCGCGGGCGGGCCTGTCCGCCCGTTCATTTCTAAATTTCAAGGCGCGGCTCGGAAGTCGCGCCTTTTGCCTTTCCCAGCCTCGCGCACGGCACCTCATGCGACTCGACAGCGACGATTTCGAACTCTTCGGCTTGCAGCGCCGCTTCCATCAGGACCCGGCCCAGCTGGACGCCCGTTGGCGATTGCTGCAGGGCGAGGTGCACCCCGACCGTTTCGCCAGCGAAGGCGCTTCGGCGCAGCGCCTGGCGATGCAATGGTCGGTGCGGGTGAACGAGGCTTACCGCAGGCTCAAAGATCCCCTGCAGCGGGCTGCTTATCTTTGCGAACTCGCCGGTGCGCCGGTGCAGGCGCACAGCAACACCGCCATGCCGGCCGATTTCCTGGCGCGTCAGATGGAATGGCGCGAGGCCCTGGAAGACGCCCATGACGGGGAGGGTTTGCGCGAGCTGGAACGTCAGGTGGCCGCGGAGAAGGCGCAGCGGCTGTTGGCCGCGGAGCGCTTGTTGGACGAGAACCACGACGCTGTGAAGGCCGCACAGGAAGTGCGCGCGCTCATGTTCGTCGAGCGTTTTTCCAGCGACGTGGAAGAACGCCTCGACGGGATGCAAGACTGAAAAACTTAGGTAAGCGGTACGCCATGGCTTTACTTCAAATCTCAGAACCCGGGGGCTCGCCCGATCCCCACCAGCGCCGCGTGGCCGTCGGGATCGACCTGGGCACCACGCACTCCCTGGTCGCCGCGGTGCGCCACGGCGTGGCCGAATGCCTTCCCGATGCGCAAGGCCGCGTGATCCTGCCCTCCGCGGTGCGCTACCTGCCTGGCGGTGGCCGCCAGATCGGTGCGCAGGCGCTCGCCGAAGCTGCGCACGATCCCGGCAACACCATCGTTTCGGTGAAGCGTTTCATGGGCCGCGGGTTGAAGGACATCCAGGAGCGAGGCAAGCTGCCCTATGCCTTCGTCGACGCCCCGGGCATGGTGCGGCTGCAAACCGTGGAGGGTCCGAAGTCGCCGGTCGAGGTGTCGGGCGAGATCCTGGCGACATTGCGCCAGCGCGCCGAAGACAGCTTCGACGACGAGCTGTTCGGCGCGGTCATCACCGTGCCTGCCTATTTCGACGACGCGCAGCGCCAGGCCACCAAGGACGCCGCCGAGCTGGCCGGCATCCACGTGCTGCGCTTGATCAACGAACCCACCGCGGCGGCCATCGCCTATGGCCTGGAGCATGGCGCCGAGGGGCTCTATCTGGTGTACGACCTGGGCGGCGGCACCTTCGATGTTTCCTTGCTGCGCTTGAGCAATGGCGTGTTCGAGGTGGCGGCCACCGGCGGCGACTCGGCGCTCGGCGGCGATGACTTCGACCATGCGTTGGCCGACTGGGCCTTGGCCGAAGCGGGCCTGGCGGCCGACACGCCCGCGGACAAGCGCGCGGTCCTGGTGGCTGCGCGCGCCGCCAAGGAGAAACTGTCCCATGCCGACCATGCGGTCGTATCCTGTCCGATAGCGGGGCAGGGCGAGGGCGGCGAGTTGGCTGTCCGCGTGTCGCGTGCCCAGTTTGAAGAATTGGGCAGGCCTTTGCTGGACCGCACGATGGCGGTGGTCCGGCGCGTGCTGCGGGACGCCAAAACCGGGAAAGGCGACGTCCAAGGCGTGGTGCTGGTGGGCGGTGCCACCCGCATGCCGATGGTGCAACAGGCCGTGGCCGCGCATTTCGGCAAAGCCCCCTTGACCGACTTGAACCCCGACGAAGTGGTGGCGCTGGGCGCCGCGATCCAGGCCCACGCCCTGGCAGGCAACGCGGGCGCCCAGGAGCTTTTGCTGCTGGACGTGATCCCGCTGTCCCTCGGGCTGGAGACGATGGGCGGGCTGGTCGAGCGCATCATCCCGCGCAACAGCGCCATCCCCACGGCCCGTGCGCAAGACTTCACCACTTTCAAGGATGGCCAGACCGCCATGGCGATTCACGTGCTGCAGGGCGAGCGCGAGCAGGTGGAAGACTGCCGCTCCCTGGCGCGCTTCGAACTGCGCGGCATACCGCCGATGGCGGCGGGCGCCGCCAAGATCCGCGTCACGTTCCAGGTGGACGCCGATGGCCTGCTCAGTGTCAGCGCGAAGGAGGAGGGCTCCGGCGTCGAAGCCTCCATCACGGTGAAGCCGAGTTACGGTTTGGCGGACGACGACATCGCCCGCATGCTGAGCGATGGTTTCAGTTCGGCCGAGCGCGACATGCAGGCCCGCAGCCTGCGCGAAGCCCGGGTCGAAGCCGAGCGGATGCTGATGGCCACCCGCGCCGCCCTGGCGGCGGATGGCGATCTGCTCCCCGCGGAGGAGGTCGGCCGGCTTGAAGCACAGCTCGCCGATTTGCAGCGAACGGCGCAGGGCGAGGACCACCACCGGATCAATGAGGCGGTCGAGGCGCTGGGCCGTGGCACCGAGGCCTTCGCCGCCATGCGCATGAACCGCGGCATCCGGCTGGCCTTGACCGGCCGCAGCATCGAAGACGTTTGAACGGCCCCATGATGACGACCATCACCATCCTCCCCCATCCCGAGTACTGCCCCAACGGTGCGCAGATCCAGGCGTCCGCCGGCACTTCCATCTGCGAGGCGCTTCTGGAGAACGGCATCGAGATCGAGCACGCCTGCGACATGAGCGCTGCCTGCACCACCTGCCACGTGGTGGTGCGCAAGGGCTTCGCGTCGCTCAATGAAATGGATGAGGTGGAAGAGGATCTGCTGGATCGCGCTTGGGGCCTGGAGCCCGATTCGCGCCTGTCGTGTCAGGCCATCGTGGCGCAGCAGGACCTCACCGTCGAGATTCCCCGATATTCGATCAACCATGCCCGCGAAGGCGGCAGTCCCAAGGCGAAGTGAAAAACAAAGCCCGCTGGGTGCGGGCTTGATGGGGGAAGGTTGCGGTTTTCAGCGCAGTTGGCTGGCGGACGCTTCGGGCGATGCGCGCCTGAACCAATTGCCCACGCTGCGCAGCATGCCCCAGCGGGAGGATTTCAACGCTTTCTGGCACGCGTCGCGCACCATCAGCTTGTTGGCGGATTCGAGCGTTTCCAGGAAGTGCTTCACTTCCGGCCGGCGCAGGCCGCTGGCGCTGATCAGCTGCGACATTGAAACGTAGCGCTGCGACATTTCGCTCAGCATGCGTCGGTAAGCGGTGCGATGGTGGGCCGGTGACAGTTCCGGCCAGGATGCCAATCGATATTCTTTGTTCATCACGGCATGGACCCTCGGTTACTTTGTTTTGCCTGTCCGGCTTAAACCGGCTTGTCAGGGAGCCGAAAGATAGTCGCCCGGACGACAAACTGAAAGCGCAATACATCACGAATTAGGGAATTCCCTTGGTTCGAGTCGAGGATTCGTCGTCACTCGTCCACAACAGCACACGCTTTGTTACTTGGCTCCCGCGCCAAGGGGACGCAACTTACACTGAGTCGATGAATATTTTGGGTATCGAATCTTCCTGCGACGAAACTGGCGTCGCCTTGGTCTCCTGCGAGGCGGGCGGGCAAAGCATCCCTCGGCTGCTGGCGCAGGGCTTGCACAGCCAGATCGACATGCACCAGGCCTATGGTGGTGTGGTGCCGGAGCTGGCTTCGCGCGACCACATCCGGCGTGTCGTGCCCTTGACGCGCCAGGTCACGGCCGAGGCGCGGCTGGGCTTGAAAGATGTGGATTTCGTGGCGTACACGCAGGGGCCCGGGCTGGCTGGCGCTTTGCTGGTCGGGGCCGGGGTGGCCTGCGCGCTGGCGGCGTCGCTGGGCAGGCCCGTCCTCGGTGTGCACCACCTGGAGGGCCACCTGCTGTCGCCTTTCCTGTCCGGCGACCCACCCGAGTTTCCTTTCGTCGCCTTACTGGTTTCGGGCGGGCACACCCAGTTGATGCGGGTCGACGACGTCGGGCGCTACGCCTTGCTCGGCGAGTCCATCGACGATGCGGCGGGTGAGGCTTTTGACAAGTCCGCCAAGCTGCTGGGCCTGGGCTATCCCGGCGGCCCGGCCCTGTCCCGCCTGGCGGCTTCGGGCGATCCCCAGCGTTTCGACCTGCCGCGCCCGCTGCTGCACAGCGGCAACCTGGACTTCTCCTTCGCTGGTTTGAAGACCGCGGTACGGACGCACTACATGAAGCTCGGGGCAACGCCGGCGGCGCAAGACCTGGCCGACCTGGCCGCCGCCACGCAGGAGGCCATCGTCGAGGTGCTGGTGCGCAAATCAGTCAAAGCCCTGGACGGCACCGGTCTGCGCCGGCTGGTGGTGGCGGGGGGCGTGGGCGCCAATGCGCGCCTTCGGCAGGCGCTGAATTCGGCTTGCGACCGGCGCCGGGTGCGGGTGCATTACCCCGAGCTGGATTTGTGCACCGACAACGGCGCCATGATCGCCCTGGCCGCCGCGATGCGGCTGCAACGCGGCATCGCGGCGCTCCAGGCCGACCATGCCTTCCGCGTCCTGCCGCGCTGGCCGTTGGCGGAAGCGTCTGCGCCGGTGGCTTGAAACCCTGGCGTCTGCCTACCGCGGGTGGAGCAGGAGCACCACCTAAAATCTTTGTTTGAATGGTGTTGCTGCGGCAGCCTTCACGCGTCTATCGACAGCGGATGGCTGCTTTTTCTTTTCCCAAAGACGCAGTGCAGGGGACCGGGTCGGCCGCTGCCTGCGCTTTCAAATCGGTTGACCGGATGATGTGTAGTGAATCGAAATTGATCCGCCGGGGGCTTCTGAACGCCTGCGCGGCCGCGCTTCTCGCTATGTCGGGCGGGGTGCTCGGCCTGGGTGCAGCCGCCCAGCCTTCCGCCCGCGGCGAGCCGATTCGGCTTGCCCTGATCGAGGGTTTGTCGGGCCCGTTCGCCAACACCGGCGAAGCCGTCTACCGCAACCTGCTGTGGGCTGTCGAGCGGGTGAACCAGCGGGGCGGTGTCAGGCTGCCTTCAGGGGCGCGCCCGCTCGAGCTGATGCGTTTCGACAGCAAAGGCGCCACCGAGGAGGCTCTGGCCATGTTCAAGGCAGCGGTGGACGCCGATGCGCTGGTGGTGTTGCAGGGCAACAGCTCGGCCACCGCGGCGGCGCTGATCGACGCGGTGAACAAACACAACCAGCGCGAGCCGCGGCGCCGGGCGCTGTTCCTCAACTATTCGGCGGTGGAACCCAGCCTGACCAACGAGAAGTGCAGCTTCTGGCATTTCCGCTTCGACGCCCACGCCGACATGCGCCTGGCGGCCTTGACCGACGTGCTGCGCGACGACGCCTCGTTGAAAAAGGTCTACCTCATCGGGCAGGACTACAGCTTCGGCCAGCACGTGCTGAGGAAGGGTCGCGAGATGCTGGCCGCCAAACGGCCGGACATCGAGGTCGTCGGTGAGGAGCTCCACCCGATCGGCAAGGTGAAGGATTTCCTGCCCTACGTCACGAAGATCAAGGCCAGCGGCGCCCAGGCGGTGTTGACCGGCAACTGGGGCAATGATTTGACGCTGCTCATCAAGGCCGCCCGCGACGTGGGCCTGGACGCGCGCTTTTACACTTTCTACGGTAACGGCTTTGGCGCGCCGGCGGCCATCGGCGAGGCCGGCATCGGGCGGGTGCTGGCGGTGGCGGAATGGCATCCCAACGTCGGCACACCCACTTCGGACCGTTTCTACGAAGCTTTCCGCCAGCGCTTCCCGAAGCCTCAGGACGACTATGTCCACGCCCGCATGCATGCGATGGTCGAGATGCTGGTCGCGTCGATGGAAAAGGCCCGGGGCACCGAGGCCGCCGCTGTCGCCAAGGCGATGGAAGGGGCGCAGCTGGACGCCCGGCCGCTGGGCGGCTTCCACCAGGGGTGGATGCGGGCGGCCGACCACCAGTTCATCCAGCCGCTCTACGTCAGCGGCATGCGGCGCGCCGGCGACACCGGCGTGCGTTTCGACAACGAAGGCTCTGGCTACGGCTTCCGCACGGTGCGTTATGTGTCGCCCGAAGAAACAGAGCAACCCCACCGCTGCGCCATGGCCCGGCCTTGAAGCCTTCCCGCCTGGTTGAAAGGTCCCGCGGCAATCCGGCGGCAGCCAGGCTATAATCGAACGGTTTTGCGTTTCTCATTTTCGAGACCGCTCCCCGCGGGGGAGCCGGCAAGAGGAAGGGGCGCAGGCAAATCGCACGGCGCCGGTCGGTTTCACTGGCGACCGCAAGTCCAATTCACGGGGCACGCAACACACCGCCTCTACATAGGAAACACCATGACCCAGTCCGCCGCCCAAAAGGCAGAAATCGTCAAGTCCAATGCGCGCAGCGCCAACGACACCGGATCCCCCGAAGTCCAGGTCGCCCTGCTCACCGCGCGCATCAACGAACTGACGCCGCACTTCAAGACCCACCTGAAAGACCACCACGGCCGCCGCGGCCTGCTCAAGATGGTCAACGCCCGCAAGAGCCTGCTGGCCTACCTGAAGAACAAGGACGCCGAACGCTACACCGCGCTGATCCAGAAGCTGGGCCTGCGCAAGTAAGCCGCTGAACGAAGTGAAGAGCCTGTCTGGCACCACCAGCACAGGCTCTTTGTTATTTGGAGTTGACGCATTCAACGATGACGATGTGTCATTCCACCGGGGTTGCGGCCACGCAGCCCCGATGGAATGGCATCGCGCCAGGATGTGCCGACTCCTTGTCTTGACGGGGCCCGCGAGGGCTGCCCGACCCACCAACACAGGAGATCAAGCATGAGCAGCATGTTCAACAAAGTCACCAAGACCTTCCAATGGGGCCAGCACCAGGTCATCCTGGAAACCGGTGAAATCGCGCGCCAGTCCGGCGGCGCCGTGATCGTCAACGTCGAAGACACCGTGGTGCTGGCCACCGTGGTCGGCGCCAAGAACGCCAAGCCGGGCCAGGACTTCTTCCCGTTGACCGTCGACTACATCGAGAAGACCTACGCCGCCGGCAAGATCCCCGGCAGCTTCTTCAAGCGCGAAGGCCGGCCGAGCGAACTGGAAACGCTGACCTCGCGCCTGATCGATCGTCCGCTGCGCCCGCTGTTCCCCGAAGGCTTCTACAACGAGGTCCAGGTGGTGGTGCACGTGCTGTCGCTGAACCCCGAAGTCTCGGCCGACATCCCCGCCCTGATCGGTTCCAGCGCCGCGCTGGCGATCTCAGGCATCCCGTTCAACGGCCCGATCGGCGCCGCCCGCGTCGGCTACATCAACGGCGAATACGTGCTCAACCCGGGCAAGACCCAGCTGCTGCAGTCCAAGATGGATCTGGTCGTCGCCGGCACCGAGGCCGCCGTGTTGATGGTCGAGTCCGAGGCCCAGCAGCTGAGCGAGGAGGTCATGCTCGGCGGCGTCGTCTACGGCCATGAGCAAAGCCGCGTCGCCATCGCTGCCATCAACGAGTTGGTTCGCGACGCCGGCAAGCCGGTCTGGGACTGGACGGCCCCCGCCAAGGACGAGGCCTTCATCGCCAAGGTCACGGCGCTGGCCGAGGAGCCGCTGCGCGCCGCCTACCAGATCCGCTCCAAGCAGGCCCGCACCCAGGCCACGCGCGAAGTCACCGCCAGCACCCTGGCTGCGCTGACCGCCGAAGGCGCCGAGTTCGACAAGGTCAAGGTCGACAACGTCCTGTTCGACATCGAAGCCAAGATCGTCCGCAACCAGATCCTGGCCGGCGAGCCACGCATCGATGGCCGCGACACCCGAACCGTGCGCCAGATCGAGATCCGCAACGGCGTGCTGCCGCGCGTCCACGGCTCGGCCCTCTTCACCCGCGGCGAGACGCAGGCGCTGGTGGCCGCCACGCTTGGCACCGACCGCGATTCGCAGAAGATCGACGCCCTGTCCGGCGAGTTCTCAGAGCACTTCATGCTGCACTACAACATGCCGCCGTTCGCCACCGGCGAAACCGGTCGCGTCGGCACCCCGAAGCGCCGCGAGATCGGCCACGGCCGCCTGGCCAAGCGCGCGCTGGTCGCGGTGCTGCCCGACCGCACCGAGTTCCCGTACTCGATGCGCGTCGTCTCCGAGATCACCGAGTCCAACGGCTCCTCCTCGATGGCTTCCGTCTGCGGCGGCTGCCTGGCGCTGATGGACGCCGGCGTACCGCTGAAGGCGCACGTCGCGGGCATCGCGATGGGGCTGATCAAGGACGGCAACCGCTTCGCCGTGCTGACCGACATCCTGGGCGACGAGGACCACCTCGGCGACATGGACTTCAAGGTCGCCGGCACCGCCGAGGGCGTCACCGCGCTGCAGATGGACATCAAGATCCAGGGCATCACCCAGGAGATCATGCAGGTCGCCCTGGCGCAGGCCAAGGAAGCGCGCCTGCACATCCTGGGCAAGATGGTCGAGGCCATGGGTCAGGCCAACACCGAGGTGTCGCAGTTCGCGCCGCGCCTGTACACGATGAAGATCAACCCGGAGAAGATCCGCGACGTCATCGGCAAGGGCGGCGCGACCATCCGTGCGCTGACTGAGGAGACCGGCACCACGATCGACATCGGCGAAGACGGCACGATCACCATCGCGTCGGCCGATGCCGACAAGGCCGAAGCAGCCAAGAAGCGCATCGAGGAGATCACCGCCGAGGTGGAGATCGGCAAGGTCTACGAAGGTCCGATCACCAAGATCCTCGACTTCGGCGCCCTGGTCAACCTGCTGCCGGGCAAGGACGGCCTCTTGCACATCAGCCAGATCGCCCATCAACGGGTCGAGAAGGTGACGGATTTCCTGTCCGAAGGCCAAGTCGTGAAGGTCAAGGTTTTGGAGACCGACGAGAAGGGCCGCATCAAGCTGTCGATGAAGGCCCTGATCGAGCGCGACGCGCCGCAGCCCGCCCCGCAAGAGTGACATCGCAAAGGAAGTAACGCCCGCCTCGGGCACGGCCGCGTCGCGGCCTTGTTTCCTGGCGGGCCGCGCACCATGAAAGCGATCGAGATTTCATCCCCCGGCGGTCCCGAGGCCCTGCGCCTGGTCGACCGCCCCGATCCCGTGGTGGGGGCGGGGGACGTGCTGATCCGCGTCGCGGCCTCGGGCGTGAACCGTCCCGACGTCCTGCAGCGCAAGGGCGCCTATCCGCCGCCGCCCGGCGCTTCCGACCTTCCGGGGCTGGAAGTGGCGGGCACCATCGTCGCGGGTGACCCGTCCACCATGTCGGTCCACGGCTTGAAAGTGGGGGATGCGGTTTGCGCGCTGGTGGCGGGAGGAGGCTATGCCGAGCTTTGCGTAGCGCCGGCGGCGCAGTGCCTGCCTGTGCCGCAGGGGCTGGGCATCGTCGAAGCTGCCAGCCTGCCCGAGACCTTCTTCACCGTGTGGTCCAACGTGTTCGACCGCGCGCGCCTGCAGGGCGGGGA
>CBJNAE010000084.1:0-13434 GCA_966433995.1 uncultured Ideonella sp. | reverse complement strand
ACGCCGATCTCGCGCAGGATGGCGATGCTGGCGTTGCGCAGCAGCTGGTATTCCTTGTCGGTGAGCGTCTGCGAGGGCGCGACCGTGATCGAGTCGCCGGTGTGGATGCCCATCGGGTCGAGGTTCTCGATCGAGCAGACGATGATGCAGTTGTCCGCCTTGTCGCGGACGACCTCCATCTCGTATTCCTTCCAGCCGATGAGCGATTCCTCGATCAGCAGCTCATTCGTGGGCGACAGGTCCAGGCCGCGCTTGCAGATCTCTTCGAACTCGTCGGGGTTGTAGGCGATGCCGCCGCCGGTGCCGCCGAGCGTGAAGCTCGGGCGGATGACCATCGGGAAGCCGGAGCCGCCGATCTCGGCCTGGATGGACTTCTGCACCGCCCAGGCTTCCTCCATCGAGTGGGCGATGCCGCTCTTGGCCGAGCCCAGGCCGATCTTGGTCATCGCATCCTTGAACTTCAGCCGGTCTTCGGCCTTTTCGATCGCGTGCTCGTTGGCGCCGATCATCTCGACGCCGTATTTCGCCAGCACGCCGTGCTTGTGCAGGTCCAGCGCGCAGTTCAACGCCGTCTGGCCGCCCATGGTGGGCAGCACCGCGTCGGGCCGCTCCTTGGCGATGATCTTCTCGACCACCTGCCAGGTGATGGGCTCGATGTAGGTGGCATCGGCCATGTTCGGGTCGGTCATGATGGTCGCGGGGTTGCTGTTGACCAGGATGACGCGGTAGCCCTCTTCGCGCAGCGCCTTGCAGGCCTGTGCGCCGGAGTAGTCGAATTCGCACGCCTGCCCGATGACGATGGGGCCGGCGCCGATGATGAGGATGGATTTCAGGTCGTTGCGCTTAGGCATGGCACGCCTCCCGCCGGGCCGCCCCAAGGGTGGCGTGCGCCCCCTCGGGGGGCAGTGCAGCGGCGCAGCCGCAAACGTGGGGGCTCATACTTTTTTCTCCATTAGCGCAACGAAGCGGTCGAACAGGTAGCCGATGTCATGGGGTCCGGGCGAGGCCTCCGGGTGGCCTTGGAAGCAAAAGGCGGGTCGGTCGGTGCGGGCCAGGCCTTGCAGGGTCCCGTCGAAGAGCGAGACGTGGGTGGCGCGCAGGTTGGCGGGCAGCGACTTCTCATCGACCGCGAAGCCGTGGTTCTGGCTGGTGATGCTGACGCGGCCGTTGTCGAGGTCCTTCACCGGGTGGTTGGCGCCGTGGTGGCCGAACTTCATCTTGAAAGTCTTTGCGCCGGAGGCCAGCGCCATGATCTGGTGGCCCAGACAGATGCCGAACGTGGGGATGCCGGTGTCGATGAGTTCGCGTGTCGCGGCGATCGCGTAGTCGCAAGGCTCGGGGTCGCCGGGGCCGTTGCTCAGGAAGATGCCGTCGGGCTTGAGCTTGAGGACCTCGGCGGCGGGCGTCTGCGCGGGCACGACGGTGACCTTGCAGCCGCGGCTGGCCAGCATGCGCAAGATGTTGCGCTTGACGCCGTAGTCGTAGGCGACCACGTGGAAACGGGGCGACTGCTGGCGGCCGTAGCCGCCGCCCAGCGCCCACTCCGATTCCGTCCAGGGCGTGGTTTCCTTCTGGGAAACCACTTTGGCCAGGTCCAGGCCCGTCATGCTGGGCGCGGCCTTGGCCTTGGCCACCGCGTCGGCGATGTCGCCGTCGCTGACGGCATGCCCGGCCGGGAAGCTGACGATGCAGCCGTTCTGCGCGCCGGTGGTGCGCAGGACGCGCGTCAGGCGGCGGGTGTCGATGTCTGCGATCGCGACCGTCCCTTCGCGCTCGAGGTAGGCCGACAACGTCAGCCCCATGCGGAAGTTGGAGGCCAGCAGTGGCAGGTTCTTGATGATCAGGCCGGCAGCATGGACCTTCGAGGCTTCGACGTCTTCATCGTTCACGCCCGTGTTGCCGATGTGGGGATACGTCAGGGTGACGATCTGGCGGCAGTAGCTGGGGTCGGTGAGGATTTCCTGGTATCCGGTCAGCGACGTGTTGAACACGACTTCGCCGACGGTGTGGCCAGGGGCGCCGATGGACGTGCCCTGAAAGATGGTGCCGTCTGCGAGTGCAAGTAGGGCGGGAGGCAGAACGGGCAGCACGGGAATCTCCGGTTTGTGCGCGCCCAGCTCGGCCTTGACAGGCGCCTTGTCAGGCGCCTTCTGGCATGAGTCCGGTGGAGGAAACTGCGGTGGGTTTCGAGCAGGGCGGGTGGTTGCGGGTAAACCCATCAAGTATAGCCGAGCCGCCCGCTTTCAGCAGCCCGGTCGCCCCTGCAGATGCCCTCGCGGCGGCATTCCAGCCGGAGATTCACGCTTCCAGCGCGGCGATCCCAGCCTTGGCGATTTGGGCATCCTCGGTCGATTTCACGCCGCTCACGCCAATGGCACCTAGGCAATGGCCCTGCACCATGATGGGCACGCCGCCTTCGAGCAGCCCATCGATTTCGGGCGCGCTCAGGAACGACACGCGGCCCTGGTTGATCAATTCCTCGTAAATCCGGCTTTCCCGCCGGCCCAGCGCCGCCGTCCGCGCCTTGGCCGGCGCGATGTGGGAGGAGACCGGCGCCGCGCCGTCCAGCCGCTGCAGCCACAGCAGGTGGCCGCCCTCATCGACGATGGCGAACGTGACCGCCCACTGGTTCCTGGAGGCCTCCTGCTCGCAAGCCGCCGCCATGCGCTTGATGTCGTCGAGGGTTAGTGCCGGTTTTTGAATCATGGTCATTCGCTCAATATGACGAAAAAGAAGTGGCCGAACTTTACCCACCCTTTGCCGAATTTCCCGCCGTTTTTTGCAAAACAGCCGCACCCATGGGCCCCGAAAGGAATCAGCCACTTCCATCATGGAATTGGAATGGCTTGCGGGAGCGCCAATTAAAATCAGCCATCGCAAACCACTGGTTTGCATCAACCTATCGGAGTAATCAATCCATGAACCAAAGCCTGCAAAACGCCTACGCCGGGGTTTCCGGGTATGGCTCTTCCGTCGAACAACGCAACCGCGTGCTGCGCAATACCTATTGGCTGCTGGCCTTGTCCATGGTGCCGACGGTGCTGGGCGCCTGGCTCGGCGTGGCCACCGGCATCGCCCGCGCCATGTCGCCGGGCGTCAGCATGGTGGTGTTCCTGGCCGGCGCGTTCGGTTTCATGTTCGCGATCGAGAAAACCAAGAATTCAGCCGCCGGCGTGCCGGTGCTGCTCGGCTTCACCTTCTTCATGGGCCTGATGCTGTCGCGCCTGGTGGGCGCAGTGCTGGGCCTGAACAACGGCGCCAGCCTGATCATGACGGCCTTCGCCGGCACCGGAACCATCTTCCTGGGCATGGCCACGCTGTCGTCCGTCATCAAGCGCGACCTGAGCGCGATGGGCAAATGGCTCTTCATCGGCGCGATCATGCTGCTGGTGGCCGGCATCGCCAACTTCTTCATTCAATCCGGGCCGCTGATGATCACGCTGTCGGTGCTGGCGATCGGCATCTTCTCGGCTTTCATCCTGTACGACCTGAAGCAGGTGCAGGACGGTTACGAGACCAACTACATCACCGCCACACTGCACGTGTACCTGAGCATCTACAACGTGTTCCAGTCGCTGCTGGCGATCCTTGGCATCACCAGCAGCAACGATTGACCGCACCCCCCTGCCCGTCCCTGGGAAGGCGGAAAAAAGGCCCCGCGCTGCGGGGCCTTTGTTTTTCCCTCTTCGCGACAGCCGCCTGACGGCCGCCGCGCAAGCCTCAGCGTAGGCGTTCGAACACCGCGATGCTCTCCACGTGCGCCGTGTGCGGGAACATGTTCACCGCGCCTGCCGCGGTGCAGCGGTAACCCGCCTGGTGCACCAGCAGGCCCGCGTCCCGCGCCAGTGTGGCGGGGTTGCAGCTCACGTACACGATGCGCTCGGGGGGCAAATAACCGGGCGCCAGCGACGGGTCGTTGTGGATGTCGGCCAGGGCTTTGGCCAAGGCGAACGCCCCTTCCCGCGGCGGGTCGACCAGCCATTTCTCGGCGAGCCCATGGGCGAGCAGGTCGGCAGGCATCACTTCGAAGAGGTTCTGGGCGGCGAAGCTGGCCCGGTCGGCCACGCCGTTGAATTGCGCGTTCTCGCGCGCGCGTGCGACCAGGGTTTCGCTGCCCTCCAGGCCGAGCACCTCGCGCGCCTGCGTGGCCAGCGGTAGCGTGAAATTGCCGAGCCCGCAGAACCAGTCGATCACCCGCTCGGCCTTGCCGACTTGCAACAACCTCAACGCGCGTGCCACCAGCACCCGGTTGATTTCATGGTTGACCTGGGTGAAGTCGGTGGGCTTGAACGGCATCGTGATGCCGAACTCGGGCAGGGTGTAGGCGAGCCGCGGGCCGGCTTCATCCAGCAGCTTGACGGTGTCTGGCCCCTTGGCCTGAAGCCACCATTGCACGCCGTGCACACGCGCGAAGTCGCGCAGCATGCCCAAATCATGGTCGCTCAGCGGCTCCAGGTGGCGCAGCACCAGGGCGGTGACTTCGCTGCCCACCGCGACTTCGATCTGTGGCAGGCGGTCCCGCTGCTGCATGCCCGCGATCAACTGCCGCAGCGGCACGAGCATCGCGCTCAGGTGCGGCGGCAAGACTTCGCAGCTGTCCATGTCGGCGACATAACTCGACTTGCGCTCGTGGAAACCGACCAGCACGGTCCCTTTCTTGACCACGTGGCGCACCGACAGCCTGGCCCGGAAGCGGTAGCCCCAGGCCGGCCCGGTGATGGGCCTGAGCACACGCTCGGGCTTGACCTTGCCCAGGTGCCACAGCGCGTCTTCCACCGCGCGCTGCTTGCTGGCGACCTGGGAGTCCACGTGCAAGTGCTGCATCTTGCAGCCGCCGCAGGTGCCGAAATGCCGGCATCCCGGGGTGACGCGCTGCGGGCTGGCGCGGCGCAGCGCTTGCAGCGTGGCCTGCTCCCAGTTGTTCTTCTTGCGGAAGACGGACACCCTGGCCTCTTCGCCAGGCAAGGCGCCCTCGATGAAGACTACTTTGCCTTCGCTGTTGTGGGCAACGCCCTGGGCTTCGAGGTCGAGGGACTCGACCTTCAGCCATTCGTCATGTGCGGTCATGGACCAATCGCTTGAATGGAAACACCTGCCGGCGGCAGCGCGCCAGGCCCGGCCGAGCCGTGTCAGCGCGAGGGGAGCAGCTTCGACGGATCGATCGGCTTGCCCTGCTTGCGGATCTCGAAATGGAGCTGGACGCGCTCCGAATCGGAAGAACCCATCTCGGCGATCTTCTGCCCGCGGCGCACGACCTGGTCTTCTTTCACCAGCAGGCTCTGGTTGTGGGCGTAGGCCGTCAGGTAGGTGTTGTTGTGCTTGATGATGACGAGGTTGCCGTAGCCCCGCAGCCCGGAGCCCGCGTAGACGACCCGTCCGTCGGCGGCGGCCAGCACCGGGTCGCCCGCCTTTCCGGCGATGGCCAGGCCCTTGGTCCGGCCCTCGTCGAACTGGGACAGCACGGAGCCGCTGGCCGGCCATTGCCAATTCACGTCATCGTCGCCTTCGCGACTCGCAGGCGCGGGGGCCGGCGAAGCCACCGGTGGCGCCGCAGGCGCGGGGGCCGATGCCGCGACCGGCGACGAGGCCGCCGCAGCAGCGGCCGCCGGCTTGGAATCCAGCGGTTTGGTCTCGACCTTGGCCGAACTCACAGGCCGCGTGCCGGGCGTGCCCGCAGCAGCGTCGGCACCCGGCGGCACGACCCGGATCACCTGCCCGACCTCGATGAGGTTGGGGTTTTCCAAGTTGTTCCACTTGACGAGGTCTTTCCAGTTCTGCCCCTGCTCCAGTCCGACGCGGATCAGGGTGTCGCCGGGTTTGATCGTGTAGTAGCCCGGCTTTCCGGTGTTTTCCACGCCGGGCAGGGGTTTGCTGACGGCCTCTGCCGGTGCGGTGGGCGCCGCCGGCGCGGCGGCGGCCGGCGCCGCGGCGGGCGCGCGGCCCGCCACTCCGCGCTCCTCGACAGGCGCCTTGTGGCCGCTGGAAGCACAGCCGGCCAGGACCAGGGCGACAGGGAGGACGAACAAGACCGGCGCAAGCGAGCGGGTTGAACGGGAGGTCGCGGAGGCTTTCACTGGAAAAACGCTTTCTTTAGACAAGGCCGGATTTTAGGGGGACGAACAAGACCGCTTCCAGTACCTGCTGCCGCACACCGTCCGGGGTGCGGTCGAGCACCATCAGCGCCTGGCGCGCGGTGCCGCCCGGCCCCGCCTGGGCGACCGGTGCCACCAGGCGGCCGCCGATGGCCAGTTGCGCGAGCCACGCTTCGGGCAACGCCTCGCCGCCGGCCGCGGCGATGATGCTGTCGTACGGCGCGTTGGGCGGGTGGCCGAGCATGCCGTCGCCATAGATGAGGCGCAGGTTGCCGCCACGCAGGGCGGCCAGGTTCTCGCGCGCCTTGTCGTGCAGCGGCTTGAGCCGCTCGACCGACATGACGCTCCTGGACAGCAGCGACAGCAGCGCCGCCTGGTAGCCGCAGCCGGTGCCGATCTCCAGCACGCGGCCGAGCGGCTGGGCGCTCTGCGCCTGGCCGGCGGCCCGGGCATTGGCGCCGTCCATCAACAGTTCGATCATGCGCCCCACCACCGACGGCTTGGAGATGGTCTGCCCATGGCCGATCGGCAGGCTGGTGTCCTCGTAGGCCTGGGTCACCAGCGCCGCGTCGACGAAGGCGTGCCGCGGGACGGCCTCGAAGGCGGCGAGCACCGCCGGGTGCGTCAGGCCGCCGCGTTGCAGCTTGCCAACCATGCGGCGGCGGACATCGATCGAATCCAGCCCGATCCCGGTGGGCCTTGCGGCGACACGGGCCGACAGCGCGGCGTGCGCCAGCGGCGCCTGTGGGCGCAAAAGCTGCCGTTGCTGGGCCTGCAGGGTGGAGGCTGATGGGGCTGGGGCGGGGACGGAAGGCTGCACAGCGACGACGCGGCGCGGCGTGGTCTGCTCCAGGCGCAGCGGGAATTTCGAGGGGGGGCGCGGCGGTGCGTTGTTGCTCATGGCGGCGGTCAGGCGTGCCGCGGGCCCTGGGCCGCTTCCCAACCGGCCCAGTCGGGCAAGCGGCCATGGTCGGTCAAGTCGACCTGCAGCGGCGTGATGGACACCCAGCCGCTGGCCGCGGCGTGGAAGTCGGTCCCCTCCCCCGCCTCGCGCGCGTTGCCCGCGGAACCGATCCAGTAGAGCGTGTCGCCGCGCGGGCTGGTCTGCCGGATCACGGGCTCGCTGGCATGGCGCCGGCCCAGCCTCGTGACGCGTCGGGGCAGCCGGTCCGCATCCGCCCTGTTGGGAATGTTCACGTTCAACAACCAAGGCCCCGCGGCCGGCGGCGATTGGATGACTTGCTGGATCAGGAGGCGCGCGACGCGGGAGGCCGCGTCCAGGTGGGCCCAGCCCTTCTCCGTCTGCGAGAAGGCGATCGCGGGGATGCCGAAGAGATAGCCCTCCATGGCCGCGGCCACCGTGCCTGAATACAGCGTGTCGTCGCCCATGTTCGCGCCTTGGTTGATGCCCGAGACCACCAGGTCGGGCCGCTGATCGAGCAGTCCCGTGAGGGCCACATGGACGCAATCGGAAGGCGTGCCGTTGATGTACCGGATGCCGTTGGGCGCGGTATAGACCGACAGCGGCCGGTTGAGCGTCAGGGAGTTCGACGTGCCGCTGGCGTTCTGCTCCGGCGCGACCACGTCCACATGCCCCAATCCTTCGCAAGCCTTGGCCAGGGCGGCCAAGCCGGGCGCCAAATACCCGTCATCATTGGCAACAAGAATGCGCATCGGCGGATTGTAGGCAGTCGCTGCGACCGCCCCGCGGGCCGGGGCGGCGCGGCCTGGCGGCAAATCCACCCCGGCGCCCCTAGTTTCCAGGTTGTGCGGCGAGCACCCTGCCTGCTAGCATGCACTCACGTTCTCGCGCGCGCCTCCCCCAGTCCGCAAAAAGAAAGCCTCTGACGGCATGGAAATCAAGGTTCTGATCGTTGAAGACAATCCGGTGGCACGAGGCTTCCTGGGGCGTGTCGTGCGCGAAAGTTTCAGCGATGAGATCGCGATCACCGAGGCCGGCGACCTCGAATCCGCCCGCAAGCACATCACGGCCACGCAGACCGCGGCGCCCACCCAGGCAGCCGGCCCGTCGCGTCATCCGTTCAAGCTGATCCTGGTGGACCTCGAACTGCCCGACGGCAACGGCATGGAGCTGCTGGCCGAACTGGCGGGCTATCCCGCCACCAAGATCGTGACCACGCTGTATTCCGACGACGACCACCTCTTCCCGGCGCTGCAGTGCGGCGCCGACGGCTACCTGCTCAAGGAAGACCGGTTCGAAGTGCTGGTGGAAGAACTGCAGAAGATCGTCAGGGGGCAGCCGCCCTTGTCGCCCGCCATCGCCAGGCGATTGCTGACCCATTTCAGGGGCGGCGCCACGGGCGGCGGCCTGGAACCGCAATCGGCGCCGCCGTCGGGCTTCTCCAGCAGCCGCCCGATGCCGCTGGGCCGCGGCGCGCCGCTGGACCACGAAAAACTCACCCCCCGCGAAACCGAAGTGCTCACCTACCTGAGCAAGGGCTTCACCATCAAAGAGATCGCCAGCCTGACAGGCATCAAGTGGTTCACCGTCAACGACCACATCAAGTCGATCTACAAGAAGCTCAACGTCTCCAGCCGCGCCGAAGCAGCCGTGCTTGCCAGCAAGCAAGGGCTGGTGTAACGCCGGCCGGCACCGGCGCGTCGATACCCGGCCACGGCAGCCCCGTCCCATTCCAGATCACCCGCGGCTCGCATGAAGGGATCCGCCCCAGAGTCACATGCGGAGCGCCGCAGGCAGGTCCCCACCGCGGCGGCGCGCGCGGCATTCGACGCGGGCACCGAACCGTGGCGCCCGCCGCCCTCGCGGGAGCCGGCCCTGTCGCCTCGCTGGATGGGCTGGCGACTGCGCATGCTCGTCGCGGGCGCGCTCGTCGGCTGCATCACGCTGCTGGTCTACGCGCGTTGGATCGCCGAAACACCGACGGTTGACGCGCAGTGGCAGGTCAACCCAAGGGGCGAATGGGTGCTGGCCTCCAGCAGCGAGCCGTCGCTGCAGCCTTATGCGGGTCAAAGCCTGGTGTCCGTGCAAGGCGCGGAGGATGAGCGCCCCACCCCGCTCGGCCGTCCGGCCTCCGTTCCGTCGCCGCGGTGGATGGTGGCCGACGGCGACCGCCTGGGCCACACCCTGGCCAGGCGGGCGCTGAACGCAGCCTTGTCGCAACCTGAGGTCCGCTTGACCTTTTCCGGCGGCGCAAGCGTGAAAGTGCGCACCGCCGAGGGCCGGGTGTCGGACCTGCCTTCTATGCTGTGGCTGGTCAGCGGTCTGGCGCTGCTGTTGCACCTCGTCGCCATGGTCGTGGTGCTGGCCCGGCCGACCCGCGCGAACGCCTTGTTCGCTTTGATGGCAGGGTGCCAGGCCGTCAACTTGCTGTTCCAGGGCGTCGAATCCAGCCCGCTGCTCGGGCTCCCCTGGAGCTTCATCGCGCTGCAGGCCTGGCTGCCGATGGCGCTGGACCTCTGCACGGCCGCCGCCATGCTCCAGGCGGCCGGCCTGCACCCGCGCCGGCTACCGGGCTCGGCCTGGCTGGCGGGGGCCGGGTGGCTGTGGGCGGGCGCGCTGTCCCTGCTCATCTTTCGAAACTCGCTGCCGAACGCCTGGTGGTGGGTGCAGGCTTCGGGCGCGGCGTCGGCAGCGACCGTGCTGGCTCTGTTCACCGCCGCGCATCGGCAGCACCTGCATCCGTTCTCGCTGGTGCTGAGGCGATTCACCACCGTGGGCTTGTCGGCCTGGCTGCTTTTGACGGCCATCGTCGCCGGGGGCGGCCATGCGGCGCCGCAGATCCAGCACAAGCTCGTCCCCACGCTGGCGATGATGTGGTGCGTGTTCTTCTCGTGCATGCTGATCGTGCTGCCTTTCATCTCGAAGGCGCAGGCCTTGATGCGCGAGTTCACGCTGCTGGCGCTGGTCAGCACAGTGGCCACCTTGCTCGACCTGGGCTTCGTCGCGGTCTTCTCGCTCGGCCAGTTCACTTCGTTGACGCTGGCGTTGTTCATGGCCCTGGCGGTCTATGTCGGCGCCAGGCAATGGGTGCTGGACCGGTTGCGCGGCAGCCAGATGCACACCACCGAGCGCATGTTCGAGCAGCTCTATCGCATCGCGCGCGCCGTCGAGGCCCATCCGGAACGGGGCACGGAACTGATGCTACAGCTGCTGTGCGACCTCTTCGATCCCATGGAAGCCGTCGTCGACGACAAGCCTTGCGCGGCGGCGCGGGTGGTCGACGGTGGATCGACCCTGCTGCTGCCGCTACCGCTCATCGGCGCGGACGGCGGCGGGCCGCCCGACAGCGCGGCGGCCGCCCAGTCGATCCGGATGCGCTACGCCCACCGCGGCCGCCGGCTGTTCCACTCGGAAGACGCCGTGCTGGCCGACCGCATCGTGGACCAGCTGCGCCGCGCCGTGGCGTTCGACCGCGCGGTGGAGCAAGGCCGCAGCGAAGAGCGGCTGAGGCTGGCGCAGGACCTGCACGACGACATCGGCGCCCGCCTGCTGACGCTGATGTACCAGGCCAGCACGCCGGAGATGGAGTCCTACGTGCGCCACACGCTGCAGGACCTGAAGACGCTGACGCGCGGGCTGGCGGTGGTCAACCAGCGGCTGTCGCACGCCGCGGCCGAATGGAAGGCCGACCTTACCCAGCGCCTGGCGGCGGCCGACGTGGTCCTGCGCTGGAAGCTGGACATGGATGAAGACGTGCTGCTCTCGGTCGTGCAATGGTCGGCCCTGACACGGGTGCTGCGCGAGCTGGTGAACAACGTGATGTCGCACTCGCAAGCCCGCACGGTGGAGATCGATCTGGCGCTCAAGCGCAATCGGCTGCGGCTGTCGGTGAGCGACGACGGCATCGGCCGCGACCCCCAGGTCTGGTCGCACGGGCTCGGCCTGGGCGGGGTGCGCAAGCGCGTCAAGCAATTGGGCGGGTCGGTGCAATGGACGGAACAACCCGAAGGGGGCATCCGCTGCGAAGTCCTGGTGGACAGTTTCTCGTCGCGCTGACGCGCACCGACAGCCCAAGCCACGCCCAAAAAGAAAATGGCCCCGAAGGGCCATTTCTTTAACAGGAGTCGTTCTTTGGGGTGGCTGATGGGACTCGAACCCACGACAACAGGAATCACAATCCTGGACTCTACCAACTGAGCTACAGCCACCGCAGAGCACAAGATTATAGCGCAGGCTGGCCGGCCAAGCCCCACTCCCGGCCCGTTCGCTCAATTCGCGCTGCCGCCGGCCGGCGAAGCGGCGTCTGGCTTCGCGGTGATTTCAGCCTTGAACCGCTTCTTGAGCGCCGCGTAGTAGGCCTGGGCTTCGGCTTCGGCCCAGGCTTGGCTGTATTGCGCCTGCGCGCGCGCGGGGTCGGCGACCGTGGGGTCCATCGGCAGGACGCCGATCAGCTTCACCACGGCATAGCCCTGGTCGCCAAGGTCCACGCCCAAGAAGCCGGGCAAGGACGCGGTGGGAGCCCGCAGCACCGCATCCAACACGGCGGGGGGCACTTCGCGCGACTGCAGGCGGGAGAGTTTCACCACCGGCTCGGTCAACACGGTCTGCGGCGCTTCCTTCAAGGCAGCGAGCTTGGCCTGGCCTTCCTTGCGCGCCAGGGCTGCGGCCTGCTGCGCGGCCAGGGCCTGGCGCACGGAGTCGCGCACTTCTTCCAATGGCAGTTGCCGGGCCGGGTTGTACTTGACCACGCGGCCCGCCACCAGTCGATTGCGACCGAGGTCGACCGCCTCGGTGTTGCGCTTCTTGTCGACGCTGTCGGCGGCGAACAAAAGCTCCAGGAACCGCGGGTTGGCCAAGGGGCCTTCCGAGCCGGCGCGAGGCTGGCGCGAGACCGCGGCGGCGCTCTGGATTTCGAGCTTGAATTTGTCCGCCACCGGCTTGAGGCTGTCGGACTGCTCGTAAGCGGTGTTGGAGAACTCGACGGCCGCTTCGGAGAATTTCTTCTGTGCCTGCTCGGTGCGGACTTCATCCTCCAGTTCGGCGCGCACTGATTCGAAAGAACGCTTCTCTCCGCCGCGCTGGCCGGTCAGCTGGATGATGTGGAAGCCGTATTCGCTTTCCACCAGATCGGTCAGGTCGCCGACCTTTTTCAACCCGTAAGCCGCGTCCTCGAAGGGTTTGGCCATCATCCCGCGGCGGAAGAAATCGAGATCTCCACCGTTCTCCGCCGAGCCCGGATCTTCGGAATTCTTGCGCGCGATGTCGGCGAAGCTCGACGGCTTGGCCTTGATCTGCGCGAGCAACGCTTCGGCCCTGGCCCGCGCCTTGGCGCGGTCGTCGGCGGACATGTCTTTGCCGGCTTTCACCAGCACATGGCTGGCGCGGCGTTCTTCCGGCGTGGTGAAGCGCGCGATGTTCTGCTCGTAGTGCTTCTTCAGCTCCTCCTCGTTCACGGCGATGCCCTTCTTCATGGACTCGACATCGAGCACGACGTATTCGACATCCGCGCTCTCTGGCGCTTTGAAACGCGCGGCGTGGGCGGGGTCCTTGTAGAAGGCTTCGACTTCAGCGTCGCTGGGTTTGACGCCGGCCAGGTACTTCTGCGCCGGGAATGCCAGGAGCTGCACTTCGCGCTGCTGGAACAGCGGGTCGACCGCGGCCTTGGCCGTCGCCGGCGTCGCGACGGCGCTGGCGGTGATGCCGCGCAGCACCTGCTGCGCGGAGAAGTCCAGGCGCAGGCGCTGCGCGAACATCTCCGAGGACATGCCCTGGGCGGCGAGCAGTTCCTTGTTGACCGAACCGTCGGCGTTGCGGATGGAGGCGAACTGCGGATCGACGGCGAACAGCCGCTTGAGCCGGTCATCCGAAGTGACGAAGTGCAGCTTGTCCATCGCCGCAAGGATCACGCGCTGACGCACCAGTTCTTCGAGCACCTGCATCTTGACCTCGGGGCTGTCGAGCCGCTTCGGGTCGATGTCGGGTTGCTGGGCGCGGATCCGGTCGGCCTGCTGGCGGTGGGCCGCGTCCCATTCGGCCTGCGAGATTTTCTTGCCGTCCACCTTGGCGGCCGTGACATTGCCGCCCTCGTCAAACCGGCGGTAGCCGTCCACCCCCACGAAAACGAACGACGGGATGATCAGCGCCAACAAGATGAAGAAGAACACCTTCGTGTTGGAGCGAATAAAGTCAAACATCAGTGAGCCTCGAACGGTGGGTCGGTCGCCTGGAAAGGCGCTGCAGATGTGACAAAGGCGAACCTGGGTTCGCCTTTGCATCACGGTGAAACTTGGATTTTATCTGACGCCTGCTGCGGCGTCGCTCGCTGGGGATGCCCGGGGCCCGCGGGGCTGGTGCATCGGAACCGGTGGTGGGTGCTGAGGGGTTCGAACCCCCGACCTACGCCTTGTAAGGGCGCCGCTC
>CBJNAE010000083.1:0-13478 GCA_966433995.1 uncultured Ideonella sp. | reverse complement strand
CGCCGAAGACGCGCGAGCAGACGGCGGTGCTGCTGTCCGGGCTGAGCCGCATCCTGATCGCTTCTCTCGCCGTCGTGCTGCTGATGGCGCCGTTCGGCGAAGGCCCGCTGGAGCTGCTGCGACGGGCCGGCCGCGTGGGCGAGGGCATCGCCATCGGCGAGTTCAACGTCAAGCCCTCGGCGCTGCTGCAGGCCGGGCTGGTGCTGGTGCTCGGGTTGTTCGCGGTGCGGGCGTTCAAGGGATGGCTGGTCGACCGTTACATGCCCACCACCCGCATGGACGCCGGGATGCGCCTGTCGGTGGGCACGCTGATCGGCTACGTGGGTGCGGTGGTGGTCGTGGCGCTGGCGATGTCGGCGGTGGGCGTCGGGCTGGAGCGCGTGGCCTGGGTCGCCAGCGCCTTGTCGGTGGGCATCGGCTTCGGCCTGCAGGCGGTGGTGCAGAACTTCGTCTCCGGCCTGATCCTGCTGGCCGAGCGCCCGGTCAAGGTCGGCGACTGGGTGTCGCTGGCGGGGGTGGAGGGCGACATCCGGCGCATCAACGTGCGCGCCACCGAGATCCAGATGGGCGACCGGTCCACCGTCATCGTGCCGAACTCGGAGTTCATCACCAAGATCGTGCGCAACGTGACCTACACCGACCCCCTGGGCATGGTGCAGATCAAGCTTCCGATGCCGCTGTCGACCGACACCCGCAAGGCCAGGGAGGTCTTGCTGCAAGCCCTTCAGGAACACCCGGGCGTGCTGGACTCGCCGGCCCCGAATGTGCAGCTCGACGGCATCGACGGAGCCAACCTGGTGTTCAACGCGACCGGTTTCGTGCGCTCGCCGCGGGCGGCCTACGGCGTGCGCAGCGACGTGCTCTTCGACGCGCTGGAACGGTTGCGCGACGCCGGCCTGTCGCTGGGCAAGCCACCGACGATGCTGCTGTCGCCGGTGGGCGCGTCGCCCGCCACGCAACCGGCTTCGGGCGAATGAAACGGGTGTCGCGCCATGGGGCATGAATTCGTCGTCCGCCTCGGCGAAGCCGACCTGCGGTCGATCGCCCGCGACCCGCGCGGCTGCGATTCGGTCGACAAGCTGCTCCGGGAGATCCCCTGCTACCGCGGCTGCTCTGAAAGCGGCGATTGCTTCTTCTACGACGCGGGCGGGGAAGCCGGTGATGGCCGCTGGTTCAGCACCATCGTCCCGCGGCCCGACAGGCTGGAGATCTGCACCTACCGGAGCGAAGACGCGCGCTGCATCATCGATTTCCTGCTCTGGCGGCTGATGGACCTCTGCGGACGGTTCGAGATCGAAGACGCCTGACTCCGGGGGCGCCACCTTTGATGGCCACCGACGCGGCCCTCGCGGACGGCGGACTGGCCTCGCGAGGGGACTCGGACGCCGGGACCGGTTCCGGCCGGCCTGGAATGATCTCTTGCCGCTTTTTCGCTTTCCCCAGGCGTCCGCCCTCCCTACGATCCGGCCCGCCGTGGAGACGCCGCGGCGCGCGGATCGGCGGACACCGCCCTTGCGCGAGGGAACGGATAGACGAAACCAAAACGAAACCAGAGGAAACAGAAGAATGAATCTTGGAACATCGATCACCCGTTGGCGGCGGATCGCCGCCGCGGCGCTGTGCGTGACCGTCCTTTCCGCCTGCGGCGGAGGCGACGGCGCCGGCCGGGCCACGGGCGACACCGCGCAGGCGGAAAGGGCGCGCGCGCTGGCTGCCGGCGATGCGGCCGGCTGGACGCCCTGCGCCGTCGAATCCGGCGTGTGCAATTTCTCCGGGACGCGTGAAGTGCGCTACGGCGCCGAAGGCCACTACGCCTACCAGACCGCCACCGGCTCCATCGCCTGCGACAACAGCGTCTTCGGCGACCCGGTCCCGGGCGCGGACAAGGTCTGCGAATACGCGGCGCAGGCGCCGTCCAGCCCGCCGGTGGTGTCCTGGACGCAATGCGCCGTCGAATACGGCACCTGCAGCTTCACCGGCACGCGCCAGGTGCGCTACGGCCTGGACGGCCAATACGCGGTCCAGACTGCCACCGGTTCCATCGCCTGCAACAACGATGTCTTCGGCGACCCGGCACCCGGCGCCAACAAGGTGTGCGAGGTCGCCGGCGACGAGGCCCCGGCGACGCCGCCCGCGCCGACGTGGACCCAGTGCGCCGTCGAATACGGCATGTGCACCTTCTCGGGCACCCGGCAGGTGCGCTACGGCCTGGACGGGCAGTACGCCTTCCAGACGGCCAGCGGGTCCATCGCCTGCAACAACGATGTGTTCGGCGACCCGGCCCCCGGCGCGAACAAGGTGTGCGAAGTGTCGTCGGAACAGGCCACGGGCACGCCCGGCGGTGCGCCCGGCCCGTTCGGCCAGAACGCGGCCGACTACACCCCGACTTTCAGCGAAGAGTTCAACGGCGCGACGCTGGACGCCGGCAAGTGGAACGACTCGATCTGGTACCAGGAGGCCAGCGCGACGAAGAACTACGCGGTCGAGGACGGCAAGCTCAAGATCTGGCCGCAGCGCGACGCGAGCGGGAATTTCTTCAACCGCACGATCGACACCGACGGCAAGTACTACCAGACCTACGGCTACTTCGAGGTCGAGGCCAAGCTGCCGGTGGGCAAGGGAACCTGGCCCGCGTTCTGGCTGTTCAACCACATCGGCGAGCGCCGCCCCGAGATGGACGTGATGGAGGCCTACCCCGGCGGCGCCCATCCCTGGGGATTCGAAAAGGACGGCGTCCTGCACCCCCAGGCCTACGGCGCCACCGTCTGGAAGGGCGACCATCCGAACCAGACGATCGACCGCCTGGGCTTCCGCCAGTACGACACCGGCGTGGACTTGTCCGCAGGCTTCCACAAGTACGCGGTCAAGTGGGAACCCAACAAGCAGACCTACTACTTCGACGGCAAGCCGGTGCTGACGGTCGACGCCGCCATGAGCGACCCGATGTACCTGATGCTCGACCTGTGGTTCGGCGGCGAGTCGGGACAACCCGACCACACCACGCCGCAGGGCAAGTCGAACTCCTACGAGGTCAACTACGTGCGCGCCTGGAAGTTCGGCGGCAGCCCCGCCGGCGCGCAGCGCATCGTCGAGTACCACGGCGATTCCACGGTGTGGGGCTACCGCTCCGGCCAGGGCGGCCAGGTGGCGCAACCGGCGCCGGCGGCCTTCGCCGAGGCGTTGAAGGCGTCGTCGCCGGCCATCGCCTACGACGTGCGCAATGAGGGCGTCAGCGGCTCGACCGCCTGCGACCTGCTCAACGGCACCGACGGCAGGCACGCGCCCTGGAGCCAGCACATCGCGGCGTCCAACGCGCACTACGTCATCATCAACCACGCGATCAACGACGAGTGGAAGGTGGGCGTCGCCGGCTACCAGTCCTGCCTGCGCCAACTGGCCCGACTGGCCAAGGCCCGCGGCAAGCAAGTGGTCTTCGAGACGCCCAACCCCACGCGCGACAGCGGCCCCGCGGGCCTGGATCGGTACGCCGACGCGATGAGGCAGGTGGCCGCGCAGGAGCAGGTGCCGGTGATCGACCAGTACGCCAACCTGATGGCCTACCTGGACGGGCGCCAAGTCACCGTGATCTGCCCCGACGGGCTGCACCCCACGCAGGAGGTCTACGCGATGAAGGGCCGCTACGCCGCGCAGCGGTTCGGCGCCTGGTTCGGCGGCCAATAGCGCCTGCCTCCAGCGCGGGCGCGCGGCTTGCCTCTTCGCGGGGCAGGGTGCCGTTCGGCACCCATCCACGAAGAGGAGAAAACCCATGCCCATGAAACCTTCTGTCCGCCTTGCCGCAGCCGCCTTGGCCGGCTGCCTGATGGCTGCCGGTGCCTTGGCCCAGACCGCCCCGCCCACTGCACCCGCCGAGTCCGCGTCCCGGCCCGCCAAGCTCGCCCGCGCCGACGCCGCGTTTTTGAAGCAGGCCGCTGAGAACGGCCACGCCGAGGTGGAAAGCAGCAAGCTGGCCGAAACCAAGGCGTCGGACGCCAAGGTCAAGGCATTCGCCAAGCAGATGATCGACGACCACACCAAGGCCGGGCAGGAGCTGGCCGCGCTGGCCGCGTCCAAAGGCGTCGAGGTCTCGGACGGTCCGTCGTTGGCGCAAAAGGCCAAGATCAAATTGCTCGGTGCTTCGGAAGGGGCGAAATTCGACGCGAAATACGCCGAGCAGTTCGGCGTCAAGGCGCATGAAGACACGATCAAGCTGTTTGAGAAGGCCGCGAACGAGTCGAAGGACGGCGAGGTGAAAGCCTGGGCGTCGAAAACCCTGCCCGCGCTGAAACAGCACCTCGACCACGCCAAGGAACTGAAGGCTTCGGTCGGCGGCAAATCCTGACCGGCCGCACCCGCCGGCCCTCAGGGCTTGTGCGGCTGCCGGTTGTCCGGCGCGGCGGTGTGCCCGCCGCCCGTGGGGTCCGGGATTTGCACCGTTTGCCCGCGCTGCCATCCATCCGCGCCCGGGTGGACCGGCGGCGAGGGGATGCCCGCGCGGTCCCTGCGCTTTTCGGCGCTGTCCACGTCGAACCGCCGATCGCGGGCCTCCACGAGGCCCGGGTCTGCCTGGCCGTCGGCGGTGAAGCCCATCATCAATTGCGGCACGCCGTGCGGAAGGTCCCGGTGCAGGTCGGTGTGCCAGGTGTGCCAGGTTTTGCCATAGGTGCCGACCAGCTTTTCCATCAACGCGCGCTCGGCCGCCGGCGGCAGACCCGGCGCGATGAGTTGGCCGGACTTGACCTCATGGACGTGGCTGTGCCACAGCGCCTTCTCGGCGTCCGGCAGCCCGGCGAACAGCCGGCCGCTGATGATGTATTCCACCCCCATGAGCCTGGCGTCCCGTGTGTTGCCGTCATAGATGGCGCACTGGATGACCTCCTCGTTCAGGACGGCGCAATAGTGGTGGGCTTCCATCTGGGCGCCCATCCTGCCGTTGTAGAAATGGAATCCGTCGAGGTAGGCGTTGATGGCCTCGATCGGCGGTTTGGCCTGCAGGAGCGCGGCCCCCGCGTCCAGGGCGCGGGTGGTGGCCGACTCGGCGGCCCCGGGTGTTTCGACCGGCGACGTGGCGGGCTGGTCTCCGCAGCCGGCCAAGCCGCCGAGCAGGGCGGCGACACAGGCTACCTGCGCGGCGGGTCGGGGAACGTCCATGTTTTGAATGGCCTCCAGGTGTGGGTGCCGATGGCCGGCCCGGGACGGGCGCATCGGTCGGTGATATGTCGGCCCGTGCGAGGAGCAAGGCGCGTTCCGTTGACGCGGGCGCGCGCGGCGGGCACGTACCGGAGGTGGCTGCCGCCGGCGCGCCGGCATGGCGGCGGTCACCGGAAGTTTTTACGTGTCGCCTTGACCGGGACGCCGTGGCGCATGCGCGCCCCGCGGCGATGCGCGCGCCTTTCGGCAGCGCGCGTGTTCCTCCGCGAAGGGCAGGACCACGAGCACGGCGGCGCCCGCCGCGATGGCCGCCCAGGCCCAGGCCGGCAACGGGGCCTCGCGCCAACGCAACCGCCATTCGGGTGTCGGGCCTGCCCAGCCGACCAGCGCCAAAGCCTGGTCCCGGTGCGCGATCGCCAGGCCGGCCAGGCACACCCAGGGCAGCGCGACCTGCACGCCGTGCACCCATTGCTCGTACGGCGGTATCACCCGGCGCTCGCTGGCGTAGGCGAGGTCCCACCACACGGTGAGTTCGTGCGCGAGACAGGCCAGCGCCAACAGCGCCAGCAGCAACGCCGTCGGTTGGAAGGCGAGCGCCGCCACGATGCCGGCGCCCAGCTCCGCCAGCATCGCCAGGTGCAGCCAGGACTCCTTCAGCCCGGCGCTGCGCTCGATGCGCTGCACCCGGTGGCAGGCCCAGTCTGCCAGGCCCGCGAGCATCCACAGCGGCAGCGCAACCCGCAACAGAGCTTGTTCGAGGAGGTGGGCGGTGCTGTCCATGGGCAGTGCTCGCAGTTGCGCAGGCAGGCGTGCGACGCTTCGCGCGGCGGCCCGCCGGCATGGCCTCCCGCTGCCGATGGACCATAGGCAGGCATGACGGCATCGTCTGTAGGACGGCAGCCATTGCGGCGGGCGCCCCCGTCCCGCGAGGTGGTGCGAAGCGCCAGGATGCTCCGGGCCCCGCCACAAAGCCGGCAAAATCCCCCCATGGAAAGATCCACCCGACAGCGCGCCGCCATCAGCGCCGCGATCGCCCAGGCCGAACGCCCGCTCCTGCCCGACGAAGTGCTGGCGGCCGCCCAGGCGGAGGTGCCCGGGATGGGCATCGCCACCGTCTACCGCAACCTGAAGCAGCTCGCCGAGGACGGCGAACTGCGCACCGTGCTGCTGCCCGGCGAGAACCCGCGCTACGAGGTGGCCGGCCATGGGCACCACCACCATTTCCAGTGCCGCAGCTGCGGCAGGGTGTTCGACGTGCACGCCTGCCCCGGCAACCTCGCCAAGCTGGCGCCGGAGGGTTTCACGGTCGAAGACCACGACCTCACGCTGTACGGGCAGTGCCGGGATTGCCGCCGCGCGCCCGCCAAGCCGGCCGGGAAGAAAACCAGCCGGGCTTGAGGCGGCGGGCCCTCGCCGCGGTCGGCACGCCACCGGTCGGGCAAAGGGAAGGGGTGCACTCCCGCCGGCGACGCCGACGAAGGCCACCGTGGCGGCTTTTTGGCGCTGCTCATCCGCCCTGTTTTCCAATGCGGAGGTGGCAATCGAGTGTTCATCCAGGAACTTGGCGCTGTCGGAAGGTCAAGGGCGCACCATGCTTGAGAGGATGGGCAACTGAGGGTGGCCGGGGCAATCCAGATTCCTGTTCCGATCGAGGGTCCGCCCTGGCCAATCCCTTGGACAAGTTGGCTTGTCGTCCATGGTTGGCCCGGTTCCTTTTTCGTGAGTGTCAAAGCCGAGCAAGCGGGGCGAATTGACTCGCGTCAACCACAACACCCGCAACAGCCCCCTTTTTTGTCTCGGGGCTGATCGGCCGGCGATGCAACGACTGCCACGGGGGCGTAGCCCGCCTCGGCAATGGCTGCGGCGACCCTGCTGGCCCGGGCTTGCGTCGCCTCGACCTGCACCAGGTGCCGCGTCAAGTCGATCTGCACCCGAATCCCACTGTCGATCGCACGCAGGGCGTTGGTGATGGCCGTGGCGCAATGTCCGCAGGTCATGTCGTCAACTCGGTAGGTCAGCATCGTGGGCTCCTTTCGTCTGGATGAATGAAGTCTCGACCTTGACGCCGTGGGAAGGTCAAGCGGTGGAGCGTCCTCGCCCGTCCCGAACTTCGCCTTGACCTTCCTACCGTCGGAAACTTTAAAGTTGACGGTGTTTCCCAACTTCCCAACGCCCAGGGGCCAAAGCCATGCTCAACATCGGACAAGCCGCCGCCGCATCCGGCGTGTCTGCCAAGATGATTCGTCACTACGAAGGCGTCGGCATGCTGCCGGCGGCCAAGCGTTCGGAATCGGGATACCGCCAGTACGGCGAGGCGGACGTTCAGACCTTGCGTTTCATCCGGCACTCCCGCGACCTCGGTTTTTCGCTGCCGGAAATCTCCCAGCTGCTGAGCTTGTGGCAAAACCGCAGGCGCTCCAGCCGCCAAGTCCGGGAGCTTGCCCAGGTTCACCTGCGCGAGCTGGAAGACAAGCTCAAGGAGCTTCATGCCATGAAGGCGACGCTGGAGCACCTGGTGCAGTGTTGCCGTGGCGACGACCGCCCGGACTGCCCCATCATCGATACCCTGTCGCAGGACACACGTCCGCCCGCCCGCCAGACTTCGTCATCGCGTCACCGGATCGCTTGACATTGCCACAGGGGCAAGGTTTACGATGGCGAAACCTTGATCCAGCTCTGGTAGCCTTTTCCCTTTGAAACTGTTGCGCATTTGGCTCGTAGTTCTTCTGACCGTGTTGCTCCCCATCCGGGGTGCGATGGCGGTCACCATGCCTTGCGCGCCCGCCGGCGGGATGGACCAAGCCGAGCTGCACGACCCGCATGCCGGCGGGCATGTCCACGGCAACCATGCGGATGGGCATGCGATCCATGGCGACAGCGGCGATTCGCACGCTGGGCATGACCATGCCACCCCAAAGTGCAGCATGTGTTCGGCGTCCTGCTCGGTCCCACCGGTGCCGAGCACCTCAGCCGGCCTTGAAGAGCCGCTGGTTTTGACCTCGGCGTCCTTCCCTGACCTCTGTGCCCCTGCCGCGACGTTCCAGTCGGACGGCCAAGAGCGTCCACCCCGAACCATCTGACCCGACAAGGCCTCCGCGGGAGGCCTGATGGGGCTCGTGCGTCCGCTGAGCGGACAGCGCGAGCGTCTCCTGGCTATGGCTACGCCAAGCCGATGACTCAATCGGTTCCGAACAATGAAAAACATCCTTTTTGGATTGGCGCCGGCAGCGTTGATCCTGGCGGGTTGCGCCTCTTTCTCGCCTGATGGCGGCATGGGCAAAGTCTCCCAGCTGGCCCAGGAGCGAACTGGGCAGTCCGTCGCGATGCAGCGTTCCCAGCGGGACGCCGACAGCGCCAGCGCGCGCGTGGCCGAGTTGCTCCGGCAGCCGCTGACGGCGGACACCGCCGTCGAAATCGCCCTGCTGAACAACCGGGGGCTGCAGGCGAGTTTCAGCCAGCTCGGCATCGCCGAAGCGGACCTCGTCCAGGCAGGGCGGTTGCGCAATCCCGTCTTCGGCTTCGGGCGGATGGACCTGGGCGGCGGCGCCGTCGAGATCGAGCGCTCCGTCATGTTCGACATCCTGGGCCTGTTGACCATGCCCGCGGCCAGGCAGGCGCAGCAGCGCCAATTCGAGCAGGCCCAGTTCCGTGCCGCGTATGAAGCCGTCGGCATCGCCGCCGAAACACGCAAGGCCTTCTATGGCGCGGTCGCGGCTCAGGAGCTGGTGCGCTACTTCCAACAGGTCAAAGAAGCTGCCGACGCCTCCAATGAATTGGCCAGGCGCATGCTGCGGGCGGGCAACTTCAACAAGCTCGCCCAAATGCGCGAGCAGGCGTTCTATTCCGAGGCCACGGCCGGCCTGGCGCGGGCCCGGCAACAAGCGGTGGCCGAGCGGGAACGGCTGACCCGGCTGCTGGGCCTTGCCGGGGACCCGATCGACTTCAAACTGCCCGAGCGCCTGCCTGACCTGCCCAATGAACCCGCGGCGCCGAGGGATGCCGAGCAGACCGCCATCGACAAGCGGCTCGATGTCTTGATGGCCAAGCGATCGGTCCAGGCCACCGCCGATGCGCTGGGGCTGGCCGAGGCCACGCGCCTTTTGAACGGGCTCGAACTGGGCTACCGGAACAAGAGCGAGACCGGGGAGGAACGCCGCAACGGCTTTGAATTGGAGCTGCCCATCCCATGGTTCGACTTCGGCTCGGCGCGCTCTGCCCGTGCCGAGGCGGTCTACAGGCAGGCGGTCCACCGCGCCGCGGAGTTGGCGGTGAACGCACGTTCGGAAGTGCGCGAGACGTACTCGGCCTACAGGACGGCCTACGACCTGGCCAGGCACTACCGCGACGAAGTGGTCCCCCTGCGCAAGCGCATCTCCGAGGAGAACCTACTTCGCTACAACGGCATGCTCATCGGTGTTTTCGAACTGCTCGCGGATTCTCGGGATCAGGTGCGCAGCGTGACCGACTACGTACAAGCGCTGCGCGACTTCTGGGTCTCCGACAGCAACCTTCAAACCGCGCTGACGGGACGCTCTCCCGGTGCGGGCACCGCGATATCGGAATCCACCGCCGCTCCCGCCCAACGGGCGGCCGGCCACTGAAAGCACGACCATGTCCCATCGACGCGATTTCTTCAAAGCAGCCGGCGCCGTCGCCCTGGGCGCCACGGCCGTCAGCCGAGTCGGCGCGGCGTCGCTACCCGAGGCGGTCATCCAGACCGCACCGGCGATGCAGCCGCCGCTGGTGCCCACGACGGGCCGTCCCTACAACCCCGTGGCCACGCTCAACGGCTGGTCGCTGCCCTGGCGCATGAACAACGGCGTCAAGGAATTCCACCTCGTGGCCGAGCCCGTCGTGCGCGAAATGGCGCCGGGCATGAAGGCCAACCTCTGGGGTTACAACGGGTCGAGCCCGGGCCCGACCATCGAAGCGGTGGAAGGCGACCGCGTGCGCATCTTCGTCACCAACAAGCTGCCCGAGCACACCACGGTGCACTGGCACGGCATCCTGCTGCCCTGCGGCATGGACGGTGTGGGCGGGCTCACCCAGCCCCACATCCCGCCGGGCAAGACTTTCGTCTATGAATTCACGCTGCTGCGCCCGGGCACCCACATGTACCACCCGCACGCCGACGAGATGACACAGATGGCCATGGGCATGATGGGCATGTTCATCATCCACCCGAAGGACCCGCGGCAAATGCGGGTGGACCGCGACTTCGTATTCCTGCTCGCGGCCTACGACATCGAGCCGGGCGCGGCAACGCCCAAGACGTCGGAGATGACGGATTTCAACCTGTGGACCTGGAACAGCCGCGTCTTCCCCGGCATCGACCCGCTGGTCTGCCGCACCGGCGACCGCGTGCGGGTCCGCGTCGGCAACCTGACGATGACCAACCACCCCATCCACATGCACGGGCCGCATTTCGTCGTGACCGGCACCGACGGTGGCTGGGTGCCCCCGTCGGCCCGGTGGCCGGAGGTGACGACGGACATCGCGGTGGGGCAGATGCGAGCCTTCGAATTCGTAGCCGTCGCCGGCGACTGGGCCATCCACTGCCACAAGTCCCACCACACCATGAACGCCATGGGCCACGACGTGCCCAACATGATCGGCGTCGACCACCAGGGGGTGGCCGAGCGCATCACCCGGCTCGTGCCCGACTACATGGTCAT
The DNA here is from genome assembly GCA_966433995.1 of uncultured Ideonella sp. Lineage (GTDB taxonomy): Bacteria > Pseudomonadota > Gammaproteobacteria > Burkholderiales > Burkholderiaceae_C > JANPCX01. The sequence continues at coordinate 2,655 of CBJNAE010000083.1, read as the reverse complement.
GGGCGACAAAGGCATGGCCGACATGGGCTCGATGGAAATGCCCCTGCCGGACAACACGCTGCCGATGATGACCGGCACCGGGCCTTTCGGCCCGCTGGAGATGGGCGGCATGTTCAGCGTCGTCAAGGTGCGCGACGACGTTGGGCGCGGCGACTACAAAGACCCCGGTTTCTACAAGCATCCACCAGGGACCGTGGCTTACGAATACACCGGCCCGGTGGAGCAGCCTGCCCGCACACCCGCCCCCAAAGCAGACGGCAAGACGCTGAATGTGCGCAAGCCTGCCGGCGACGGCCATTCCCACCATTGAACAGCTTGAAGGAGCACGACATGAATACCAAAGCCGCCTGGGCGGTGCTTGCGGCGTTGACCCTGGCCACCGGTGCTTTCGCGCATGGCACTGAGGAGCACGCAGCCAACTTGCGGAAATACGATGCCGCCAAGGTCGAGGAGACCGCTTTCGGGCGCGAGGGCGATCCGTCCAAGGCGACGAAGACCATCCGGCTGGACATGTCCGACGCCATGCGCTTCACGCCGGCGGGCATCACCGTCAGGCGCGGCCAGACCGTCAGGCTCGTCGCCACCAACAAGGGCCAAGTTCTTCACGAGATGGTGCTTGGAACCGCCGACGAGCTGAAGAAGCATGCCGAGATGATGAAGAAATTCCCCGGCATGGAGCACGACGAGCCCCACATGGCCCATGTCAAACCCGGCAAGAGCGGCGAAATCGTCTGGCAGTTCACCCAGGCCGGTGTGTTCCAGTTCGCCTGCCTCATCCCTGGCCACTTCGAGGCCGGCATGGTCGGGAAAGTGACCGTCAAATGAAATGCCGCCGCATCCTCGCCGCTTTGATTGCCGATGCGGTCGCTTGACTGCACCTGCACACCACCCGAAACCCTGAAGGAGTTCAACATGCGATTCAGCCAGATCCTTGTCGCCGCGGTCATCGCCGCCGCGGCATCCGCACCCCACGCCCAGCCCGCGCCGGCTTCAGCCGCCGATCACGGCGGGCATCACCCCGAAGCGGCCGCGGCACCGCAAAGCGACGGCGAGGTGCGCAAGCTCGACAAAGCGCAGGGCAAGGTGACGCTGCGCCACGGCCCCCTGAAAAACCTCGACATGCCGGCCATGACGATGGTGTTCAAGGCCGCGGATCCGAAGCTCCTCGACGGCCTGAAGGAAGGCGACAAGGTCAAGTTCGCGGCGGAAAGGGTGAACGGCGCCTTCACCGTGACCGCCATCGAGCCGGCCGCCCACTATCGTCAATCGCAGACGAGCGGCTACGCGGGGATGATGGACCGCGAGATCAAGGCGCTCTCCGCGGAGCAGGTCGCCGATTTGCGCGAAGGCCGGGGCATGGGCGCATCGCTTCCGGCCGAGCTCAATGGCGTGCCGGGCCCGATGCACGCCCTGCAACTGGCGGCGCAACTCAAGCTCACGCCGGAGCAGCGGCGTGCAGTGGAGGGCATCGCCGCCGACATGAAAGCGCGCGCGCAAGGACTCGGCGCCAGGATCGTGGCCGAAGAGGCGTCCTTGGACAAGGCGTTCAAGGAGCGCGCCATCGACGAAAAAGGCGTGGAAGAAGCTGCCGCGCGCATCGCTTCCCTCCAGGGCCAGTTGCGCGCCGTCCACCTGATCGCGCACTTGAGAACGCGCGGGCTCCTTTCGGACGAGCAGGTGGCGGCCTACGACGAGGCGCGTGGGTACGCGACCCGTTCCGGCCATGGGCATCGGCACTGACGGTGGCCGGCGAATCCGGACTCCGGGCGCGCGTCGCGTTCAAGCCGCAGTGCCGCGCCGCGGGATCAACGCGCTGCCGATGGCCACCACGATGCAGCCCGCCGCCGCGAAGTCGAGGGCGCGCGGCACCTCGCCCACGATCAGCGTGGCGGACAAGGTGCCCACCAGGGGAACGGCCATCACCGAGAAAGCGCTGGCAGTGGGCGGCATGTTGCGGGCCATGCTGAACCAGACCACCTGGGCATAGCCGTAGTTCAGGAACACCCCGTAGGCCAGGGAGGCCCACAGCAGCGGGCTGAAGGCGGCGGGGTGGGGCGTCGGCTCCATCAACGGCGCGGCGACCCAGAAGAACACCGAGCCCATGGCCATCATCCAGACCGTTACCGCCTCGGTGGGCAGGCTGGTCTTCGTGCGGCGCATCATCAAGGTTCCCGCGGCCCAGCACAGCGCGGCCAGCTGCATCCACAGCACGCCCACCGGCTTGCCCGCCAGCTGGGTGAACTCCTGGGCCGACAACAGCGCCACCGCGGCCGCGGCGGCGACCGCGCTGAGCAGCACCCGGCCGTTCAGCGCCTGCTTGAACAGCAGCACGCCGAGCAGCACCGTCCAAACCGGCATCGTGAAGCCGAGGATGGCCGCGCGCCCCGAGGCCAGTGCCTGCAGGCCGATGATCGAGAAAAAGTGCCAGCCCAGGATGTTGGGCAGGGCCAGCCAGGCCACGCGCGCGACCTCGGCCCGCGGCAGCGACATGCGCACGCCGCGCCAGCGGAAGAACAGGTAGAGCCCGAGGGCACCGCCGGTCATCGTGATGGCCCGGAAATAAAGCGGCGTCAGCTCGCGCAGGCTGAATTTCATCATCGGCCAGTTGACGCCCCACATCAGCGTCAAGAGGGCCAGGACGGCGACTTGGCGGCG
>CBJNAE010000082.1:0-13618 GCA_966433995.1 uncultured Ideonella sp. | reverse complement strand
ATGGCGTTGCCGGCGGTGTCGGCGATGCCGGTGCCGGCGTTCTTCAGGTCCAGCCGCACCGTGCCGTCGCCGCTCAGCGTGTTCACCGTGACGGTGTAGGTGCTGGCGTTGACCTGCGCCACCGACGCGATCGACCCGGCGGCCGTGCCCGTCGTCGTCAAGGTGAAGTCGGACGTGTCGACGCCGCTGACGCCCTCGGCGAAGGTCACGGTGTAGTCGACGCTGGTGGCGTTGGTCGTCGCCCCGCTGACCCGGTTGATCGACGTCACCGCAGGGGCCACGCCGTCCACCAGCACCGAGGTGGTGGCGCTGACGCCGTTCAGCGCCAGCGCGGCATCGTTGCCGGTGGCGTCGCGCAGCGTCCCGCCATTGGCGGTGATGGCCGCACCCAGCGCGACGCCGTCGGCGTCCAGGTTGCCGGTGGCCACGGTGTAGCGGAACACCAGCGCGCTGGTGCCCGACCCGCTGACGTAAGCCGCCTGCACGGTGCCGCCGGTGTTGAGCGTCAGCCCGATGTAGGGCGTGCCGCCACCGGTGTTGACGGTGACGTTCTCGCTGAAATTGACGGTGAAGTCCAGGTTCTGGCCTGCGGCGTAGGTCGCGTTGGCCGGCACCCCGACCGAGGCCACCGTGGGCTGCACCGCGTCGACCAGCACGGCCGCGGTGCTGCCCACGCTGTTGAGGGTCAGCACGGCGTTGTTGGTGGCGGCATCGCGCAGCGTGCCGCCGTTGGCGTCGATGCCGCCCCCCACCGCGATGCCGTTGTTGTCCAGGTTGCCCGCGGCCACGGTGTAGCGGAACACCAGCGCGCTGGTACCGCTGCCCGAGAGGTAGCTCGCGTAGACCGTTCCCCCGGTGTCCAGCGTCAACGCGATGCGCGGCGTGCCGCCGCCGGTGTTCACCGTGACGGCCTGGTCGAAGTTCACGGTGAAGTCGAGGTTTTGCCCTGTCACATAGGTCGCGTTTGCCGGCACGCCCACCGAGGTCACCGAGGGCGCTGTGTTGTCCAGCGTGTAGGTCTGCCCGCTGGTGTAGCCGGTGGCGATGGCATTGCCGGCGGTGTCGGCGATGCCGGTGCCGGCGTTCTTCAGGTCCAGCCGCACCGTGCCGTCGCCGCTCAGCGTGTTCACCGTGACGGTGTAGGTGCTGGCGTTGACCTGCGCCACCGACGCGATCGACCCGGCGGCCGTGCCCGTCGTCGTCAAGGTGAAGTCGGACGTGTCGACGCCGCTGACGCCCTCGGCGAAGGTCACGGTGTAGTCGACGCTGGTGGCGTTGGTCGTCGCCCCGCTGACCCGGTTGATCGACGTCACCGTGGGCGCCACGCCATCCACCCGCACATTGGCCGTGGAGGCGAAGGTGATGCCGGTGGTCGCGGCGTTGTTGCCCGCGGCGTCGCGCACCGTGCCGCCGTTCAGGGTGATCGCACTGGCGGCCGCCACGCCGTTGGCGTCCAGGTTGCCCGAGGCCACGGTGTAGCGGAAGGTCAGCGTGCTGGTGCCCGACCCGCTGACGTAAGCCGCCTGCACCGAGCCGCCGGTGTCCAGCGTCAGCGCGATGTAGGGCGTGCCGCCGCCGGTGTTGACGGTGACGGCTTCGCTGTAGCTGACGGTGAAGTCCAGGTTCTGGCCCGTGGCATAGGTGGCGTCTGCCGGCACCGTGTCGGCGCCCAGCGCGGGTGCCACGCCATCGACGACGATGTTCTTCTGCCCGCCCAGCGAACTGCCGCCGCCGACGGTGGGCAGCGTCAGCGTGGCGGAGTTCGAGGCGGCGTCGCGGATGGTGCCGCCGGACAGCGACAGGGCGTTGGTGGCGCTGTAGTCGAGGTCGGCCGCCGAGTCGCCCGCCTGGACGGTGTAGTTGAAAGTGAGCGTGTTGCTGCCGCTGCCCGAGGCGTAGCTGGCCGTGCCGCCGGAGTTCAGCGTCAGCGTCGGCGTTCCCGTGACGGTGACGGTCTCGGCGAAGGTCACGGTGACGGCGATCGTGTCCCCGACCTTGTAGGTGCCGTTGGCGGTGGACGAACTGACGGAGTTGACCGTGGGCGCGGCGGTGTCCACGACGATGTTCTTCTGCCCGCCCAGCGAGCTGCCGCCACCGACGGCGGGCAGCGTCAGCGTGGCGTTGTTCGCCACGGCGTCGCGCAGCGTGCCGCCCGACAACGCGAGTGAATTGGTCGCGCTGTAGTCCAGGTCGGCGGCGTTTTCGCCGGCCTGGATGGTGTAGTTGAAAGTCAGCGTATTGGTGCCGCTGCCGGAGGCGTAGGAGGCCGCCCCCCCGGAATTCAACGTCAGCGTGGGCGTACCGGTGACGGTCACGGCTTCGTTGAAGGTCACGGTGATGGCCAAGGTATCGCCGGCTTTGTAGCTGCCGTTGGCGCTGGACGACGAGACGGAAGACACCGTCGGCCCCGTGGTGTCCATCGACGCGGCGAAGCTGCCCGCGCTGGCGTTGGCGGCCACGAAGGCGCCGCCGTTGTCGGCCACCTGGTTGGCGACGATGCCGATGGTCCAGGTGCCGTTGTCGGCATCGTTCCAGGTGCCGCCGTCCGGCGTGACGGTGTAGGTGGCGGTGTTGGTGCCCGCGTTCCAGCTGGCATTGTCCACGGTGAGGTTGGTGCCACCCCTGCTGACGGTCACGTCGTTGGTGTCGATGGTGGTGTTGTCGATGGTGCCGTCGCTGTCGGCGTAGACGACGGTGAAGTTGTAGCTGTTCTGGCCTGCGTTGGCCTGGCCGACGGCATTGGCGGTGACCGTTCCCAGCGTCGGCGAGGTGTTGGGCGGGGTCCAGTTGGAGTCGACCGTGCCGCCGGCGGTGCGGATATTGTTCGTGCTATTGCCGTTGCTGCCGGCGACGCCGCCGTTGCCGGTGTCGGAGCCGCCGCCGCTGCCGCCGACGCCGCTGTTGTTGCTGAAGGTCATCGAACTGTTCTGGTACCTGAAGGTGCCGATGACGCGGATCGCGCCGGCGCCATCGCCGCCGGCGCCACCGGCGGTCTGGTAGCCACCGCCGCCGCCGCCGCCTGCACCCCAGTTGCTGGAAACCGTCGACCGTGCCATGTTGAGGAAGGCGCCCCCGCCGACATACATGGCACCGGCAGCATGGCCGCCGCGTCCACCGGTGGCACCACCGGAGGCACCGGCGCCGCCGCCGCCGCCGCCGATGGAAGAACCGCCCCCCGGTCCGGCCGTCGCACCGGCCCCGCCAACCACAAATCCACCGGCAGAGCTGCCCCCGGCGCCACCGGTCGTCGATCCGCCTTTACCGGCCTGAGCGGCCGTGGTGCTATATCCGCCGATACCGCCAGTGCCGTTGATGGCGGTGCCGCCGGAAATGCCACCGTTATAGGCGCCACCGCTCCCACCGCCGGTGCTGGACCGGCCGCCGCCGCCGCCGCCGCCATAGTTGTAACCGGTACCACTGCCGCCGCCGCCACCGCCGGCAGCGGCATTGGCAGTGATCGTCGAACCCAGCACCGTCACCGTCGTGCCGGCCCCTGACACATGGAGCCCGGCGCCGAACGCATCGCCACCGGTCATGCTGCCAAAACCGCCGCCATTGCCCGAGACCAGCCCATTGGTCAACACCAAGCCATCCAGCGTGACCGTGCTGCCGCCGGACACAGCCAGCACCCGCCCCCGGTTCTGCGCATTCAGCGTGACATCGGCGGTCCCGTCGTTGTTGAGGTCGCCGTCGATGACGAGGTTTTCATTGATCGCCAGCATGTTGCCGGAGGTCACCGTCGTCAGGGTGATCGTCATGCCGGCGTTGAAGGTGATGGTGTCGCCGTTGACGGCGTCGACGATCGCCTGGCGCAGGGTTCCGGCGCCGCTGTCGGCATTGCTGGTGACGGTGATCGTCGCCAGGTCGTGCGCATACGCGGCCTGCGCGGAGGCCGCCAGCACGGAGGCCGATTCAATCTGGCCGACCGAGATTTCCAGGTCCCAGTCATGGCCCGCGCCGGTGCGGTCGTTCGATGCCGCCACGTCTCGGCCGGTCAGCTGCGCCAGCGAGTTGACGAAGCTCAAGCCGCGCTCCCCCGCAGCGGTGTCGCAGGCGAAGACCAGGATGTCGCCCCCCTCCTGCATCTGGCTGCCGATGCGTGCCAGGCTGTCGGCATGGCCGGCGGCGTTCTCAGCGGAGAGGTAGGTGCTGCCCAGCCACAGATCGCCCTGGTAGCCATGCCCAACGATCTGCACGCTCGACGCGCCGGGGTGCTGCGAAAGATAGTCGGCCATCTGCCGCAGGCCATCCTGGTCCTGCCGCAGGAAGACCACCTCGGTCCCCGCGGCGGTGCCCTCCGCGAGGACGGCGGCATCCTGGACGCGGGCATCGATGAACAGGACCGCGCGGCCCCCTCCCGCCGGGTCGGCGACCGCCGCGCCCGACGCCGCCGGCTCCGGCGCGTCCTCGGGCGGCTTCGCGTGGTTTTCCGCGCCCTGGGCATCCGAAGCAGCCTCGACGGCCGTGGCCACAGCCGCCGCATCGAACATGATGCGAGGCTCCAGCTGCATCATCAGCGCCACGGCGGAGCGCTTCAACCGCTTGGGCGGCTCCTGAATCGCCGCAGGCATCGGTCGAGCACGTTTGAACCATTTCATGGAAGGTCTCCGTCAAGGCAGGGGCGGGCGGATCGATTCGCGGCTGGTCTGGTCAAACCGGTTTTTTGCGGATCACATGGGCGGCACTGGCAGCGCCGTCCTCCCAGAACGAAAGCGCGGCGTATTTCTCGAACAGGTCGGGTGGCAGCACGGTGCGCCGCGACGACACCTCGATCTTGGGTCGGACCTTGTGCAGTCCCGACAGCCCCAGCGCCTCATCGAACTCGGGCGCGTCGTAGGACACGTTGTCGAAGTCGTGCGCGAACCAGGGTTCGTCAATGAATTCATAGACGAGCCTCAGCACCCGCTCCGGCGCCGCGGCCATCAGGTCGTAGTCCACGATGAGCAGCGAAGCCGCTTGTTCCCCGTAGTAGGCCTCCTTCAGCGCAGACCAGGCGAAACCGACCAGGCGGTTGCGCTGCGACAAGGTGTCGACGCGGCTGTAGACGCTGTTGCGTTCGCTGTCGTCGGAAAACAACCGGGTGTTCTCGTACGGGTTGGCGCGGTACAGCCGCTCGATGCTGTCCATCACCCAGGCGACGTTGCGCACGCAGGCGACCACCTTGCACTGCGGGAACAGGTCGACCAGGGCGGGCAGCTTGGCGCTCCACAGCCGGTTGGTGTCGAACACCACGGGTTTGCCGGCATGGTCGGCGTAGTAGCTGTCGAACAAGCCCCGCAGGAGTCGCCGGCGCTGGGCCTGGTCGATGACCGGGCCGAACTCGCTGCCCGCCGAAAACTGGCCCACCATGCCATTGAACAACGCGCCCACCGGGCTGCTCATGCCGGCGTGGAAACGGGGGTTCTGCAACAGCAGCGCGGCGAGCAGCGTTGAACCGGAACGCGGCAGGCCGGAGATGAAATGGAATTTCCGGGAGGAGTGCAAGACGGCTGGCCTTGAGGGAGGGTGGATGGAGGGGTGCAGAGGATCCCTGACGCTTTCTACACCTCGGCCAAGACTTGGGCGATGCAGGCAAATCCCGATTTGCCGTGTCCGCGGGAATGGCCAGGAAGATACACCCCGCCCCCGGCCGATCCGCGCTGCCCAGCCCTGACAGGGCTGTCAGGTTGTGTGCCTCGCGAACGCGGCCAGAGAATCCGCTGCGCCGCCTTGCACCCGCCGGGCCGAAGCGAAGGCAGGCCGCCCGCGGCCGGCGAACCCACCGGAAAAACATGGACCTGGCTCCCCCCGATCAACCCATCGCTTCGTTCTTCCCCGATGCCGGCGCGGCGCCGGTGCCTGTCCTGAGATCGATCCGCGCCCGCCGGGCGGCGCCGGGCGACCACGCCTTTCTCAAGGCCCTTTACGCCAGCACCCGCGCCGAAGAGATGGCCGCCACCGGTTGGCCGGCGGATGTCCTGGACCGATTCCTCGGGCGGCAGTTCCAGCTCCAGCACGACTACTACCGCGCGCATTACGGCGACGCGAGTTTCCTGCTGCTGCTGCGCGCGGGCGTCCCGGTGGGCCGGCTCTACTGGTGGGCTGGGAGCAGCTGCGCCACGCTGATCGACCTCAGTCTGTCGCCCTCGGAGCGGGGCAAAGGATTGGGTTCTGCCCTGCTGGGGCTGCTGACCGCCCAGGCCGGCGCGCGGGGACAGGCGGTCAGCCTGCATGTGGAACCCGCCAACCCGGCGCGCCGGCTCTATGAGCGCTTCGGCTTCGCGCCCGGCGCCGGCAACGGCGTCCACCTCCAGATGCACCGGCCCGCGCCGGCGCCGTCCCACATCGCCGCCGAAAGCGAAAGCGCCGCCTGATGAGCATCCCCAGCCTCGACCGCCTGCGCACCGACCTGGGCCGGACCTACTGGCTGTCCGGCCCTTGGGAAGGTCGATTGCCCGCCGAGTTGAAGAGCGTGCGCGAGCGCGTCGCGATGGACGCCCGCTACCGCTGCTACTCGGCGGAACTGGCCCTGCCGCACGGCGTGCGGCTATCCCAGGTCAACTGCACCGTGGACTCGGCCGGGGAACGCTGGCCGATGCTGTTGCTGGCACCCATCGGCCCGCTGGAAGATGGCCGCCAGCTGATGCAGATGGTGTTCCATTCACCCCTTGCCCAGGTGCCGGTGCCCGTCCCGGCCGGCGCCTGACCCGGCGCCACCGCGCCGCCGGCCGCGGCCATGCCGCCACGGCCCCTCCCGGAGAGAAACCTCATGAGTGAACCGTTCCTTGGTGAGATTCGCATGGTGGGCTTCAACTATGCGCCGTCAGGCTGGGCCTTCTGCCAAGGCCAGTTGATGCCGATCGCGCAGAACAGCGCGCTGTTCGCCCTGCTGGGCGTCACCTATGGCGGCGACGGCGTCAGCACCTTCGGCCTGCCCGACTTCCGCGGCCGCAGCCCGGTAGGCATGGGGACAGGCCTGGGCCTGTCGCCCATCACCCAGGGCGAACTCTCCGGCACCGAAAACACCACGCTGCTGCAAACGCAGATGCCCATGCACACCCACGTGGTCTCGGTGGCCGCCGTGGCCACGGAGCCCGTCAACACACCGTCGGCCACGAACAATGTGCTCGGCGCATCGGGCGCCGGGCAAGGCAACGCCACGATATGGTCCACCGCCATGACCAACCCGGTGGCGCTTTCGCCGGCCATGGTGGGCGCGGCGGGCGGCAACCAGCCGGTGCCCATCCGCAACCCCTTCATCGGGACCAACTTCATCATCGCGCTGGAAGGCGTCTTCCCTTCGCGGGGCTGAGGGGCCCCGGCCGCGGGGCGGCTGCCCCGCAGGCGCGGGCGGCGCAGGCTTAGCATTGCGCCATGCTTCGCTTGTACACCTTCACCCTCTCCCATTTCTCTGAAAAGGCCCGCTGGGCGCTGGACTTCAACCAGCTGCCCTACACCGAGCGCGCCCTCCTGCCCGGCGCCCACCTCTGGACCATGAAGCGGCTGGGCGCCGGCAACACCGTGCCGCTGCTCGAGCACGACGGCCAGCGGGTGCAGGGCTCCGGCGCCATCCTCGACTACATAGAGCAGCGCCTGGGCGCCCGCCGGCTTTGCGTGACCCCGGCCCAGGCCGCCCGCTGCGCCGAGCTGGAAGCGCTGGCGGACCGTGCATTCGGCCTGGGCATCCAGCGCATCTTCTACGGCCCGCTGCTGGAGGAGCGCCGCAAGGTCACCGGCCTTTGGCGCCAAGGGGGCCCCTGGTGGGGCGGCGCGTTCTACGGGTTGACCTACCCGGTGCTGGCCGAGGGGGTGCGGCGGCTGTACAAGATCCGGCCCGACAAAGTGGCCGAGGCCAAGGACCTGTTCCGGCGCGCGATGGACAGCCTGGACCTCGTCCTGCGCGACAACCCCTATCTGATCGGCGACCACATCACCCGCGCCGACGTCACCGTCGCATCCCTGCTGGCGCCCCTGTGCATGCCGCCGGAGCATGTGCTGCGCTGGGACAGGGACCTGCCGTTCGAGCTCGCGTCGTTCCAATCCGAGTTCCGCGGCCACCCCACCTGGGATTTCGTGCTGCGCCTGTACCACCACCACCGCCGCTCGCGCTAGCGCGCCGCCTCGACATGCCCACCGTCCGCGAAGAGGAAGTCGAGTTCACCGCCATCCGCGCCCAAGGCCCGGGCGGGCAGAACGTGAACAAAGTGTCCAGCGCGGTGCACCTGCGCTTCGACATCCGCGCCTCTTCGCTGCCGGAGGAGGTGAAACAGCGCCTGCTGGCGCGGGGCGACCAGCGCATCACCGCCGAGGGCGTGGTCGTCATCAAGGCCCAGGCCAGCCGCAGCCAGGAGGCCAACCGCGCCGACGCGCTGGGCCGGCTGCAGGCGTTGGTCGACGGCGCCGCCCAGGCACCCAAAGCCCGGCGCCCCACCCGGCCTACCCTGGGCTCGCAGCGCCGGCGGCTGCAAGCCAAGGGCGAACGCTCGGCCGTGAAGGCGGGCCGCGGCAAGGTCGTCGAATGACGCCGCTGACCGTCCACTTCCACGACTCCGAAGTCGCCCGCATCGAGCGCGACGGCCATGCGCTGGACGTGGTGTTTTCCGCGGCGCGCGCAACGCGCCCCGCCCCCGGCGGTGGCCCCGAGGAGCAGGGCTACGCGCTCGGGCTGAGGTTGCGGCTGACCGGCGTGATTTCCTGCACGCCGCCGCAAGGCTGCATCGGCCGACTCGTGGGCGGCGGCCTGGCCGCCGGTGGCGTGCCGCAGGCTTCCATCCTGCTGCCCGCCCTGCCCTTCGAATGGTCCTGCCAGACCGAGGTGGCGATGGTTTTCGGCCAGGGCGCGCACTGGTCGGCGCGGGCCCTGAAGCTCACCTTCCTGTGGCCGGGCGAGCAGCGTTTCCACGAGTCCCTGGCTTGTTGAGCAGGCGTGCCGGAGACGCCCGCGCCAGGCCGCCCAGCGCCAACACAAGACTTGCCGCGCGTGCTAAGGTCGCCTCCGAGGGCACCGTCCGGCGCCTTCGCCCAGCACGCAGCAAGCAAGGATGGCCGCGATGAAAAAGGCAGCGCTGTACAGCCCGTCATCATCCAGGCAGCGGCCGAGCGCCGCCGCAGCCGAAGGGGACCAGGGCCCGCAAGCCGGCGGCCCGCCCGCCGGGCCCACCCAGCCTGCGCCCGAAGAGGCCGCACCCGCGCGAGCCCGCCTCGCCTGGCGGGTCTGGGCGCTGGCCGGGGTGCTGGGCGCGGTGGTCGGCGCCCTGCTCGCGGCCGCCGGCCCGCGCGGCGCGCTCGACTGGGCCATCGGCCGCCAGGCGCCGGCCCTGAACATGCGCGCCGTCGAAGCGGCGCTGCGCAAGTCGCTCGAAGAAAGACCCCTCACGCCGGCCACCGTGAAAGCGGCGCAGGCGATCGCGCCGTCGGTGGTCCGGGTGATGGGCCTGATGCGCGACGACGACGACGGCGACGATTCGCCCGAGCCCCTGGTCGCCTCGGGCGGCAAGGCCAAGCCCGAGAAGGTGGAACGCGGCATCGGCAGCGGCGTGGTCATCATCGACAACGGCACCATCCTCACCAACCTGCACGTGTTGCAAGGCGCCAAGCGCGTCAAGGTGACCTTCGCCGACGGCCACGTGTCCGACGCGAGCATCGTCAGCGTCGACGCACGCAACGACCTGGCCGTGCTGCGCGCCCGCAGCGTGCCCGACGACCTGCAGGCCGCGGCGATGCGTTCCACCGCCGACCTGTCCCCGGGCGAGCCGGTGGTGGCGGTGGGATTCCCGTTCGGCATCGGCCCGTCGACCTCGGCGGGCGTGGTGTCGGGCCTGAAGCGCGAGTTCCGATCGCCCGACGGCCAGCAGAAGATGGACAACCTGATCCAGTTCGACGCCGCCGCCAACCCGGGCAATTCGGGCGGGCCGCTGGTCACGATGGACGGCGCGGTGGTCGGCATCGTCACCGCCATCCTCAACCCCACGCAGCAGCGCGTGTTCGTCGGCATCGGCTTCGCGGTGCCGATCGAGAACGCCGCCGGCGCGGCGGGCATGCCGCCGTTCTGAGCCTCACGTGACACGCATCCACCCTCACCCCAGCCCTCTCCCACAAGTGGGAGAGGGAGTGGATTCCTCCCTCTCCCCCGTCCCCGGGGGAGAGGGTTGGGGTGAGGGGGCTGCGCGCCGCATCTGCCGCGATTTTTTGGAGCTTCCCGCATGAATCCCCAGACCGCCAAGGACGCCGCCGAGTTGATGGAGCGTCTGCTCTACGAAGTCAAGCGCGTGGTCGTCGGGCAGGACGCCTTCCTGGAGCGCGTGATGGTCGCGGTGCTGGCCCAGGGCCACCTGCTGGTGGAGGGCGTGCCCGGCCTGGCCAAGACGCTCACCGTCAAGACGCTGGCGTCCACGCTGCGCGGCAGCTTCAAACGCATCCAGTTCACGCCCGACCTGGTGCCGGCCGACCTGGTCGGCACCCGCATCTACCACCCCAAGACCGGCGAGTTCAACACCATGCTCGGCCCGGTGTTCGCCCACCTGGTGCTGGCCGACGAGATCAACCGCGCGCCGGCCAAGGTGCAGAGCGCGCTGCTGGAAGTGATGCAGGAGCGCCAGGTCACCATCGCCGGCGAGACCCACCGCGTGCCCGAGCCCTTCCTCGTGATGGCGACGCAGAACCCGCTGGAGACCGAGGGCACCTACCCGCTGCCCGAGGCCCAGGTCGACCGCTTCATGATGAAGGTGCTGGTGGACTACCCGAGCGAAGAGGAGGAGTTCGTCATCGCGCAGCGCGCCACCGGCCAGCCGGCCGCGGTTTCCGGCGTCGCCAGCATGGCGCAGTTGGGCGAGCTGCAGGCCGCCTGCCGCGAGGTCTATGTCGACCCTTCGCTGATCCAGTACGCGGTCCGGCTCGTCAGCGCCACCCGCCGGCCCGAGAAATACGGCCTGGGAGAACTGGCCAGCCATATCAGCCACGGCGCCAGCCCGCGTGCCACCATCGGCCTGGTGGAGGGCGCCCGCGCGCTGGCCCTGCTGCGCGGCCGGCACTACGCCCTGCCCGAAGACATGGCCGGCCTCGTGGGTGACGTGCTGCGCCACCGCCTGGCGCTGAGCTACGAAGCCCTGAGCGAGGGCGTCACCGTCGAGCAACTGATCCAGAAGTTGCAGAAGAAGATCCCCCTGCCCGACCAGGCGCCGCCACCCGCTTGAATCGACAGCGCACGCCCCATGGACAAGCCGGCCGCCCTCCCCGACAGCAGCGAAGCCCTCCTGAAGCGGCTCGAATGGACGGTGCTGCGCCGCCTGGACGGCTGGCTGCAGGGCGACTGGCGCAGCCTGTGGCGCGGCGTCGGCCTGGACCTGGCCGACCTGCGCGAATACCAGCACATGGACGACGTGCGCCACATCGACTGGAACGTGACCGCGCGGACATCGGTGCCGCACGTGCGACTCTTCAACGAAGACCGCGACCTCACCGCCTGGTTCGTCGTCGACCTCAGCGCCAGCGGCGACTTCGGCAGCCAGGGCCGCAGCAAGCGCGAACTGGCGGCCGGCTTCGTCGGCCTGATGGCCCGGCTGCTGACGCGGCACGGCAACCGGGTGGGCGGCATCTTCTATGGCGGCAGGCGCATCGACCGCGTGGTGCCGCCGCGCGGCGGGCGCACGCAGGTGCTGCAGCTGCTGCAGGCCATGCGCGCCGCACCGCCGCAAGGCGGCCGGCGCGGAGAACCGGAAGGCGCCACGCGGCTGGGCGACCTGCTGCGCGCGGCCGAGGGCCAGCTGCGGCGCCGCAGCGCGGTCTTCGTCGTCTCCGACTTCATCAGCGAACCCGGCTGGGACGCCGCGCTCGGCCGCCTCGGGATGCGCCACGACGTGAGCGCGGTGCGGCTGTTCGACCCGCTGGAGATGGAGCTTCCCGACCTCGGGCTGGTGTGGATGCAGGACGCCGAGAGCGGCGAGCAGGTCCAGGTAGACACCGGTGATGCCGCCTTCCGGCGCCGCTTCGCCGCCGCCGCGCAGGACCATGAAGACCGGCTGCGCGCGGCCTTCGCGCGCGCCGGCGTCGACACGCTGGAGCTGGCCACCGACCAGCCGCTGTTCGAAGCGATGCTGCGCTTCGTCGCGATGCGGCAGCGGCGGGCCAACGCCTTCCGGGGCGGCGTCGTGGCGGGCCGGTCGCCGGCGCGAACGGCGCACGGCACCCGCCCGGGCGGATGAACTTCGTTACGGAAACACCATGAAAGCAGGCAGTCTCAACTTCATCTGGCCCGACAACCTCTGGGCCCTCCTGCTGTTGCCGCTGCTGGTGGCCGGTTATTTCTGGCTGCTGCGGCGACGCAAGAAGACGGCGGTCAGTTGGTCGAGCCTGGGCGTGGTGAAGGCCGCGCTCGGCCCGCAAAACCCCTGGCGCCGCCACGTGCCGCCCCTGCTGCTGTGGATGGCGCTGGCGCTGCTCATCGTCGCCGGCGGCCGACCCACCGCCCTCGTCACGCTGCCCTCGCAGCAGGAGACGCTGGTGCTGGCGATGGACGTCTCCGGCAGCATGCGCGCCGCGGACGTGCTGCCCAGCCGGCTGCAGGCCGCGCAGGAGGCGGCCAAAGCCTTCCTCGCCGAACTGCCGCGCAACGTGCGCGTCGCGGTGGTGTCGTTCGCGGGCTCGGCCGCGGTGGTGCAGGCGCCCACCGTCAGCCGCGCAGACGTGGTCGCGGCGATCGACCGTTTCCAGTTGCAGCGCGGCACCGCGATCGGCAGCGGCATCGTGCTGTCGCTGGCCACGCTGTTCCCCGACGCCGGCATCGACCTGTCCCAGATCACCGGCCAGCGCAACATGCCGCCCGCCGACGGCGACAAGCCCAAGCCGGAGTTCACGCCGGTCAAGCCCGGCAGCTATTCGTCCGCGGCCATCATCCTGCTGACCGACGGCCAGCGCACCACCGGCCCCGACCCGATGGAAGCCGCCAAGATGGCCGCCGACCGCGGCGTGCGCGTCTACACCGTGGGCATCGGCACCAAGGACGGCGAGACCATCGGCTTCGAGGGCTGGTCGATGCGCGTGCGCCTGGACGAGGAGACCCTCAAGGGCATCGCCGCCGCCACCCAGGCCGACTACTACTACGCCGGCACCGCCGAAGACCTGAAGAAGGTCTACCAGGGCCTGAGCTCGCGCCTGGTGGTCGAGACCCGCGAGACCGAGGTCAGCAGCCTGTTCGCCGCCGCGGCGGGCTTGCTGGTCCTGCTGGCCGCGGGGTTGTCGCTGTGGTGGTTCGGGCGGGTGGCCTGAACGCCCACCACGCTCGGCGTGGCATCCGACTGCGCGCGTCGGTGCGCGCCTACAGAACGCGCGTTCGGCCCCGCTTAGATTGCCTCCTTCCCAACAACCCAGGAGGTTCCCATGAAAACCAATGTTCTTGTCGCGGCGATCGCTTCCGGCTTGCTGGCTTGTTCCCATGCCCAAGCTTTGACGGGTGACCAGCACAAGGCGGCGAAGGAAAAGATCGAGGCCGACTACAAGGCGGACAAGGCGCAGTGCGGCACCCTCAAGGACAACGCCAAGGACGTCTGCGAAGAGCAGGCCGAAGCCAAGGAGGAAGTGGCGAAGGCCGAGTTGGAGCAAGCGTACAAGCCCAGCCCCGGCAACGCCCGCAAGGTCGCCGAGG
>CBJNAE010000081.1:0-13677 GCA_966433995.1 uncultured Ideonella sp. | reverse complement strand
GGGGAGCGGGGCGAAGCCCCGCGGAGGACATGAACGGAGCAGGGCATCCCGCCCCAGCGCAGCGCGAGTGCGCCACCGCACCACGCAGTGCTTTCCAAGTGCTTTGGGTCCCGACTCAGCGCAGCAGCGCGTCCAGCGCCACGCCCGCGAACACCGCCAGCCCCACCCAGTGGTTCAGCCGGAAGGCTTTGAAACAGCCCTCCCGCGTCCTCCCCTTGATCAGCGTGTAGTGCCACACCGCCATCGCAGCGGCGGTGGCCAATCCGGCGAAGTAGGGCCAGCCGGCGCCCCATGAGCGCCCCAGCATGCCCCACACGGCCAGGTAGGCCGCATAGAACCCCATCACCGCCGCCACGTCCAAGCGCCCCAGCGTGATGGCCGAGGTGCGGATGCCGATCTTCAGGTCGTCGTCGCGGTCGACCATGGCGTATTCGGTGTCGTAGGCCAGCACCCAGAAAAGGTTGCCCAGCAGCAACCCCCAGGCCAGCGGCGGCACCCGGCCTGAGACCGCCGAGAAGGCCATCGGGATGCCGAAACTGAACGCCACCCCGAGGACGGCCTGCGGCATCGAGAAGAAACGCTTGGTGAAGGGGTAGAACACCGCGACCGCCAGCGCGGCGACGCTCCAGGCGACGGTGGCCGCGTTGGTCGTCAGCACCAGCAGGAAAGCCAGCAGCGCCAGGGCCGCGCCGACCCCCAGCGCCTCCCGCGCGCCCAGCGCGCCGCTGGTGACCGGGCGGTCCATGGTGCGTTTGACGTGCCTGTCGAAGTCGCGGTCGGCCACGTCGTTGACGGCGCAGCCGGCGCTGCGCATCAGGAAGGTGCCCAGGACGAACACCGCCAGCAGGTGCCAGCCGGGGAAGCCGCCGGCCGCGATCCACAGCGCCGACAGCGTCGGCCACAGCAGCAGGTAGCTGCCGGCGGGGCGGTCCCAGCGGATGAGTCGGAGGTACAGCGCCAGGCGCTGTCGCAGGGGCGGGGGGGCGGTGGGGGCGGGGTTCACGCGGAGATTATCCGTAGCGGAACGCGTCTTGCCCCGTGCCAGCGTCGGCTGGCGCGCCTTGGCCCGGGCGTTGCGCCTGCGGCCCAGGCCGGCCTATTCCTACAGCCCCGCGCCGGCTTTCCCGCTAGAAACGGGGGAATAAATTTCCCGACGGGTTGTAAACATGACGGGCCCCCATGCCGCCTCCTTTTCATTCAGAGTCCTCACGGTGAACACCCACAAGGGCTTCACCGTCTTCAACCGCAAATTCATCCTGCCCGAGCTGCGGGAAGCGGTGCGCGCCGTCTCGGCCGACGTGGTTTTCCTGCAGGAAGTGCTCGGCACCCACCAAAAGCACGCCGGCCGCTTCGACAACTGGACCGACGCGCCGCACTATGAATTCCTGGCCGACGAGATGTGGCCGCAGTTCGCCTACGGCCGCAACGCGGTCTACCCCAGCGGGCACCACGGCAACGCGGTGCTGTCCAAGTTCCCGATCGTGCGCCACGAGAACCGCGATGTCTCCATCAGCGGGCCGGAGCGCCGCGGCCTGCTGCATTGCGTGCTGCAGTTGCCGGACGGCGGGCGCCAGGCCCATGTGATCTGCGCCCACCTCGGCCTGCAGGAAGCCCACCGGGTCAAACAGCTGGAGCTGCTGTGCCACGTGGTCCACGAGGAGGTTCCGCCCGATGCGCCGCTGGTGGTCGCCGGCGACTTCAACGACTGGCGGCTGCGCGCCCACCCCATCCTGGAGCGCTGCGCCGGCCTGCGCGAGGTGTTCGTGCACGCCCACGGCGAGGCGGCCCGCACCTTCCCCGCCCGCTGGCCGGTGCTGCGCCTGGACCGCATCTACGTGCGCAACGCCCGCGTGCACGCGCCGGTGGTGCTGCCGCGCAAGCCGTGGTCGCACCTGTCCGACCATGCGCCGCTGGCCGCGGAGATCAGCGTATGAGGGCCGCCGGACCGGAGGGCCGCGCCGCGGGCGCCAGGGCGGCCCGGCCTTTCCTGGAGCGGGCACCGCGCTGGAAGGCGGGCAACCGATTCAAGCTGCTGGAGAACGGAGAGGAGTTCTTCCCGGCGGTTTTCGCCGCCATCCAAGCCGCCAAGCGGGAAGTGGTGCTGGAGACCTTCATCCTTTTCGAGGACAAGGTCGGCCGGGAACTGCATGCGGTGCTGCTCGCCGCGGCGCGGCGGGGTGTGCAGGTGGACGTGCTGGTCGACGGCTTCGGTTCCTCGGACCTGACGCCGCCCTTCATCCAGGCGCTGACCGACGCCGGCGTGCGCTTCCGGGTGTTCGACCCGCGGCCGCGCTTCCTCGGCATGCGCACCAACGTCTTCCGCCGGATGCACCGCAAGATCGTCGTCGTCGACGGTGAAATCGCCTTCGTCGGCGGCATCAACTATTCCGCCGACCACCTGGCCGATTTCGGCCCCGAGGCCAAGCAGGACTACGCCGTCGAGGTGCGTGGCCCGGTGGTCGACGACATCCACGCCTTCGCGCGGTCGGCGATCACGGGCGGGTTCGACGAGCGCCGCAACTGGCTGACCCGCCATTGGCCGCGCCGCGCAGCGCAGCGGGCCGCGGCCGGCGGCGATAGCGCCGGGCAGGACGGCTGCGAGGCCCTGTTCGTGACGCGCGACAACAATCGCCACCGCGATGACATCGAGCGCTACTACCGGGCGGCGATCCGGCTGGCACGCCGGCGCGTGGTGATCGCCAACGCTTATTTCTTCCCCGGCTACCGGCTGCTGAGGGACATGCGCAAGGCGGCGCGGCGCGGCGTCGACGTGCGGTTGATCCTGCAGGGCCAGCCCGACATGCCGATCGTCAAGACGGCGGCCGGCATGCTCTACGACCATTTGATCAAGGCGGGCGTGCGCATCTTCGAATACTGCGAGCGACCGCTGCACGGCAAGGTGGCGCTGGTGGACGACGAATGGTCGACCGTCGGGTCCAGCAACCTCGACCCGCTGAGCCTGTCGCTCAACCTGGAGGCCAATGTCGTCATCCACTGTGCCGACTTCAACCAGCGCCTGCACGCCAAGCTGGACCACCTGATGCGCAACGCCTGCAAAGAGGTGTCGGCCGAGTCCATACCGGCGCGCGGCTGGTGGCACACCTGGCGCAGCTTCTTCGTCTTCCACTTCCTCCGGCGCTTCCCGGCGTGGGCGGGGTGGCTGCCGGCGCATTCGCCGGTGCTGGTCCGGCCGGAGATCGCCGAGGCGGGCCCCGGGCCCGGCAGCGTGGACCGCAACCGCGGCATCGAGCACGTCACGGAAAGCAGGCCCCATGCGAGCTGACACGGTCGATCGCCGGCGCCGCGCCGCGCCGCCGCCTTCCTCCGGCACGAGGGCGCGTCGGCCCTGGTGGCCGAAAGCCAAGCGCCTGCTCACCTTCGCCTTCTTCGGCCTGGTGGCCTGGCTGCTGTTCAACCAGGCGCGCTCGGTGGAGTGGGGCGAAGTGTTCACCGCCATCCGCGGTTATCCGCTGTCGTCCCTGGCTGCAGCCGCCGCGCTGGCCGCCGCCAGCCACCTCATCTACAGCTGCTACGACCTGCTCAGCCGCCGCTACGCCGGCCACCGCCTGGCCACCCGGCCGGTGATGGCGGTGACCTTCACCAGCTACGCGTTCAACCTCAACCTCGGCTCGCTCATCGGCGGCATCGCTTTTCGCTACCGCCTGTATTCGCGCCTCGGGCTGGACAACGCCACCATCACCCGGGTGCTGGGCTTCAGCATGCTGACCAACTGGCTGGGCTACCTGCTGTTGGCGGGCACGGCTTTCCTGTTTTCGCCGCTGGCGCCCCCGCCCGACTGGAAGCTCGGCAGCGAAGGCCTGCGTTGGCTCGGCGCCGGCCTGCTCGCCGCCGCGGTGGCTTACCTGCTGGCGTGCGCCGCGT
The DNA here is from genome assembly GCA_966433995.1 of uncultured Ideonella sp. Taxonomy (GTDB): domain Bacteria; phylum Pseudomonadota; class Gammaproteobacteria; order Burkholderiales; family Burkholderiaceae_C; genus JANPCX01. The sequence continues at coordinate 9,795 of CBJNAE010000081.1, read as the reverse complement.
CGCCCCGGCGCACCTGGAGCCTGCGCGGCAAGCAGGTGGAGCTGCCTTCATGGCGCATGGCGCTGGCGCAGTTCTGCCTGTCGTCGCTGAACTGGGCGGTGATCGCCGGCGTGGTGTTCGTGCTGCTGCAGCGGGAGGTCGCCTACCCGTCGGTGCTCGGCGTGTTGCTGGTGGCGGCGGTGGCGGGCGTCATCACCCATGTGCCTGCCGGCCTGGGCGTGCTGGAGGCGGTGTTCGTGGCGTTGCTGTCGCACCAGGCGCCGCGCAACGAACTGCTGGCGGCGCTGCTGGCCTACCGGCTCATCTACTACCTCATCCCCCTGGCGGCAGCGACCGTGCTTTACCTGGTGATGGAGGGTCGGGCGAAAAAGCTCGCCGCGGCGGGCGAAGGCCGGGCTTGACCGCTGTTCACGCCGCCTGCGCGCCGCCCCCGTCGACCACCGCCTTCGCATAGGACTCCCGCTCGATCTCCAGCACCTCGACGCACAGCTGGACGTGCACGCCCTGAGGCCAAGGGCCCGCTTTGTTGCTTAGCGCCTGCAGCAGGGCGTCGGAGATCTCGCGCTTGGCCTGCACGGGCCGGCCGCTGAGGATGGACAGCTTGGCGTGCACGAAACCGCAGGCGCGCATCCCGTTGCCCACCAGGTGGGTGTCGAGCTTCACCGCGCGGCTCTTGATGTCGATGGCGTCGAAATGGCCGCTGCCGATGAGCGCGCCGTTCAGCGCCGCCAGCGCTTGGGGCGGGTTGAAGCCGGTGAGGTTGTCGGTGTAGTCGAGGACGAGGTGGGGCATGGCGTGGTTTTTCTCTGCTGCACAGCGCGTCAGGCGTCCATCTGCTTGTGGAACACCAGCCCCGCGTGCTCGCGTAGCGCGTGGAATTTGATCTTGGGCCAGTTGGATTCGATCGCCCGCAGTTCGGGCGCGTATTCGACCAGCACGGTGGGCGCGTCGACCGCGTCGTAGGCCACGCGATGGGCGTTGGCGTCGATGAAGCGTTTGAGTTCGCGCTCGCCGCCGTCGGCCTCGTCGCAGGTGACCCAGCGCGCCACCTGGAAGCGGCTGGGCATGATGCGCGCCTTGCAGCCGTATTCGTGCTCCAGCCGGTGGGCCACGACCTCGAACTGCAGCTGGCCGACGGCGCCCAGCAGCAGCACGGTGCCGGCCACCGGGCGGAAGACCTGGATCGCGCCTTCCTCGCCGAGCTGCGTCAGGCCGGCCTTGAGCTGCTTGGTCTTGAGCGGGTCGGCCACCTCGACGCTGCGGAACATCTCGGGCGCGAAGAAGGGCAGACCGGTGTATTGCAGCGCCTCGCCCTCGGTCAGGGTGTCGCCCAGCTGCAGCACGCCGTGGTTGGGGATGCCGATGATGTCGCCGGCATAGGCCTCGTCGAGCAGTTCGCGGCGCTGGCTGAGGAAGCTGACCACCGAATTGGGCCGCAGCTCCTTGCCGGAGCGCACCACCTTCAGCCGCATGCCGCGGCTGAAGTGGCCCGAGGCCACGCGCAGGAAGGCGATGCGGTCGCGGTGTGCCGGGTCCATGTTGGCCTGGATCTTGAAGACCACGCCGGTGAACTTGCCTTCCTCCGGCTTGACCACGCGCTGGATCGCGGCGCGCTCGCCCGGCGGCGGCGCCAGGTCGACCAGCGCGTCCAGCACCTCCTGCACGCCGAAGTTGTTGACGGCCGAGCCGAAGAACATCGGCGTCTGGCGGCCGGACAGGAAGGCGTCGCGGTCGAAGGGGGGCGCGGCATCGGCCAGCAGGTCGAGCTCGTCCTTGGATTGGGCGTACTGCATGCCGAAGCGTTCCGGGTAGGCCGGGTTGTCCAGCCCGGCGAGGAACTCTTCGCCGTTGTTCGCCTCGGCGCCGCCGAAGAGCCGCATGCGTTTCTCGCGCAGGTCCATCACGCCGTGGAAGGCCTTGCCCATGCCGACCGGCCAGGTGAAGGGCACCACCTCCATGCCGAGCTCGCGCTCGATCTCGTCCATCAGTTCGAGCGGCTCCTTCACCTCGCGGTCCATCTTGTTGACGAAGGTGAGGATGGGCGTGTTGCGCGCGCGGCAGACCTGCAGCAGGCGGCGGGTCTGGGGCTCGACGCCGTTGGCCGCGTCGATCACCATCAGCGCGGCGTCGACGGCGGTGAGCACGCGGTAGGTGTCTTCGGAGAAGTCCTGGTGGCCGGGGGTGTCCAGCAGGTTGATGACGCAGTCGCGGTATTCCATCTGCATCACGGAAGAGGCCACCGAGATGCCCCGCTGCTTCTCGATCTCCATCCAGTCGGACGTGGCGTGGCGCGTGGCCTTGCGGGCCTTGACCGAGCCGGCGATCTGGATCGCGCCGGAAAACAGCAGCAGCTTTTCCGTCAGCGTGGTCTTGCCGGCGTCGGGGTGGGAAATGATGGCAAACGTGCGTCGCCGCTTGACTTCATTGACGATCTGCTCGTTCGACATGATCCAGTAACCCCGTTATGTACACAGCTATGTACGCATTTCTTGATGTGCCCATAGCGCGGTGCATATCGGCCTCTGACCTTGCCCCGGAACGCGTTCCGGGGCGAACCCGAATTTTAAGTTGTGTCTGTAGGTCTGCCTCCTTGTCCCAGGCTGTCCTTGCCATCGCCTTCAGTCGAAGGCGGTCACGCGGGAACGGCAGAGTTCGAGCGTCCGATCAACGGTCGCGCGCACCTCAGCACTGAGCGTGAGCGCCGCCGGTATGGCGAGGTTGTCCAGCGCACGCGGTAGCCGCTGCAACACATCGTCGATCGTGACCTGAGCATCCCCTGCGCGCAGGCCAGCGAGTGTGGCGAGCCCCACGAAGTCGGCGCGACGCAGGCGTTCATCCTTCCCGCCGAGCTTGAGGGCCATCCGGTCATGCTCAAGACCGGGGAAGACGCGCGTGGTGAGGGTGTCGTATGCGGGCGCGATGCGTACTGACCGGAACGCGGCATCACCGTCGTGCGCGATCTTCAGCAGGGCCATGTTCTTCAGATGCATATCGCCGTCGGCGATCAGCCAGGCAAACAGGACACGGCGCAGCAGCGCGAGCAGGTCGTCATCCGGTGCCGTGGACATGGCGCGCACGGCCCGTGCGACCCGTTCAATGGTGCCGGTGTACTTGTCGTGGGGCTCAAGGTCGAGCACGGAGCACATATCCTCCATGGCGAGCCACCGTGTGTCGCCATCCCGGTCACGGATGTCGAAGCGTTCAACCAGCAGCGCCGGGGGCATATCGTCCGGCATGCGCACCAGTGCGGCGTCCGGAGCAGAGAGCCCGCTGGCGCGCGCCAGCGTCAGTCCAATCCACTCGACCAGCGGCAGAGGCTCGAACCCGCTCGTCCCTGCTGGCTTGAGGATGTGCGTGAACGACAGCCCTACGCTTGGCGCGAGATTCCCATCCACGTCAAGGTTCATCGGTGCCTTGATTTGCACACCGGAGAGGCGGGGCGTTTCTGTGTTCGCGAACAGCGCGGCCAGCCTGTGCTCGAAGTCCCGCTCGATGGCGCTCCGCCCGGGGCCTGCGTAGATGCCCGTGAAGACACCCTCGGTGCTGAACGCGGCGAGCTTGTTGGTCAGTATGTCGGCGGGAAGCTTGGCGAGTTCTTCAGGTGTCGCCGCGATCGTGATGTTCGACATGTAGCGCTTGCCGGAGCGCAGGAGCGCACGCTCGTCGCGGTGATCCTTCAAGACTGACTCAAGCCAGCCTTCGGGTAGAAGCGAGACGATGAAGGGTGGCAGCTTTCCGGGCACGGTTTGCCGCACGACCTGCGGCAGCGCCGGGCCATCCTTGCTGGCTGACCAGCGCCACTCGAAGCCGTCGTGCGAAAGCGTGCCGATCGAACGACCATGCCAGGCGACCCGAAGATCGAATGCGGCCTCGTTCTTCACGGCAATCCCCGCAGAACGATGCAACAGGAATTTCTCAGCCCCCTCGCCCTCGCGATACCAGTCGTTTTCTCTTGCGAGCGCCCACACGGCGTCACTGGCGGCCTTGGCATCGCCGTACTCCTCGATGAGGCGTGCGGCGAGTGCCTCGCGCATGGCAGAGTCGATGGATGCTGCGTGTTCGCTACGCAGGCGGAAGGCTTCAAGGAAGCGTTGCCGCACGGCGGAGACAGAGACGCCGAACTCGCCCAGACTGTCGGCGACGACAGCGCTCGCGACAGACGGGCGCGCGTGAGCCTTGTTCTGGATGATCTCCAGAGCACGGATGCGCGTGCGCTGGACGCGCTGGCCTGTCAGGTACAGCCGACCATCGGGGGTCGGGCCGAGGTGAACCGCGCTGGCCGCGGACAGGTAGGCCCTCGGGTACAGGTAACGGGCTATACGTACCGCATGGGAAAGCACGGTCTGGTCGATGTCGTCACCCGCATCGACATAAATGCCCCTCATGAGCTGGACGAGCTTCCCCGTCTCAGCCAGGTAGTGGCTGCGGGTCTTGTCGATCGTCTCGCCAACGAGGTGAAGGGGCATTTCTCTAACCTTTCCGTGTTTCAAGTACGGGAAAGTTAGCATCTTCAGCCGATTCAGGCAAGGATTTTCTAACTATCGCGTATCTGAGATGCGCGATAGTTATGTCATCTGGGTGTGCCCGGCCCCCTATCCATACGCGAAAACCGACCGAAAAGGCAGTTCCTCGTCTACGGGCTGGGCGGCAAACCGCGCGGACGGGTGCTAAGGGGGTACTGCGGATAAGCATCATCAGTAGCAAGATCACCGGCCCGGGCTCACCCTGCGATCAGCGCTCAAGAGCAGATTAATGACACTAATCCGCCCTTGAGAGCACGTCGCCGCTCCTCGCGACGGCGCAGCCACAAGACCATCACAACCTGGCGTTACCCAGTGACTTTGAACGCAAGCCGGTCGCGCCCCTTGATCCAGGCCGGTTCGGTGCCGCGTCCCGACCATGTAGCCCCGGTGGCGGGGGGCGCGGTAGAGCGGCGCGAGGGTCTGCCCCCGCGCCAACTAGCCGTTGGACGCACATCGCAACGTTCTCTTTGCGGGCTTCCAGGTACGCATCGACAGTGCCTATTGAGGACTCGTCGTCTCCGTAGTCGTCCAGCAGGAGCCGCGAACCCTCGACGGCGACCATGCGCGAGCGCTCGATTGCGCGCCACAGGCGGGCGATCTCCTCGCCGGCAAGCGCGCTGGTCGCGATCAGCTTTCGTCGCACGGCCCACTTCAGCATCTGCTTGGCGTTGATCAGGATGCGTTCGGCAATGCCGGGGCGCGCCGTCGCATGCTTCTCCAGCAGGATAAGCCACTCGTGCAGGCTCACCTGCTCGGCGGGCAGCTTGCCGATCACGGGGAAGACGTGCAGCTCAAAGCTGCGCAGGATGTCGTGATGGCCCTCTTGTTCTGCTGGCAGTAGGCGTCGTACCACTGGCGGAAGAACTGCTCGATCGAATCCGCCTTGATGATGGCCTGCTTCTCCAGCAAGCGAACGACCTGCGGGTCGTGCCCCTGCTCGTGGCGCGCACGCAGGCGCTGCGCCTCGCTGCGCGCTTCCTTGAGCGACATCAGCGGATAGCTGCCGAGGTCAAGCCTGCGGGCTTGCCCTGATAGCGGTAGCGCATCTGGAAGGTGATCTTGCCCTTGGGCGTGATGCGCACGCCCAGTCCCTCACGGTCGCCCCGCTCTGCGAGCGCTGCCCGCTCCTTCCCGTCATTGGCCTTCAGCCATGTGTCCGTCAACGCCATACGCACCCCCGGTGTGTACATAGCGCGAGGGGGCCCGCGATCCGGGCGGTTTATGTACATGCCTATGTACACAAACCCGCTGTCACGGCCTGTCTCGCCATGACAGCACTTGACCATCGATCCTTCCTCGCGCAAACCACGTGAAGGGTCAGCCCGTGTCCCGGCTTGACCCCGCCTGACTCAGAGGCCGAGGTGGGGGTGGGAGATGATGGCGAAGGTACGCCGGCGGCGCACCTGGGGCGTGAGATCGGTGGACATGAGGGGCGGACAACGTGGCGCCGGCGGCGTCGGCGCGGGCAAAGCGGCGATTATCGGGGCTTCCTTTTCGGCGCCCCGGGTGCCGGTCCCGGCTGCTCCGCGCGGGCGCCCGAAAGCTGCGGCACATTCCACGAAACAGGGGCCTTGGGCCGGTAGGCCGGTGTTAGATTACGGCGTCCCCGGGCCTGCCGTTCCCCCTCCCTCCTTTATGCCGGTGCCATCGATTCTTCGCCATGCGCCGCTGAAGTCCATGCGAGCCGGTTTGCCCCCGCGGCGGCGGTTCCTCCTCGCCTTCCCGGCATGGTTGGCGGCGGTCGCCACATGCGGCCGGGCCGGTGACGGCCGCAACGGCCTGCTCGTCGTCTACCCCGACATCGGCGAGCCTTACCGCGGCGTTTTCGCCCAGATCATCGCCGGCATCGAATCCCAGGCCCAGCAGCGCCCGGTGGCGAGCATCGCCGTGGACGGCAACGGCGCCAGCCCCGAACTGGCGGGCGAGCCCCGCCGCTCGGCGCCCCAGGCCGTCATCGCGCTGGGCCGCGGCGGGCTGAAGGCGGCGGCGGTGATGGACAACAAGCCGGCCAAGGTGGTCGTCGGCGGCGTGCTGTCGGTGCCGCAGGACGAATCGCCCCCGGATTTCACCGTCCACAGCCTGAGCCCCGACCCGGCCCCGCTGTTCGCCCAGCTCAAGGGCCTGATGCCGGGCGCCCGCCGCATCACCGTGGTCTACGACCCGCGCCAGAACGCCTGGCTGATCCGGCTGGCGCGTGAAGCGGCGAGGGTGCACGGCCTGGAATTGGTGGCCCGGGACGCCCTGGACCTGAAGAACGCGACCCGCCTCTACCAGGAGTTCGCCGCCGCGGCCGACCCGCAGCGCGACGTGCTGTGGCTGCCGCAGGACAACACCACCGTCGAAGACGCCGCCGTCGTCCCGCTGGTGATGCAAGAAGCCTGGCGCCGCAGCTTCGCCATCGTCTCCAGCAGCGTGGCCCACGTGCGGCGCGGGGCCCTGCTGTCGCTTTACCCCGACTTCGTCGGCCACGGGCGCACCCTGGCCGTCGCCGCGCTGGCCGAGCCGGGCACGCCCGGCGGCACCCGCGGCATGAACCCGCTGACCAACGTCCTGACCGCCGTGAACACGCGCACCGCTCGCCACCTGGGCCTCGACCTCAACGCCGCCCGCATCAAGGTCGACCTGGCCTTTCCAGAGAACTGAAATGCGAACCGCCCCCATCGAACTCAACCTGAAGCGGCGTTTGTGGGCCTTGCACAGGCACACCAGCTTCCGCAGCCAGCTCGTCGGCCTGGTCGCCGCCGGCGTGCTGTGCGTGGCGCTGCTGGCCTCGCTGGTGAGCGCCTGGCAGGCCAGCACCGAGATCCGCGACGCTTCGGTGAGCCGCGGCCACCAGGTGGCGCAGAACCTGGCCACGCAGAGCAGCCTGGCGCTGCTGTCGTCCACGCCGGAGAACGTCAGCGACGCGATCAGCACCACGCTGGCCTTCCCCGACGTCACCTATGTCGAGATCACCGGCGCCGGCGGGAAGCGGCTGGTCGCCCGCGGGTCGCTGCGCGCCGACGAACCCCCCGCCACCACGCCGGTGCCGGACGCGAAGGAGGCCTACCTCGCCGGCGAGACGGACGAATCCTGGATCTTCGTCGCACCGGTCTGGGCGGGCGGCTCCAGCTCGCCGTTCGACGTGGTCCAGAACCCGAACGAAAGGCTGGGCGACGTGCGCATCGTGCAGGGCAAGGCGACGCTGCGGCGCATCGTGGCCAAGGTCTTCTTCATCAATTTCGGCGTGGCGCTGACCTTCTCCGCGCTGTTCCTCGCCCTGATCGGCATGCTCAGCGCGCGCCTGACCCGGCCGCTCAACGGCCTGGCCGCCGCGATGCTCAGGGCCGAGCGGGGCGACGCCAGCGCGCGGGCCCTGATCACCGGCCCGCGGGACATCGCCGAGATGGCGCAGGCCTTCAATCGCATGATCGGCGTGCTGCAGTCGCGCGAAGAGGAGCTGGAGCGCCACCGCGCCCACCTCGAAGACCTGGTGCTGGAGCGCACCCACGAGCTGCGCCTGGCCAAGGAGCGGGCCGAGGTGGCCAACCACGCCAAGTCCGATTTCCTCTCGCGCATGAGCCACGAGCTGCGCACGCCGCTGAACGCCATCCTCGGCTTCGCTCAGATCCTGCTCGTCGACCCCCACCTCAGCGAGCGCCAGCGGCGCAGCCTGACCACCATCCACACCAGCGGCGAGCACCTGCTGCAGCTCATCGTCGACATCCTCGACCTGGCCCGCATCGAAGCCGGCAAGACGGAACTGCACCCGGGACCGGTGAACCTGGGCGAACTGACGAACGGCGTGGCCGACATCGTTCGCATCCGGGCCCAGGAGAAGGGGCTCGACTTCTCGCTCGACGTGGACGCCGCCGCGGCGCAGGCGATCGACGCCGACGAGACCCGCCTGCGCCAGGTGCTGATCAACCTGCTGGGCAACGCGGTGAAATTCACCGACCGCGGCCGCGTGGCGCTGGACGTGCGCGCCCGCGCCACCGAGGGCGGCCACGTGCGCCTTCGCTTCGAGGTCTCGGACACCGGCGTCGGCATCCGCGGGGAAGACGCGCAGCGCATCTTCGAACCCTTCGAACAGGCCGGCGGCATGGCGCAGCGCGCCGGCGGCACCGGGCTGGGCCTGGCGATCAGCCAGCAACTGGTGCGGCTGATGGGCGGCGAGATCCGGCTGGAAAGCGTGCCCGGCCAGGGCAGCACGTTCTGGTTCGAGATCGGGGCCCAGGTCGTCGCGCCGGCGGCCGCGGCCAAGGGGCCGGCCAACCATTCGGTGACGGGCTACCAGGGCCGGCGCCGGCGCATCCTGGTGGTGGACGACGTGGCCGACAACCGCTCGATGCTGGGCACCCTGCTGGGCGCCCTGGACTTCCTCGTCGACACCGCCTCCGGCGGCCAGGAGGCCCTGGACCGCGTGCCGGTCGACAAGCCCGACCTGGTGTTGATGGACATCCAGATGCCCCTGATGGATGGCCTGGAGACCATGCGCCGCCTGCGGCAGCAGGGGCTGGGGCTGCCCATGGTCGCGGTGTCGGCCAATACGTCGCGGCAGGACCGTTCGCAGGCGCTGGCGGCCGGCGCGAACGCCTTCCTGTCCAAGCCGATCAGCCGCGAGGCGCTGCTCGACGTCCTGGCCGAACAACTTGGCCTGCGCTGGATCCACGGCCACGGGCCGCGTTGACGGCCTCCTCCCCCGGAAACCCAGCAACGCAATGCGCCCCGGCTCCGCGATCAAATGGCTCTGCGCGCTGGCGGCGGCGTGGGTGCTGCTGTGGCTGTCCGTGGCGGCTGATCTCTTCTCCCAGGAGGACTACGCGCCCAGGCGGGGTTCGCTCACCTACTACGTGGGCATTTCCAGCCTGGTGCGCGGCGCGCCGCTGGTCGAGCCGGCGGGCGAGCCCGCCTATTTCGGCTCGGTGGGCGACGGCAACAAGCCGCCGCAGTCCGAGGTCAGCTACGAGACACTGGCCGCCGATCCGCGGCAAGCGTGGTCCACGCTCGAGAAGTACCTGAACGGGCGGGGTTTCGCCGCCCAGGCGCCGCAGGCCGGCGCGCCTTTCGACTCCTCCCCCGACCAGCGCGTCCTCAAGCGCGGCGAATTCAGGTCCGCGTCCGGCGAAATGGTGGAGGTGGTGTTGACACAGTCCGTCGACAGCGGGCGCCGCAGCCTGCGCATCAGCCATTTCGACTGAGCGGGCATGGTCGAAAAACTCTCAGCCTCGGCGCATGCGCGCCGTCAAGCCTCGGCCATGAACGGCCGGACCCGGCCGAGCAGCTGTTCGAC
>CBJNAE010000080.1:0-13736 GCA_966433995.1 uncultured Ideonella sp. | reverse complement strand
CGGCGCTCGTCGAAGATGTTGTAGGTGGGCAGCAGCTGCTTGGCGTAGCGCAGCAGCACCTGGCCGTCGTGGAGGACGAGCAGGCAGTTCTCCAGCCGCTTGCCGGCGCCCTGGCGGCGCATCGGCACGCCCAGCACCCAGTGCTGCGCGGGGCTGTCGCGCGAAGCGGCCTGCAGCGCCGCCAGGCCCTGTTTGACGCGGTCGAGGAAATCGGGCTCGTCGAGCAGGTCGCCGGGGTAGTAACCGGTGAGCGACAGCTCGGGGAAGACCACGAGCTGCGCGCCGTCGCGCCCGGCCTGGCGGGCCGTGTCGACCATGCGGGCCACGTTGCCTTCGATGTCGCCGACGGTGAGGTTGAGTTGGGCGAGGCAGAGGTTGAGCATGGGATGGCTTTCTATGGGAGCGGATTGCATGGTTGGGCTTGTCCATCCAACATCCCCCTCACCCCGACCCTCTCCCCCGTGTCCGGGGGCGAGGGAGTTTGATTGCTCCCTCTCCCGCTTGCGGGAGAGGGTCGGGGTGAGGGCGCGGTGGCGGCGTCAGGACTGCGCGGCCACGTTGAACACCTGCCGCAGGTAGGCCAGGAAAGTCCGGTCCTCGCAGAGCGTCTTGCCCGGGCTGTCCGACAGCTTGGCCACCGGCTGGCCGTTGCACTCGGTGAGCTTCATCACGATGTTCAGCGGCGTGGGGCCCAGGTCGTTGGACAGGCTGGTCCCGATGCCGAAGCCGAGCTGGGTGCGGTCGGCGAAATGACAGTAGAGGGACAGCGCGCGGTCCATGTCCAGCCCGTCGGAGAACACCAGGCGTTTGCCGTGGGCGTCGATGCGCAGACTCGCGTAGTGAGCCAGGGCCTTCTCGCCCCAGGCCACCGGGTCGCCGGAATCGTGGCGCAGGCCGTCGAAGAGCTTGGCGAAGTAGAGGTCGAAGTCGGCGAGGAAGGCGTCCATGCCGATGACGTCGGTCAAGGCGGTGCCGAGATCCCCGCGGTATTCCTGGACCCAGTCTTCCAGCGCCGCCTTTTGGTGGTCGCGCAGGCGCACGCCGAGCGCCTGGTAGGTCTGCAGGTACTCATGGGCCATGGTGCCGATCGGCACCAGGCCGAGGTCGCGGGCCAGCAGCACGTTGGAGGTGCCTTTGAAATACTGCGGCACCTCGCGCTGCAGCGTGGCCACCACCTCGCGCTGCCAGGCGCCCGAGAAGCGGCGGCGCAGGCCGAAGTCGAAGAACTCGAAAGGGTGGCGTTTCAAGGCCCCGGCGCCGAAGGCCCGCAGCCGCTCGACCTTGGCGGCGAGCCGGCGGCGGCCTTCCTCCAGCACCGCCGGCGTCTGCAGGCGGCGGAAATACAGCTCGTTGACGATGGCCAGCACATAGATCTCGAAAGCCATCACATGCACCTGCGGGCCGCGGGCCACGATGCGCAGTTGCCCGCCTTCGGCGCGCGCCTGGATGAAGCCGCGCTGGAAGCGGAAGATGCGCAGGAAGTCGACGAAGTCGGGCTTGATGAAGCGAAGCCCGCGCAGGTAGTCCAGTTCGGCCGGCTGGAAGGACAGGCTGCACAGGTGGTCCAGCTCGCGCTCGACCTCGGCCAGCAGGTCGGCCAGCGGGTAGGCGGGCTGGTTGCGGCAGACGAAGGTGTATTCGGCTTGCGTCTGCGGATGGCGGTGCAGCATGGCCTGCCACATCGTGAACTTGTAGAGGTCGGTTTCCAGCAGTTGGCTGATCACGGGTTCCATGGTGTCGTCGGGCCTCGCGGGTTCCACATCGGTCAAAGAAAAGTCAGGCGGTGACGGCTTGCAATTCGGCGAGGATTTCGCCCGAAGCCGCCAGCCGCACACCTTGCGCGCGCATGTCGGCCAGGAAGGCTTCGTGCTGCGCCTGGAAGCCACCCACCGCGCTCATGCAGTCGGTCAGCAGCACCACCTTGTCCTTGCGGCCGCTGGGCAGGTGGGCCACGATGTGCTCGGTGGTGGCCCGCACGCAGTGGCTGCTGGCCTCGCCGCCGATGAGCAGCAGCCCGGCCTCGTCGAGCCGGGAGATCAGCACCAGGTTCATCTGCGTGGCTTCGTCGCCCGGGTCGGGCACCTCGGCCTGCATGGCGCTGTAGTGCTCGGTCCAGGGGTTGCTGCCCTTGTTCACCACGTCGACCACGGCGAGCCGGCTTTCCTCCCAGGCGGCGCAGGCGGCCTTCAGGTCGGCGTGCACGTTGTGGCCCCAGGTGCCGATCTCGCAGTGCACCGGCCACACCATCAGGGTGTAGCGGCCGCGGGCTTCGAGTTCGTCCAGGTAGGCCAGGGCGCGCGGCAGCGCGGCCGGGTCGTGCGGCAGGAAGGCGCCCGAGCGCACCTGGGCCGCGGTGATCGGCGTGAACGGGGCCACCGCGGCACCGTCGCCCTTGCGCCAGAAAGTGGGGTGGGCGATGTCGAGGCGGTGGTGGGAGTCGAGCGTGACGGTGATGCGGCCCAGGGCGCCGCCGCCCTCGCGCACCAGCCGCGCCAGGCGCTGCATGTCGGCGTGGGCGCCTGCCACGGGCAGGGCGGGCGCCGTGCGCCCGCCGGTGAGCGGGTCGACCGGGCGGTAGGCCTCGGGCAGGTCGCAGAAGTCGTTCTGCGGGTCGATGATCAGGAGATGGGTGTCGCGGGTCATGGGGCCTCCCGGGTGGGGTGTCGCTGCTTGCTGCAGTGGTGCCAGTTTAAATCTGTTAATTTATTTTTGCAACTAACTATGGATTGAATCGTTGCGGCCATGCGGAGTCGCATAATCCAGCGGCGGCGCGCAGGTTTGCGCCCCACTAAGTTTCGTTTCTGTCAAAAGATCCATGCCCCCCGCCGCTCCCGTTCCCCCGCCCGTCATCTGCACCGTCGACGTGGTGCTGCTCACCCTGGCCGACGACGCCTTGCGAGTCTTGCTGCTCAAGCGCGACCGCGAGCCCTTCAAAGGGGTGCTGGCCCTGCCCGGCGGCTATGTGCATGCGCAGGAAGACCAGGACGCCCGGGACGCGGCTGCGCGCGTGCTGCGCGACAAGGCTGGCATTGTGAGCCCCTACCTGGAGCAACTGGCCACCTTTTCCGGCCCGGGGCGTGACCCGCGCGGCTGGTCGGTGTCGATCGCGTACTTCGCTCTGGTGCCACCCGGCGTGCTGCCGCCCGGCGCGCCTGGACGGTCCTTGATGCCGGTGGGTTCCTTGCCCAGCCTGCCGTTCGACCACGGCCGCATCGTGGCCGCCGCGGTGGAGCGCCTGCGCAGCAAGAGCCAGTACTCCTCGCTGCCGGCCCACCTGTGCGGCGAGCGGTTCACGCTGCCGCAGCTGCAGGCGGTCTACGAGGCGGTGCTGGGCGAGCCGGTGAACAAGGTGAGCTTCCGGCGCAAGGTGGACGAGCTCGCGATGCTGGAGCCCATCCCCGGCGAGATGCTGTCCGGTGGCGCCCACCGCCCGGCGCAGCTGTACCGGTTGCGCAAGGAGTTCCGGCACGCGCTCTCGCTGGTCGACCGGGGCTTGAACGCCCGCGGGTGATGCCTCTGAGGCGTGCCGCCTCGCGACGGGCACGCGGGTTGCCGTTTGATGGGGTGCCCTGGCCGCCGGCCGGGCCTTCAACCATCAACCCACCAGCCAGGAGCAGCCCCATGCACTCAGCCAATGCCACCTCGTCCCGGTCCACCTCAGGCACCCGCAAAAGCAGCGGCGCCGCCGCGAGGAAACCCGCCCGCAAGACGGCCGCCGCCAACGACGCGCTGCGCCTGTTGAAGGCGGACCACGCCGAGGTGAAGGCGCTATTCAAACAGTATGAGAAGCTCGCCAAGGCCGAGGCCGAAGCGACGGAAAAGCAGGAGATCGCGACTCAGATCTGCCAGATGCTCACCGTGCACGCGCAGATCGAAGAGGAGATCTTCTACCCCGCCGCGCGCCAGGTGCTCGACGAGCAGGACCTTGTCGACGAAGCCGACGTCGAGCACGCCAGCGCCAAGGACTTGATCGCGCAGATCGAAGCCTCCGACCCGAGCGACGACCACTACGACGCCAAAGTCAAGGTGCTGGGCGAATACATCAACCACCACGTCGAGGAAGAAGAGAAGGAACTCTTCAAGGCGGTCAAGAAGGCCGGCCTGGACACCCGCCAGGTGGGGGAGGAACTCGCCGCGCGCAAAGAAGAGCTGATGCCGTCGGAAGGCTTGGACACGGCGGTCTGACGCCCGACGCGGCCCCTGGTGGGCCGGCCATCGACCGCCGCGGCGGCGTCGCCGGGATCAGCCCGCCCCGGTCGGCCGGCCCGGCGTGCCAGGTCCGCGAAACGGGCTTTCGACCAGCGTCCGGAAGGTGATCGACCATCGCATCGCCGGTGTCGGTGCCACGCTGTGCTGCCATTCCCACCGGGCCGCGCCCTCCATGCGGTAGATCGACCGCGGCCCGATCTTCAATCGAAGACCGGTGCGATTGGTGCGAGGCGTAGGCGGGTAAGGCCTGAAACGCAGCTCGGCCTCGCCGCCCAGGGACACGCCGGCGATGACGTCGAAATCCGGCACATCGCGGTGCCAGCCCAGCGGCGTGCCAGCCGCGTACTCCGCCACCAGCGCATGCCTAAGCGCCTCGGCGGGCAAGCCCAGCCAGCCGGCCACTTTGTCGCGCAGCGCGTGCAGCCGCGCGTCCAGGGGCGGCGCTGGCAGCAGGCGGTTGTCGTCGAAGTCGTAGCGCCCGCCGAAACTCGCGATGCGCCGCCGCGCGGTGTATTGCTTGTATCGCGCCGCCTGCAAGGGCAGCGATTGCACCAGCGCGATCAACGCCTGTTCCTCGGCCGGCGTCAGGAAGTCCGGCCGATAGCGCAGGCCGGACAGGGCCGGCCAAGGCTCTGCCGCGTCGAAAAGACTTTCTTGCCGCATGGTCGGTCAGGGCGTGCGGCCGGCTTCGGCTGCAGCACGGTCGAGGAAACCTGGCCGGCCATCTCCAGTTTCTTTCAAGGCTGTTGCGATGGGCTGCCCTGGCTGCGGCACTGCCTCGGGAATAGATCGATGACGACGTTTTCCCCATCGCACAGAAGGACGGGGTCTTCGTCCGCCTGGCGCGAACCGAAGCCCGGCAGCGACGGGATGCCGGCCGTGTCCAAAGACGCCAGCCGCGCCGCGGGGAAGTGCGGCTCGACACTGCCGAGCGCGGCGGGCGGCCCCTGCGTTCCGTCGGCTTGTTGTGCCTGTGCCGATGACGATGCGGCGGCGGCGCAAAGCGCGGCGGCTGCAAAAAACACAGAGAAATTTGCACGTGGCATGGTTTCTCTCCTGAAAGGACGGGCGGCTGGCGCCGCCGCTGCCGCGTCATCGGCGGGGCGCCACGCAGGAGGCGGCTTTCAAGGGCCTCCGGCGCGACGCGATCGCTTGTGGGATGACGGCGGATTCACCTTCTTAATCGGCAAACGGCGTTCCCCTCTGGTGCGGATGCCGGTTCGCGAACCCGGTCAGCCCGGCCGCCCCTTCACCGCCGGATAGACGTTCGACCTTTTCACCCGCCCATACGCGAAGCTGGTGTCGATGGACTGGATGCCCGGTATGGCGTGGAGGTCGTTGCGCACGAAGCGCTCGTAGTCCTTCAGGCTCTCGACCAGCACGCGCAGCAGGTAGTCCACCTGTCCGGTCATCACATAGCAGTCCATCACCGCGTCGATGGCCTGGACGGCGCGCTCGAAAGCGTGCACGGATTCTGCGCTGTGCACCTTGAGCTTGATCCCGACGAAAGCCGTCACCGGAAGGCCGTAGCTTTCCTCGTCGACGATGGCGGTGTAGCCGCGGATCACGTGTGCTTCTTCCAGCAGTCGCAAGCGCCGCAGGCAGGGGGAGGCCGACAGGTTCACCTGCTCGGAGAGTTCCTGATTGCTGATGCGGCCGTCCGCCTGCAGCGCGGCGATGATTTGGAAATCTTTGTGGTCCATTCCATAATTTTTAGCAGAATCCGATGGTTATTGGTGAGTTCGTTGGAACAAATTAGAAGAATTTTGGGCGGGGAAATTTGAAAATCTGGGCTGTGAATTGAACCCGGACGCCGCCTATCCATGCAGATCTCCACGACCACCGCCCGTCCTTCGAGCCTGGCGACCGCTTTTTCGGATCGACCTTCCGCCGCCGCCGTGGCAGGCTGGGCCGCCTTGTGCCTCACCTTGATCGTCTGGGCCGGCTTCTCGCTGTCGATCCGCGCCATCGGCGCCTCGGTGCTGACGCCGGGCGACGTGGCGCTCATCCGTTTCCTCGTGCCGGCGGCGGCCATGCTGCCTTTCCTGCGCTCGCGGTGGCCGGCCCTGCGGGCGTTGCCTTTGAAGTACTGGGCGATGATCGCCGGCGGCGCCGGGCTGCCGTTTTTCCTGATCGCCGCCGCCGGCGGGCGGTTGACGTCGGCTGCGCACGTCAGCGCGCTGATCGCCGGCACCGTGCCGCTGTCGTTCGCGCTGCTGGGCTGGCTGATCTGGCGCGAGCCGGTGGACGGGGCGCGCAAGCGCAGCCTGGCGGTGATCGTCACTGGCGTCGCGCTGCTGGTAGCCGGCCTGGGCACTTGGGATTGGGGTGTGCTCGGCGGCGCCGCGGTGCTGCTGTCGGCCAGCCTGCTCTGGGGCCTGTACACCCACGGTTTGCGCAAATCCGGGCTGGACCCGCTGGCCTGTGTGATGGTGGTGACCTATCCGTCGCTGTTCCTGCTCGCGCCGCTGATGGGCGCCGGCGTGCTGGAGAGCCACCTCGGCCAAATCGGCGGCCCATTGGGCTGGCGCGACACGCTGCCCTTCATCCTGGCCCAAGGCATCGGCGTGGGCCTGCTCTCGACGCTGGGGTATTCGCTGTCGATCCGTCTGCTCGGCCCGCTACGCTGCGCCACGGCCGGCGCGATGGCGCCGGTATTGGCCACGCTGATGGCCATCCCGCTGCTCGGCGAGCAGCCCAGCTTCACCGCCTTTTGCGGCGTGCTCACCGTCACGGCCGGTGTGTTGTTGGCCAGCCGACCGCCCAAGCGCTGAAGGCACCGGGAGGTCACGTCAGCGCCCGGCTTCGCCGGTCAGGTGCGCCGGGTCGAGCAACTGCAGCAGCCGCTCGCGCGGGATTCCGGTGTCCTCGGCCGCGACGTCGACGATGGCGCGGCCTTCCTTGTAGGCGCGTTTGGCGATCTCGGCCGCCTTGGCGTAGCCGATGACCGGGTTCAGGGCGGTGACGAGGATGGGGTTGCGCGCCAGCGACGCCTGCAGTTGCGTTTCGTTGACCTTGAAGGTGGCGATGGCTTTGTCGGCCAGCAGGCGCGAGGCGTTGGCCAGCAGCGTCAGGCTTTCCATCAGGTTGCGGGCCACGAGCGGCAGCATCACGTTCAGCTCGAAATTGCCGGACTGCGCGGCGATCGTGACCGCCGCGTCGTTGCCGATCACCTGGGCGGCCACCATGGCGGCCGCTTCCGGGATCACCGGGTTGACCTTGCCGGGCATGATCGACGAGCCGGGCTGCAGGGCCTCCAGCTCGATCTCGGCCAGGCCGGCCAGCGGGCCGGAGTTCATCCAGCGCAGGTCGTTGGAGATCTTCATCAGCGTCGCGGCCACGCCCTTGAGCGCGCCCGACAGCGCCAGCGCGGTGTCTTGCGAGCCCATGGCGGCGAAGTAGTCGGGCGCCGGCCGGAACTCCTGGTCCGTCAGCTCCGACAAATGCCTGCAGAAGGCCGCCGCGAAATCCGACGGCGCGTTCACGCCCGTGCCCACCGCGGTGCCGCCCTGGGCCAGTTCGCTGACGCGCGGCAGCAGGGCCTCCAGCTGGCGCGCCTGCGCCTCGACCTGCGCGGCCCAGCCTTCCAGCACCTGGCCCAGGCGCACGGGCATCGCGTCCATCAGGTGGGTGCGGCCGGTCTTCACATGGTGGCCGACGGCCCTGGACTTCTCCCTCGCCGCGTGGGAGAGGTGCCTCAACGCCGGCAGCAGGTCGCCACGAAGCGCCAGCGCAGCGCCGATGTGGATGCTGCTGGGCACCGAGTCGTTGCTGCTTTGGCTGCAGTTGACGTGGTCGTTGGCGCTGATGGGCGCGGCGCCGTCCGGCCGGCCGCGGTTGGCCAGCGCCGCCAGCACCTCGTTGGCGTTCATGTTGCTGCTGGTGCCCGAGCCGGTCTGGAAGACATCGAGCGGGAAGTGGGCCATGAAGTCGCCGGCCAGCAGCGATTCGGCGGCGCTGTCGATGGCCTGGCCGATGTCCTGCGGCAACTGGCCCAGCTCGACATTGGCGCGCGCCGCGGCGCGCTTGACCAGCAGCAGCGCTTGGATGAAGCCCCGCGGCAGCGGCTGCCCGCTGACCGGGAAATTCAACACCGCGCGCTGGGTCTGCGCGCCGTAAAGGGCGTCGGCGGGCACGGCCATCTCGCCCATGCTGTCGCGTTCGATGCGGGTGGGGATGGGATTGCTCACGGCGGGTGTCTCCTGCGGGCGTCGTTTTGGGAGGGGGGCGGATGGTTCGGTTCATCCGGGCATTCGCCCAAGGATTCTGGTCTTCTTTGGAGTCCGACGAGGCCGCATGGCCTCGCGGCGCTCACGGGGACCCGTTCCGAGGGATCGTGCAGGGCCCTGATGGTCCGGCAGGCGGCATGCCGGCCATGAAAAAAGCCGGCCCCGAAAGGGGCCGGCTCGACGGGGTGCGGTTGCCGCGAAGCTCAGCGTTCCGCGAAGGCGCGCTCGACCACGAACCCGCCCGGGTGCTGCATGTTGCCTTCGTTGAAGCCGCCTTGCTCCAGCTGCTCCTTCAGGTCTTTCAGCATGGCGGGGCTGCCGCAGATCATGAAGCGGTCGTTTTCCGTGGAGATCGGCGGCAGGCCGAGGTCGGCGTAGAGCTTGCCGGAGGCCATCAGCTCGGTGATGCGGCCTTCGTTCTTGAACTTCTCGCGGGTGACGGTGGGGTAGTAGAGCAGCTGGTTCTTGACGAACTCGCCCAGGTATTCATGCTCGTGCAGCTCGTGCTCGAAGAGCTGGCGGTAGGCCAGCTCGGCCTGGGTGCGGCAGCCGTGCACGAGGATGACTTTCTCGAAGCGGTCGTAGACCTCGGGGTCCTTGATCAGCGACAGGAAGGGCGCCAGGCCGGTGCCGGTGGCCAGCAGCCAGAGGTTCTTGCCGGGCAGCAGGTTCTGCAGCAGCAGCGTGCCGGTGGGCTTGCGGCCGACGATCAGCTCGTCGCCGGGCTGAAGGTGCTGCAGGCGCGAGGTGAGCGGGCCTTCGGGCACCTTGATGCTGAAGAATTCGAGCGTTTCTTCGTGGTTGGCGCTGGCGATCGAGTAGGCGCGCAGAAGGGGCTTGCCGTCGACAGGCAGGCCGATCATCGTGAACTGGCCGTTGATGAAGCGGAACCCGGTGTCGCGGGTGGTCGTGAATGAGAACAGCTGGTCGGTCCAGTGGTGGACGGTCAGGACTTTTTCGGTTTGGAATGCGCTCATGCTGCGGGGATCGGAGGGATGGACTCCCGCTTATTTTCTCAAACCCCGGGGAGGCGGTTCGGACATTGATTGAATAAGCTTCTATCGGAACGGCGGGGTAGGGCGCTGCATCCGTGGGACACGGGGCCGCGCCTACACTTGCCGGATGGCGGCGCCCGGTGGCTTGGCGGGGCCTCCAGGTCGACGCCGGGTCGCGCACCCGGCACCACGGTTTCTTCTCGAAAGTGCATCGGCATGGGCGGTGAGCGCGGCGGAGATCCTTTGTCACTGGGCCAGGCCTGCGCGGCGCCGGCGGGGCCGGTCCTCTTCGAGCTGCGCGGCGTCAGCAAGCGGTACCCGGCCGTCAAGGCCTGCGACCGCGTCGACTTGCGCGTGGCGCCCGGCGAGATCCACGCCGTGCTGGGCGAGAACGGCGCCGGCAAGTCCACGCTGATGAAGATCGCTTTCGGCGCTGTCCAGCCCGACGAAGGCGGGATCTTCTGGGAGGGCCGGCCGGTGGTGATCCGCAGCCCCCAGGCCGCGCGGGCGATGGGCATCGGCATGGTGTTCCAGCATTTCAGCCTGTTCGACACGCTCACCGCCGCCGAGAACGTCTGGCTCGGCCTGGACCGCCGTTCCTGCGGCAGCCTGGCCGAGGCGGCGGCGCGCACCGCGCGGGTGGCCCATGCCCATGGCCTGGAGGTCGACCCGCTCAAGCCGGTGCACCTGCTGTCGGTCGGCGAGCGGCAGCGGCTTGAGATCGTGCGCGCGCTGATGTCGGAGCCGCGGCTGCTCATCCTCGACGAGCCGACCTCGGTGCTGACGCCGCAGGCGGCGCAGTCGCTTTTCGCCACGCTGCGCCGGCTGGCGGCGCAGGGATGCAGCATCCTTTACATCAGCCACAAGCTGGACGAGATCCGCGCGCTGTGCCACCGCTGCACCGTGCTGCGCGCCGGCCGCGTCACCGGCGTGCTGGACCCGTCGCGCGAGACGCCGGCCAGCCTGTCGCGCCTGATGCTCGGCGCCGAGCCGCCGCCGCTGAGCTGCCGGTCGTCCGCGCCCGGTGCGGAGGTGATGGGTGTGCGGGGCTTGTCTCTGCCGAGCGCGCACCCGTTCGGTACGGCGCTGCGGGAGGTGTGCTTCAGCCTGCGCGCCGGTGAAATCGTCGGCTTGGCCGGGGTGTCGGGCAATGGCCAGCAGGAGCTGTTGGCCGCGCTGTCTGGCGAAGACCGCCGCGCGCCGCGGGACGCCGTGCACTTGGCCGGCCGCCCCGCCGGCCACCTCGGTGCCGCGGAGCGCCGCTCGCTCGGGCTGCACTTCGTCCCGGAAGAACGCCTGGGCCGCGGTGCGGTGCCGTCGCTTTCCCTGGCGCAGAACACCTTGCTGACGCGCGCCGAGGCGGCCGGCGCGCGCACCTGGGTCCGGCCGCGGGCGATGCGGGCGCTGGCGCTGCGCCTGATCGAACGCTTCCAGGTGAAGGCGGGCGGGCCGCAGGCGGCGGCGCAGAGCCTGTCCGGCGGCAACCTGCAGAAGTTCATCATGGGCCGGGAGATCGACGCCGCGCCGCGGGTCTTGATCGCCGCCCAGCCCACCTGGGGCGTCGACGTGGGCGCTGCCGCGCAGATCCACGGCGGCCTGCTGGCCCTGCGCGACGCCGGCTGCGCGGTGCTGGTGGTCAGCGAAGACCTGGAAGAGCTGCTGCGGCTCAGCGACCGGCTGATCGTCATCGCGCGGGGCCGGGTGTCGCCGGCCGTCGCGGCGGCCGAGGCCGACGCCGCGCTGCTCGGCCCCTGGATGAGCGGCCTTTGGCCCGGCGGGCCGGCGCAGGCCGGTGCCGATGGCGGGACCGCGGAGGCCGCCCATGTTCAGGCTTGAACCCCGGCCCGAGCCGTCGAAATGGGTGGCCGCCGCCTCGCCGCTGGCGGCGCTGGCCTGCACCGTGCTGATCGGCGCCGCGCTGTTCGCGCTGCTCGGCAAGGATCCGGCCCGCGGCCTGCAGATGTTCTTCGTCGAGCCTTTGAAGAACGGCTATGCGCTGTCCGAGCTGGCGGTCAAGGCCACGCCGATGCTGCTCATCGCGCTCGGCCTGGCGGTCTGCTTCCGGGCCAATGTGTGGAACATCGGCGCCGAGGGCCAGTTCATCCTCGGCGCGTTGGCCGCCGGCGGCGTGGCGCTGCAGGCCGACGCCGCCACCGGCCGCTGGATCCTGGCGGCGGTGCTGGCGGCCGGCGTGCTCGGCGGCATGGCCTGGGCCGCCCTCGTGGCCTGGCTGCGCGACCGCTTCAACGCCAATGAGATCCTCGTCAGCCTGATGCTGGTCTACGTGGCCGACCTGCTGCTGGGCTACCTGGTCTACGGCCCCTGGAAAGACCCGGCCGGCTACAACTTCCCGCAGACCGCCACCTTCGCCGACCCGGCGCGCCTGCCGCGGCTGTTCAGCGGCTGGCGCGTCAACCTGGGCACGGCGGCGGCGTTGCTGCTGGCGGGCGCGACCTGGCTTTTCCTGTTCCGGCTGCAGGCCGGCTTCCGCCTGCAGGTGGGCGGGCTGGCGCCGGCCGCGGCCCGTTACGCCGGCTTTTCGTCGCGCAAGGCGCTGTGGACGGCGCTGCTGCTGTCCGGCGGCCTGGCCGGGCTGGCCGGCGCGCTGGAGGCCGCCGGGCCGCTCGGGCAGCTCAGCCCGCACGTGCCGGCGGGCTACGGCTTCGCGGCCATCATCGTCGCCTTCGTCGGGCGGTTGCACCCGGCGGGCATCGTGTTCTCGTCCATCCTGATGAGCATGTTCTACATCGGCGGCGAGCTCGCCCAGTCGCGATTGGGGCTGCCCAAGTCGCTGACCGGCGTCTTCCAGGGCCTGCTGCTGTTCACGCTGCTGGCCTTCGACACGTTGGCGCACCAACGGCTGCGTTGGGCGCGCGCGCCGCACGGCCCGGGGAGGGCGGCCTGATGGACGCGTTCGCGCTGCTGGTCGCCGCCACGCTGAACGCCGGCACGGTGTTGGCGTTCGCGGCCCTGGGGTTGCTGGTCAACGAGCGCTCGGGCGTGGTCAACCTCGGCGCCGAAGGGATGATGCTGGTGGCCGCCCTGGTGGGTTTCGCCGTGGGCGTGGGCACCGGCAGCGACTGGCTCGCCTTCGCCGCCGGCGCCGCGGCCGGCGCGTCGATGGCGGCCGCCTTCGGCGTCCTGGCGATCGGGCTCAACACCAACCAGTACGCCACCGGCCTGGCGCTGAGCCTGTTCGGCGGTGGGCTGTCGGCTTTCTTCGGCCAGGCTTACACCCAGGAGCGCCTGCCCGAGCGGCCGCATTTCGAGGTGCCATGGCTGGCCGACCTGCCGTTCGCCGGACCGGCCTTCTTCCGCCAGCATCCGATGGTCTACCTGGCGATCGCCTTGACCGCCGCCATCGCCTGGTTCCTCTACCGCTCGCGCGCCGGCCTGGTGTTGCGCGCGGTGGGCGAGTCGCCCGAGTCGGCGCATGCGCTGGGCTATCCGGTGCGGCGCATCCGCCTGGCCGCGGTGGTGGCCGGCGGCGCGCTGTGCGGCTTGTCGGGCGCCTACCTGTCGGTGGCCTACACGCCGCTGTGGGTGGAAGGCATGGTCGCGGGCAAGGGCTGGATCGCGCTGGCACTCACCACCTTCGCCACCTGGCGACCGGCCCGCGTCCTGCTGGGCGCCTACCTGTTCGGCGGCGTGACGATGCTGCAGTTCCACCTGCAGGGCGAGGGCGTCGAACTGCCCAGCCAGTGGCTCGGCATGCTGCCCTACCTGTCCACCATCGCGGTGCTCGCGCTGATCTCGCGCGATGCCGGCTGGGTGCGCCTGAACATGCCCGCTTCGCTGGGCAAGTCCTTTAACCCAGCGCGCTGAACCGCCGCCGGGCCTTTCCCTTCCTCTCGTTCACTCAACCCACACAGGAGATGACAAGCATGGCGGCAGATTCCCAAAAGCGTTCGTTGTTGAAACTCGCAGGCTGGGGCGCCCTGTGCGCGGCGTCGGCCGGCTTGCTTTCCGGCTGCGGCAAGAAGGACGAGCCGGCGGCGCCCGCCGCCGCGTCGGCCAGCCAGGCGGCGGCGTCCCTGCCGGCGCCGCTGAAGATCGCCTTCGCCTACATCGGCCCGGTGGGCGACGGCGGCTGGACGTTCGCCCACGACAACGCCCGCAAGGCGGTCGAGAAGGAGTTCGGCGGCAAGGTGGCCACCACTTTCGTCGAGAAAGTGCCCGAGGCCGCCGACGCCGAGCGCGTCTTCCGCGACTTGGTCGGCCAGGGCAACAAGCTGGTCTTCGGCACCACCTTCGGCTACATGGAGCCGATGCTGAAGGTGGCCGCCGATTCGCCGGACGTGAA
>CBJNAE010000079.1:0-13785 GCA_966433995.1 uncultured Ideonella sp. | reverse complement strand
ACATAACCCACCATCGAGCCTTCGCGATCGGAGAATCGGTTCCCCTCGATCACCGAGCCCACTGCCCCGGTCACGCCGAAGCCACGCCGGGCGTTGACCACGGCATTGCCGCTGAAATTGACGTCATGGCTGCGCGTGCTTTCGGTGACACCGCCGGGCGGGTCGTTGACGAAAGCCAGCGCGAAGGCGGCGCAACCGTCGATGTGGTTGTCGGTCACCAGGAAGTTCGTCGGCGGGACCTTGTAGGAGTTGCCGGCCAGCACGATGGCGATCGCGCCGACGTTTCCGCCGATGTTCCTCAGCCGGTTGCTGCTGACGATGATGTTCCTGACGGCATGGAAAGCCAGCGGGTTGGGCTCGATGTCCACCGCGCCCGGCATGTCGGACCGGGTGCAGTCGTGGAAGTGGTTGCGCTGGATCACGACGCCGTTGCCATCGATGACGGAGATGGCGTTGCGATTCTGTGAATTCACGCCGTCGAACTCGTTCTCCAGGATCAGCACATTCGCGTTGTGGCGCTCGCTGCCGTCCGCCCCCACGCCGCCCAGGTAGATCCCGTCGCCGCGGAAGCCGCGCAAGGTGCACAGCTGCACCTTGAGGTTCCTGACACCGCGCGCATCGAGCAGGTGCGTGTGCTCCGTGAAACCTTGAGCCTGAGCTTGGCCGAGCAGGGTCAGCCCTTGGATCGAGATGTTGTCCAGGGTCTGAGCCGCGCCCGGCGATTCGGCCCTCAACATTGACGCGTTGCACCGCTGGGCCAGCACCGATTTGCCGTCGTCGTCCCCCAAGAGACTGAGCCCAGCCCTCAGCCGCAGCGAGGTGATGCTGTAAAAGCCCGCCGGCACGTGGACCTGGGTCGAGGCGTTCACTGCGGCCTGCAGAGCGGCCGTGTCGTCGGCGACGCCGTCCCCCTTGGCGTAGAACGGCGCGGCCCTCACGTTGACATAACCGGGACCGGGGACCAACGCCTGGACGGAGACGGGCGGGGCTCCCCCCGCGCTGGCAGGGCCGGCTTCGTCGTCGCCTGCGCCTCCACAAGCGACCAGGCCGGCGAGCGGCGTGCAGGACAGGCCCGCCAGTAGGCCTTGGGACAGGATTCCTCTCCGATCGGCTTTTCTCATGCGGTTCTCCTTTGACTTTTGAAGCCCGTGGCAGCGGATCGCTCCGAAGGTTTCGTCGGCGCGGGCGATGCCGGGGGCCGACTTCGTATGCGCACAGGCCCCGATGTGAAGACGGGTGCCCACCTGAACCAGGCTGCACCCGTCGATGGCTGTGGATTCAAGCCACGGTCACCGGGACCGCGAGGCTTGAACCCCATCAGCGGCTCACTGCTTGAACTGCCAGGCGCGCACGTAATTGACCTCGAACGAGTTGGCCTGCCCATACACGACCAGGTCGGGATTCGCGATGGGGCACCAGCCGCTCTGGTTCACACCGCACATTTGCAGGCTCAGCAGCAGGAACATCGGCTGGTTCATAGACTCGTTGACCGCGAAGATCTCCTGGCCGTCCAGATAGAACGTGATGCGGTTGGGCTGCCACTTGACCGCGTACTTGTGGAACCCCGCCGACAGGTCGATCCCGGTGTCGTGTTTCAGCATGCCCACGGTGTCGCCGTCGCCACGGTGCACGGTCGTCCCGAAGGACGTGGGCCGCCGGTCGGTGTTCCCCCAGCCGAAGTCCGTGCCGCCGCCCGGGTAGGCCTCCATGATGTCGATCTCGGGGCGCACTGCGGCGTTGGGCGACTTGTGGTTGTACAGCCAGAGGGCCGGCCAGACGCCGTTGCCGTGCGGCAGCTTGGCTTCCATTTCGAAATACCCGTAGGTCTGTTCGAACTTGGTGTCGGTGGTGAAGTGCCGGTAGTCGCGGGCCAGTTGGGTGCCCTGGACCGGGAACATCTTCAGCGTGCCGTTGCTGACCGCCCAGTTGGGCGTCTGGTCGGGATGGGGCTCGGTGGTGTACCAAGTGAAACGGTCCAGCCACTTGCTCTTGTCGTAGGTGCTTCCGTCGAACTCCTCCGAGAAGGTCAGGACGTAGTCCGCCGCGTTCTGGCCGAAAGGGGTCTTCGCGGTGGGCGCCGGCGGCTGGCCGGAAGAAGACACTTCGCAGACCTTGTCGGCCCCGGGGTACGGATCACCGAACACATCGTTGTTGCAGGCGATGCCACCCGTGGCCACCTTGACGGCATAACGGCCGTCGGCGCCGTAACGGACCGTCTGGGTACCCTGGAAAGCGCAATGCCCTTCTTCGGTGGCGCACTGCACCCACGTGGCCGCGTCCGGCGGCGATGCCGGATCGGTCGCCAGCTCGCAGATTTCAACGGCGCCCGGGACGGGGTCGCGCCCGAAAGCCGAAGAGGTGCAGGCGATGCCGCCGGAGAGTTTCTTGTAGACGTAGCGGCCATTGAAGCCGTAGCGCACGGTCTGGACACCGTTGAAACTGCAAAAGCCCCCGTCGGAAGCGCATTGCTTCCACACTGTGTTGGCGGCCTGGGCGCGCACCAGCCCGTCGCCCGACGCGGCCGCGCCTTCTGCCAAGCCGGGCGTGTCGCCGGCACCTCCTCCGCAGGCGGACAAAAGAGCCGCGCCTAACAGCAACGAACCACACAGCAGGCTGAAGCCTGGTCTTTTCATCATTGGAATCCTCCTTGGTCATGTACGAGAAAGCGGCCATCGTCTCGGCGGCGACGCGCCTGCCAGCCAGTCCTGGCCTGCAGGCGAATCCGCCTTCGAGGCCGGCGCGCCGGCCGGACCCTGGGGCCGCATCCTGGAGCGCGGCCGGTCCACGGGCGCTTCCTTCGGATGCGGGTTAATTTAGTTCCGGGAGGGCCGGCCTGCCAATCGCACGAGCCGGCAGGCACGCATCACCCGAAAAGCGGGGATGCGGGTGGAGCGGCCACGCCGCACCAGCGCAACCATCCGCCGCCTTTGAGTGTGGCCTTGAGTTCAGGTCGGGCCCGCTCTTGTGGAAGGGCCCGGCGTATCGCCCCCCCCAACCGTTCGAGCCCGTGGGGGGCATTACCCGCACGTGCCCGATCTTCGGCGAACCGACGCCGCCCCCAGGCGTGGCGGGCGAGGAACCGGCGCCTCGACGGCGCGTTGTCCGGCTGCCCCTTCCTCACGCCGGCGGCGACTTCTCGTCCTGCATGTAGAGGAAGGCGACCCTGTAAAGCTCGGCGCCCGACGCGATCGAGAGCTTCTGCTTGATGTGCATGCGGTAGGTCTCGATGGTGTTGGGCGACAGGTTCAGCCGCAGCGCGATGTCGGCCTTCTTCAGGCCCTGGCCGAGCAGCCGGAAGACCTGCAGCTCGCGGTCGGACAGCAGGGCCATCTTGTCCTGCCCCTCGGGGCCGGCCCGGCGGGCCATGCGGTCGATCATGGTGTCGCGCATCTCCCCGGACAGCCACACCTTGCCCGCGCAGACGGTGTGGATGGCCTGGATGATGGATTGGGACGCGGTCTGCTTCATCACGTAGCCCAGCGCGCCGGCGCGCAGCACGCGGTCGGCGTAGACGCGTTCGTCGTGCATCGAGACGACGAGCACCGCCATGCCGGGCGCGGCCTCGCGCAGCCTGGCGATCAGTTGCAGGCTGAGCTCGCCGGACAGCGACAAGTCCAGCAGCGCCACCCGGGGTTGGTGGCACAGGGCCAGCGCGAGCGCGCCCGCGGCGTCGTCGGCCTCGTGCACCTCGATCGGCTGGCCCAGTTGGGCCAACAGCGCGACCAGGCCGAGGCGCACGATCGGGTGGTCGTCGACCAGCAGGATGCGCATCGGTGCCGGCGGCGGGCCGTTCAGCATTGCGTCACCCGGACGGTGGTGCCACGGCCCGGCTCGGTCTCCACCGCGAAGCGGTAGTTGATGAGCGAGGCGCGGAAGGCCATCAGGCGCACGCCCACGCCGCGGCCGTCGCCGGAGGGGTTGGCGGCCAGGCCGCCGTCGATGCCGACGCCGTTGTCGGCGATGCTCAGCGACACCTTGCCGTCCACCTCGTCCAGCCGCAGCAGCACGTGGGTGGCGCGCGAGTGCCGCACCGCGTTGTTCAGCGCTTCCTGGGCGATGCGGAACAGGTTGGCAGCCACGTTCTCGTCCTCGACGTCGACCGGGTCGTCGTAATCGAACGAGCAGGCCACGCAGGACAGCGTGGACAGGCTGGAGGCCAGCCGCGTCAGCGCCTCGCGCAGGCCGTCGGCCCCCGGCCCCACCGGCATCAGGCCGTGGGCGATGCGGCGCACCTTGGCGATGGCTTCGACCGAGGCGCTCTCCAGCGCGCGCGACAGCCGCGCCAGGTCCGGCGACTGCGGGCCCACGGCGGCGGCCACCGCCTGGGCCGACAGGCTGATGCCGGTGAGCTGCTGGCCGAGGTCGTCGTGCAGCTCCCGGCCGATGCGGCGGCGCTCGCTCTCGGCGATGTGGGCGACCTCGCGTTCCAGCTCGCGGGTGCGGTGGATCTCCTGCTGCAGGTCGGCGGTGCGCTCGGCCACCGCGTCTTCCAGGGTGCGGTTCATGTCCTGCAGCACGCCGCGCAGCTTGTCGCTGGCCATCAGCATGAAGCCGAAGGTGGTGGCCAGGAAGGTCAACGGGTAGGTCGTGAGGTAGACCTTGTGCATCGGCGAAGTGTCGAACAGGTGGGGCGGCACGTCGGTGGTGAACAGCGCGGTGAGCAGCCGCGCGGCGATCAAGCAGGTGGCGATGGCGAAAGTCCACAGGCTGAAGGTGCGCGCCGCGCTGCGCAGTCGCACCTGGCGCATCGCGAGCGCGCACATGCCCACCAGCAGCGTATTGGTCGCGCCGCTGACGAAAATGCCGTAGTACGGGTATTCGGCGTGCAGCGTCCAGGTCCAAAGCGCCGCCACCAGCGCCAGCATGAAGGCGGCGCCGCGGTAGCCCACCCGGCGCCCCGAAAAGCGGCGGATGCTGGCGTACATCAGGTAGAAGATGGCCGCGATGACAACGTTGCCCAGCACCACCGACAGCATCGCCGGGATGTGGCCGCGCGCGAAGAGCAGCGCCGAGGCCAGGATGGCCAGCGCGCAGGCCCAGGCCCATTCCTTGAGGCCGCCGATGGACTTCGGGAAGCTGCGGCACATGATCAGCAGCACCACCAGGCAGAACACCGAGATGAAGTTCGCCATCAGGATGATGGAGCGGGGGTCGAGGGTCAGCATCGCGGCCCCCGGCCAACCGCGCCCCCGCCCCGGCGCTCAGGCATGCCGCAGCGCCTCGACCACGTTGAGCTGCGCCGCCCGGTAGGCCGGCAACCAGGCCGACATGACGGCGATGGCGATCAGGCCGGCGGTGGTGCCGGCGATCATGCCGGTCTCGCCCCAGACGGTGATGATCAACGGCACCCGGTCGACATGGCCCGGCGGCAGCCAGGTCAGCTCCAACCGGTTGACGACGGCCGACAGCGCCAGGCCGAGCGCCGCGCCCAGCAGCGCGCCCAGCACGCCGAGCAAGGCGCCCTCGGTGACGAAGAGCGCGCGCACGCCGGCGCGCCGCAGGCCCATCGCGCGCAGGGTGCCGATCTCGACGGTGCGCTCGACCACCGCGGTGTTCATCGTGTTGCCCACGGTGAACAGCACGATGGCGCCGATCAGCACGAAGATGAAGCCGAAGATCGTGTCGAACATGCCGATCGTCTGCACGTAGAACGGGTTGAGCTGTTTGAAGTCGAGCACCGCCAGCGGCTGCCGGGCGGAATGCCGCTCCAGGATCGGCCGCAGCCGGGCCAAGGCCTCCGGCACCTGGCTGGAATGGCGCAGCTGCAGCATGATGGACGTCACCTTCGGCTCGGACTGGCCGTAGATGAGACGCTGGATCTGGGCCAGGTGCAGCATCATGTAGATCTCGTCCAGTTCCTTGAAGCCCTGCTCTTCGAAACGGATGACCTTCACCGAGGTGACGTTCGGCGCGCCGCGCGCGTTGCCGATGAGCAGCTCGATGCGCCGGCCGGCGTCGGGGCCGGCTCCGGCGGCGGGGGCGGCCGGCGCCTCCTGCGCGCTGAGCTGGGCCAGGTCGTCGGGCAGTTGGCCGTCGTCACCGGCGGGCGCCGGAGGCTTCGGCGACGGCTGCCCCGCCGGCGCCTGCTGCCCCGGCCGCGGGCAGCGGTCGGAAACGCCGAGGGTCTCGCAAAGCTGCAGCACCCGCGCCACGCCGATGCCGACGATGGCGGAGTCTTCAGGCGTGCCTTCCAGGGCGAAGCGCTGGGACAGGGTGTCCTTCAGGCCGAAGTCGTTCCACAGACGCATGCGGTTGACGTCTTCCGCGACGAAGCCGCTGCCCATCACCGTGCGCGAGACCCCCGCGGCGTAGTTGCCCGCGATGCCGCCGAACTGCAGCGTGGGCGTGGCCACGAGAACCATGCCGCCCAGCACCTCGTCGCGCCGGATCTCGGCCAGGATGTCGCGGTAGCCGGCGATGCCGTAGGCGGTGGGGTTGCCGCTGCCGTAGAGGTGGAAGTCGCGGTGCTGGATCTGCAAATGGCCGCCGACCTGCACATGGTGTGTCTGCATCAGGTAGTTGATGCTGGCGCTGAAGCCGCCGAACAGCAGCGTGGCGCTGGCGCCGATCGCCAGCGCCAGCAAAGTGGCCAGCGAGCGGCGCCGGTTGCGCCGCAGGTTGCGCAGTGCCAGGAGCAGGGTCTGCATCATGGCGAGCCCTCCCGGCCCGCGGGCCGCCGGGCCCGGGTCATTCCCGGCGCCGCACCATGAGTTCGTCCAGCGGGCGCCGCAGCGACCGCGCCGCCGCCTCGGGGCCTTCGCCGATGCGGCCCATGAAAACGCCCCTGGACGGCGCTTCGCCGCCGAACAGCGCGGCCAGCCGGTCGCCCAGCGCCCGCGCGCGCCCGTCCATGCCGGGCCTGCTGGAAAATCGCACGCCTTCCCGCGCGTACCGCGCGAAGACCAGCGGCGTCATGCTGGGTTGCAGCTGCAGGCCCAGTTGCGTCGCGGTCAACCAGAAGCGCTGCATCGCCCGTCCCGCGTCGACGTAGTCGTCGACCGCCCGCGGCGCATCGTCCGCCAGCACCAGGAAATGGGCACCGCAGGCCAGGGCCGGCAGCAGGTCCATCTCCAGGCGGGGCAACCAGGAAGCGGCGAGGTAGCGGTTGCAGAAGTCGACGCGGCGCCAGCTGCGCATCACACAGCGCATGAGCCGCAGCGTCAGCGGGTCCAGGCCGAGGGCCTGGTCGGGGATGCGGTCTTCGCTGAAACGGGCGCGCCACTGGATGGCGTCGCGGTGCGCCGGGTAAGCCTCGGGCAGGCTTAGGCGCAGGCCGGCGCACCGCGACAGCAGCCCGGCCATGCGCGCCTTGGCGGACAAACCTTCCAGCCAGATCACCCCGTAGCCCCGACCCAGGGCCAGTTCGAGGCGGTGCTTCTCCGACGGCGCCAGCGGCCGGGCACGCATCGCGCGGCGTTGTACGCGGCGCCGGCGGATGTAGGGCAGCAGCGGGTCGGTGCACCGCCCCAGGCTTTGCATGCTGCGGATTTCGAAGGTCGGTGCCGTTTCGGGCGAGTTTTGCAAGCGCTTCCATGACAGTTCCAGGCCGTGTTCGCTAGCGGCGATGTGCAAGGTCTCCAGCAGCGCGCCCATCGCGATCTGGGTGGAGTGCCCGTCCAGGTCGTAGACGCAATCCGCGCGTCGGCCGCTGCTGTGGACCCGCCAATGCCACGGGCTGAGGACCTCGAAACGCCAAGGCTGCGTATTGTCCCCGCTCGGCGCCCAGCGGGCGGCGTCGAGCAGCTTGCCGACCGTGTCCGCATCCATTGCCGGCGCGCCCAACCCCACTTCGGCAGGGTTAAAGGCATTCATGGGAAAGGCGATTCAATATTCCCGTGATCTCTTTTTTCAAAAAACAATAGGAATAGAAAGTTCTTTCCGATGGCGACGGGCTCTCCCCCTGCCTCCTCTCATATTCTTTTATTTTCTCGATGGCATGGGACATTTCCAGTCGAAGCAGCACCCCTGGCGCTCCCACCCGGGTACACAGCCTTTGCACACCCAGCGCCTTAAACCCGAGCATCTCGGTATAAAAGCGCACATGGCGGGGATTGACCTCGATCACCGCGTCGGTGCATTCTCGCAATATGCCGGCATACATCAGGCCGATATGCATCAAACCCGCGAAAACCCTTTTCGGCATTCGGCTGACGACCGCCACGCGGGACGGCTCCCAAAGCCGGCGGCCGGCGGCCCGCAGGCGGTCGGTCTGGTCGCGGAAGTTCTCGTCAGCGGGCAAACCGGCAGGGCCGTCGACGCAAACCGTCATGGTGGCCACGGGTTCGCCGCGGTTCTCGGCGATGAGCACCAGTTCGTCGGGCCTTTTCGGCGCCGGCCCCTGGGGCTCGTATCCACGCCAGGAATACATTTTCCTGACTAATACCGTGGCGGCGGTCCTGCGGTTGTCGGAGCTGGCTATTCGAAACTTGAATTCATGGTTCGCGCCGGGTATTTTTTTAGGTATCGACGGTTCATCGCCGGTGTCGCAAGAAAGGCTTCTCCATTTTTTAGGATCGTTGAATCCGATAATGGTGCTTTCACTCATGAATACCCCCACGAATGACATTCATTGTTTTTCATCCACTCCGGCTTGGAATAATTCAAAAATCACGGCCGGGTTGATGCCTGCAAATGAATGTAGTTTTCGGGGGCGAATCGGCACAATCACGCGCCATGATGATTTGCCATCAATCGAAAAGTGATGACGCACCGTGGCGCCGGCCGGGGAAAACCTTGCCGAACCGCGCGGATACTGGGAAACCCGGCAGAAAAAAAAGGTGCCGGGCCTGGGTGGGAGCCCAAGCCAAGAACAATTGATTACAAATTAGGCGCTGAGCTGATGGGAGAAACCGACGCCGTCCCGGCGGGGGTGCTCCTGCGCTTAGAAAAAAGAAGGCCGCGGCGGGCGCTCGCCTCCGCGGCCGGCAGTCGGGTCGGCGGGCGGACCTGTCCGGTCGTTCAAGCCGCCAAGGCTTGCGGGCGCGCCGCCTGGGCCGCAGCAGCCTCGCCGATCGACTCGGCCTCGCCGCCGAGCGCCTCGATCAGGTCGGGCAGCATCAAGCGCAACTCGCCGGTGCTGATGGCCACGTCGGCCTCGAACCCACCGTCGTCGGTGCCGCCCCCGGGCGAGGCCGACTTGCCTTCTTCCAGCACCACGTCCAGCAGCTTGATTTTCTTGATGGCCAGGCCTTCTGTCAGCACGAAGGAGACGCGGCTGTTCCAGGTCAGCGCCAGTTGGGTGGGCAGCTTGCCCTGGGCGATGTGCTCGCCGACTTCGTCGATGTCGAGCGTGTGGCGCGCGTAGCGCACGGTGGACTTCTCGCTGTCGGGCTGCTTCAGCTCGCATTCGCGGTCGACGGTGAAGCCCGAGGGCGCTTCTTTGGTACGCAGCCATTCGGCCATCGCGGTGGCCGGCGCCAACTGGGTGTTGACGGGGCGCAGCACGATGCCGCCGCCCAGCGCCTCGACCAGCGTCGTGACGATGCGGTCGGCCCCTTTGACGCTCCCGGCGTTGACGACCACCAGGCCCGCCTTCTGGTCGATCCACACCAGGTTGCTGGACCGCTTGGGAAAGGCGCGCGGCAGCAGGTCCTGCACGATCTCTTCCTTGATTTCCTTGGCGGCCTTGCCCTTCGGGCGGCGGCCGGTTTCCTGCTCGATTTTGTCGAGCCGCGCTTCCAGCTGGGCCTTGACCACCGAACCCGGCACCGCCTTGCGCTCCACGCAAAGCCGCAGGATCAGCTGCCCGCCCACGCTCTCGGCGAAAGTGCTGTGCTTCTCGCCGCGGGGCTGCACCCAGCCGACCGATTCGGGCTGGGTCGCGCCGCATTCGGCGAAACGGCCGGCGGCCAGGCGTTCTTCCAGGGTGGACAGCGCCTGGCTGTCCCATTCGGCGATGCGGTAGATCAGGGCGTTCTTGAACATGGGTGCAAACTTCTCCGAGGGGGCGGATTCTATTGAGCTTTGCCCGGCGCTTGGACGAGGGGCCACGCCCCGCGGCGGCGTAGACTGGCCCGCGCCCCATACCCGCGATGCCCAGGAGACCGCCATGTCCACGCCCCCCGCCAGCAAGATCCTCGTCGCCCAGGGCGGCGGCCCCACCGCCGTCATCAACCAGTCGCTCGCCGGCGTGGCCCTGGAGGCGCGACGGCACCCAGGCGTGCAGGCCGTCTACGGCGCGATGCACGGCGTGCGCGGCATCGTCGACGAAGAATTCACCGACCTCGGGCGGGAAACCGCCCAGCACCTGGAGCGAGTCGCCGCCACGCCGTCCTCGGCGCTCGGGTCCACGCGCGACAAACCCGACCTGGCCTATTGCCGCGAGATCTTCAAAGTGCTCCAGGCCCACGGCATCGGGCATTTCTTCTACATCGGGGGCAACGACTCCTCCGACACGGTGCGCATCGTCAGCGAGGAGGCGGCCAAGGCCGGCTACCCGCTGCGCTCGGTGCACGTCCCCAAGACCATCGACAACGACCTGGTGGGCAGCGACCACACGCCCGGCTTCCCGTCGGCCGCCCGCTTCGTCGCCCAGGCTTTCGCAGGCGCCGACCTCGACAACGCCTCGCTGCCCGGCGTCTATGTGGGCGTGGTGATGGGCCGGCACGCCGGCTTCCTGACGGCCGCCGCCGCGCTGGGCCGCCAGTTCCCGGACGACGGGCCTCACCTCCTCTACCTGCCGGAGCGCGATTTCTCGATCGACCGCTTCCTGGCCGACGTGAAGGCCACCCACGACCGCCTGGGCCGCTGTGTGGTGGCGGTGTCGGAAGGCATCCACGACGCATCCGGCCAGCCCATCGCCGCGCAGCTGGCCAAGAAGATCGAGCGCGACGCCCACGGCAACCTGCAGCTGTCCGGCACCGGCGCGCTGGCCGACCTGCTGTGCGAAGAGGTCAAGTCCAGGCTCGGCATCAAGCGCGTGCGTGGCGACACCCTGGGCTACCTGCAGCGCTCTTTCCTCGGCTGCGTGTCCGACGTCGACCAGCGCGAGGCGCGCGAAGCCGGCGAGAAGGCGGTGCAGTTCGCCCTGCTCGGCGACCGCGACGGCTCGGTAGCGGTCCAGCGCATCGGCGACTATGCGGCCGACTACCGGTTGCTGCCGCTGGCCGACGTGGCCGGCAAGACCCGCACGATGGAAGACAATTTCATCGCCGCCGCCGGCAACGACGTGACCGACGCCTTCCGCGCCTATCTGCGGCCTTTGCTGGGCTCGGGAATGCCGCAGGCGCACCGGCTGCGCGGGCATCCGGTGGAGAAAGTGCTGAGGCGTTGAAAAGGGACCGGAACAGATGCTGATCGACCTCGACCTGATCAAGACCATCCTGCGCGAATCTTCCGGGCGTGCGCCTTTCGACCGCACGCCGGAAACCGATCTCGTGATGGAAGACGAGGCCTGCGTGCGGGCTTACGAGAACGGCGGCCGGGCCGCCGGCGCGCTGGGGGGCGCCTATCTCTACCATCTGGCGCACATGTGCGAGCTGATCAAGCCCGGCGATTCGGTGCTGGACCTCGGGTGCGGCCCCGGCAATCTGCTGGCCCTGGCGGCCGAATTCAACCCGCGCGCGGACTTCACCGGGGTTGACCTGTCCGGGCCCATGCTGGCCAGAGCCGGGGCGACGATCGAGCGGCGCGGACTCTCCAATGTGGTTCTGCGCCGCGCCGACATGACCGCGCTGCAGGACTTCCCGGACGGCAGCTTCGACGCGGTGGTTTCCTCGATGGCCCTGCACCACCTGCCCGACCTGCAGGCCCTGGACCGCACCTTCGCCGAAATCGCGCGCGTGCTACGCCCGGGCGGCGCGGTCTACCTGAACGACTTCGGGCGGCTCAGGACCACGGAGTCGGTCGACTATTTCGTCGCGCGCGCCGCGGCGGGAGAAGAGCACGCGCTGATCGAGGACTACGCCCAATCGCTGCGTGCGGCGTTTTCGAAGGACGAATTCATGCGCGCGACCGCGCGCCGCCTCGGCGGCAGGGCGAGGCTGTACGCGACGGTCGTCAGTCCTCTGTCGGTCGTGATCAAAAGCGGAGAACCCCGCCGGCTGCCGCCGGAAACCCGCTGCCGGCTCGAAGAAGCCTTCGGCAACCTGCCCCGGGCCCGCAAGGAAGACGTGCGCCAGCTCAAGGCCTTTTTCAGGCTGGGCGGCCTGCGCAGCGCGCTTTGAAGGGCGGCACCGGCCGATCGCGCAACCCCGGACGGTGCGGCCGGGTGCCGCCCATGGAGTGCCGTCAGGCGTCCAGCGCCTCGGCAGGGCCGAAGAATTCGTACCGGCTCCTTTCGTCGGGCAAGCCCAGCTCGCGCAGGCAGCGCCTGACGGTGGCCATGAAGGGCTTGGGGCCGAGGAAATAGGCGTCGAAGTCCAGCCCCGCGGGCAGCCACTGCCGCAGCTGGGCCAGGTTGGGCCGGCCCGTCCCGTCGGGCTGGCGCGCGGCCACGGGCGGCGCTTCTTCATAGACGACGTGGGCCTTGAAGCGGCCGGGGAAGCGCCGGGCCCAGCCTTCGAGCAAGTCGCCGAAAGCGTGCACCCGCGCATTGCGCGCGTAGTGGATGAAAACGACGCGGCGGCCGGTGTCGCCACCGAGCGCGGCCTCGGCCATCGCCAGCGTCGGCGTGATGCCCACGCCGCCGCTGATCAGCACCAGGGGACTGTCGCCGTCACGCAGCGCGAAAGCGCCGGCCGGCGGGAACAGCTCCAGCGTGTGGCCCTCGGCGACGTGGTCGTGGAGGTGGTTCGACACCGCGCCGCCCGCCTCGCGCTTGACGCTGATGCGGTAGCCGCGCCCGTTCGGCGCCGCCGACAGCGAGTAGTTGCGGCGAACCTCTTCGCCACCCACCCGCAGGCGCAGGCCGATGTACTGGCCGGGTTGGAAGTCCAGCACCGGGCCGCCGTCCACCGGCAGCAGGTGGAAGGAAGTGATCTCCTCGCTTTCGACCACCTTGCGGTCGACCCGGAACATGCGGCCGCCGCGCCAGCCGCCCGGCGCGGCGGCCAGGGCGTCGTAGGCCTGGCGCTCGGCGTCGATGAGGATGCCGGCGAGCTGCCCGTAAGCCGCGGCCCAGGCGTCGATGACCGCGTCGGTCGCGACCCGCGCGCCCAGCACTTCGCGGATCGCCCGCAGCAGGCAGGCGCCGACGATGGGGTAGTGCTCGGGCTGGATCTGCAGCGCGACGTGCTTGTTGACGATCTGCGTCGCCAGCGGGCCGAGCGCCTCCAGCCGGTCGATGTGGCGGGCGTACATGAGCACGCCGTTGGCCAGCGCGCGCGGCTGGGAACCGCTGGCCTGGTGGGCCGGGTTGAACAGCGGCCGCACTTCGGCGTGCTCGGCGAGCATGGTCTTGTAGAAATGCGTGGTGAGCGCCTCGCCGCCGGTCTCCAGCAAGGGCACAGTCGCCTTGATGATGTCGCGTTGGGCTTCGGTCAGCATGTCGAGGATCCTTTCTGGTGATGACGCTCAAGTCATTGCAGATCGCGTGCCAGAAGTAAAAACCTTTTAAATCAAATACCTGCATCGGCAACGAAGTCATTAGATAGCGTCAAAATGACTCTTTATTGATTCAAGGAGAGTCGATTTGACTCGCGCCACAGACATGTTGGACGCCTTGTCGCCCCTGGTGGCCGACCTGGCCCTCGACCTCCCCGCCGACCTGCGCTACCAGCGCCTGCTGGCCACGCTGCGCCAGCTCTTCCCCTGCGATGCGGCCGCCCTGCTGCGGCTGGAGGGCGAAGCGCTGGTGCCGCTGTCGGTGCACGGCTTGAGCCTGGACACCCTCGGGCGGCGCTTCGC
>CBJNAE010000078.1:0-13838 GCA_966433995.1 uncultured Ideonella sp. | reverse complement strand
ATCATGGTGTTGCTCCGGGAAGGGTTGGGGTTTGTCGAATCGATGCGTGTCCGGCGGGCCGGGGCTGGGGCGCTTCAGCCGACGGGGCGGATGGACCCCGGCACGATGCGGGCCGACGGGAACTGCGACATCAGCCTACGCACCAGGGGGTCGTCAAGGATCAGGGCTTCGGCCTCCTGCTGGCGGCGCTCTTTCTCGGCCTGAGCGCGCAGGGCGGGGTTGTCGAGCGCGACGCCGGGTTCCACCTGCAGCCGGGCCGGCCGGCCCAGCGCCTGGGCGAGCGCCACCTGGAGTTTCTCGACCGGGCCGGAGGCTCGCAGCGTTTCCCGCTCGACGCGCAAACGCCAGACCATGGGTTGGTCGGCGGCGCTGCCTTCGTCGATGGCGACGCACTGCGCCTGCATCGCCAACTCGCGCACCAGCGCCGAGATGCTCCCCGCGGCCTGCATCGCCTGCACGACCTGCAGCCAGCGGTCGCCCAAAGGCGTGGTTTGCAGCGCGGGCGCCGCGGGTGTGGCGGGCGGCGCCGCGGCAGACCGTGCGGCCACCGCGGCGGCCGGCGGTTCCTCGTCGAAATCCGGCGGCGGCTCCAAACGGCTGGAGGGCGCCGATCGCCCCGCCCCGGCAGATGCGGATGCCACGCGCGCTTCGGTGAAGGGCTCGTCGTCCCAAGGCGCATCGACCCAGGGCGGCGGCTCGTCATCGGCGGGCGGTGCCTCGGGCCGCGGGTTGCTGGCCGCCACGGGTTGCCGGACCGGTGCTGGAGGCACCTCGGGGGCACGGGCAGCGGGCGCGGAAACGGCTGGCGCCACCGGACGCGACAGGCTGGCGGGCCGGCTGGCCATCAGCGCGGCCGAACCTGTTCCGGCGGCGGCGGTCGCCTGGCGTTGCGCGTCCATGCCACCGGACTGGGCCGTCCGGCTCGCCGTTTGGCCCGTTGATGGCGCG
Source organism: uncultured Ideonella sp. (assembly GCA_966433995.1). GTDB lineage: Bacteria > Pseudomonadota > Gammaproteobacteria > Burkholderiales > Burkholderiaceae_C > JANPCX01. Next base: position 12,890 of record CBJNAE010000078.1, on the reverse strand, counting down.
CTGCCCGCCGATGCCGAAGCGCCGTCCGGGCGGAACGCCAGCATGCGCAGCAGCACCATCACCAGGCCACTGTATTCGTCGGGCGCCAGGCCGAGTTCGGCCCGGCCGTGGAGGCACATGCTGTAGGCGAGCTGCACTTCATCGGCAGCGAAGCGGCCGGCCAGCCGGGCCACGGTGGGCGCGTCGGCCTCGGTGCCATCGAGGGCGCCCGGCACCGCCTGGTGGACGGCGACCGCCTGCAAAAGCTCGGCCATCTCTTCGAGCGTGCCGGCGGCCGACAGGCCGAGGCCGCGCAGGTCGTCCGCGGCATTGACCAGCGCGGCGCCATCGCCGTCGCCCAGGGCGTCCAGCAGGCGCACCGCGTGGCCGCGGTCGACCGCGCCGAGCATCTGCCGCACGCCCGCCTCGGTGAGCGCGCCGGCGCCGAAAGCGATGGCTTGGTCGGTGAGGGACAGCGCGTCGCGCATCGACCCCTTGGCCGCGCGCGACAGCAGCCGCAGCGCGCCCGGCTCGGCCTGCAGCGACTCCGCCTGCAGCACCTGGGCCAGGTGCTCCTGCACGGTCTGGGGCGCCATCGGCCGCAGGTTGAACTGCAGGCAGCGTGACAGCACGGTCGGCGGCACTTTCTGGGGGTCGGTGGTGGCCAGCACGAATTTCAGGTATTCCGGCGGCTCCTCCAGCGTCTTGAGCATGGCGTTGAAAGCCGTGTTCGAAAGCATGTGCACTTCGTCGATCATGTAGACCTTGAAGCGGCCGACCACCGGCTTGTAGACCGCCTGGTCGAGCAACTGGCTGATCTCGTCCACGCCGCGGTTGGAGGCGGCGTCGAGCTCGACGTAGTCGACGAAGCGGCCGGTGTCGATGTCGCGGCAGGCGTCGCACACGCCGCAAGGCGCGGCGGTGATGCCGCCTTGGCCGTCGGCGCCGGTGCAGTTGAGGCTTTTCGCGAGGATGCGCGAGACCGTGGTCTTGCCCACGCCGCGCGTGCCGGTGAAGAGGTAGGCGTGGTGCAACCGCCGCTGGGTGAGCGCGTTGGCCAGGGCCTGCACCACGTGCTGCTGGCCCACCAGGGCCTCGAAATTGCGCGGGCGGTATTTGCGGGCCAGGACAAGGGTGCTCATGGCTTTCATTCTAAGAGCGGGGCCCGGCCGGCGAACCCCGGGCGGCGGCACTGCCGGATAATCATGGGCTGCACCCTGGCCGCCGCAACCGACACCGCGCATGAACAACCCAGCATCCCCCCCCTCCCCCGCCGCAGGCACCCTCAGCTATGAACAGGCGGGGGTGAACTATGACTTGATCGACCCGCTGAAAGTGGCCGCGCAGCGCGCCGCAGCGGCCACCGGCGCGCATTTGCGGCAGCACCACGGTTTCAACGAGGTGGCCGCATCCCGCGGCGAATCGGCCTATGTGGTGGACGTGGGGCCGTTCTACATCGCCAGCATCGTCGAATGCCTGGGCTCCAAGGCCCTGGTGGCCGACGAGATGCGCCAGCTCACTGGCAAAAGCTACTACGACGGCATCGCGCAGGACACCATCGCGATGGCCATCAACGACCTGATCACCGTCGGCGCCACGCCGCTGGTGGTGCAGGCCTACTGGGCCGCGGGCGGCTCCGACTGGTTCGCCGACGCGCAGCGCGCGCAGGCCCTGGTGGCCGGCTGGAAGGCCGCCTGCGACACCTGCCAGGTGGCCTGGGGCGGCGGCGAGACGCCGGCGCTGGCCGGCATCGTGGCCGACGGCCGCATCGACCTGGCCGCCAGCTGCACCGGCCTGATCAACCCGAAAGAGCGCCTGTCGGTGGGCGACGAGCTCGGCGCGGGCGACGCGATCGTGCTGCTGGCCTCCAGCGGGATCCACGCCAACGGGCTGAGCCTGGCGCGCAAGCTGGTCGAGCGGCTGCCGCAGGGCTACCTCACGCCGATCCCCGGCGGCCAGGCCTACGGCGAGGCGCTGCTGGCGCCGACCGCGCTGTACTCGCCGGTCACCGAGGCGCTCTACAAGGCCGGCGTCACGCCGCACTACTGCGCCAACATCACCGGCCACGGCTGGCGCAAGCTGCTGCGCCACCCGGCCGCCCACACCTACCTCATCCACACCGTCCCGCCGGTGCCGCCGGTGCTGAAGTTCATCCAGGAACAGGCCCGGCAGGACGACCGCGAGGCCTACAGCACCTTGAACATGGGCGCCGGCTTCGCCCTGTTCGTCAAGGCGCAGGACGCCGGGAAGACCGTCGAGGTCGCCCGGGCACAAGGCATCGAAGCCTGGCTGGCGGGCGAGGTGCAGGCCGGGCCGAAGAAACTGGTCATCGAACCTCTCGGCCTGGAGTTCGGCGACGACGCGCTGCAGCTGCGCTGACGGCCGCGAGGCGATGGAACAAAAAGGGGCGCTGCCGTCACCGGCAGCGCCCCTTTTCCTTGGCGCAACACCTCGCTCAGTTGCCCCGCTGAGCCAGGTTCAAGGCGCGCGCGATCGCTTTCAGCGCATGCGACAGGTTGTGGATCTCGTTGCGCGAGGTGACCTCTTCCGCGTCGAGCTGCATTTTCTCGACCACCTCGCCGCGCTGCGCGCCCTTCACGCGGTTGGCGTAGGTCTGCATCTTGTTGGCCGCGCCGATGACGGTCACGTAGAGCCAGAGAAGCAGGACCGCCAGCATCGCGATGACCGCGGAGATGGCGATCCACACCTTTCCGTCCAGCCCGGTGAAGATCGCGGAGACGTCGCGGTCGGTCATCGGCACGGTGACGCTGATCACGCCCGCCACGCCGCCCAGTTGGTAGCCCCAGCCCGCCGTGCCGGCGTACTTGGCCTGCATCACCGCGGGCGACTTCTCCGGCGTGTCATGGCAGCGCATGCAGCCTGGCGACACCGTCAGCCGGCGCGCGTAATACAGGGTGTTGCCCTTGACCTCGGAGTATTCCGTCACCTTGCCGTCGGTGCTTTCGCGGATCGCCTCGATCGCCGCCAGCTCGAAGCGGGTCGGCGCGTTGTTGGGGTTGAAGAAGCGGTCGGACGTCATGCGGAACTTCTCGGCGACGCCCGGGTTGGCAGCGACCACTTCGGACAGCTCGCGCTGCACCAGCGCAGGGTTCTTCGAGTGGAAGGCGCCGCTGGTGGAGATCGCGGTGATGTCGGCGTTCGACAAGCCCTTGGTCTCATAGGTGGGTGGGGGCAAGGGGCTGCCGCCCGGCGCCGCTGCGGAAGCAGCAGCAGCAGCCTCGGGCGCGGCCTTGTTGTTGATGCGGTGCTCCAGGAAATTGCCGACCTTCAGCGTCTGGTCGTTGGGGTCGCTGCGCACCCAGATGCCGCGGTACTGGCTGGCCCAGGCGCCGAAGGCGTCCACCATGTTGGCCACGGTGCGACCGCGCTGCAGCGCCTGCACCTCGATCAGCGAGGAACGCACCATCGAGAACACGATGCCCACCAGCAGGCCCAGCACCGTCATCAGGATGGCGAACTGGAACATCAGCCGAAGCCGGAAGAAGGAACGCATCATTTGACGACGCCTTTTTGGGTGTTGGCAAACTTGATGAAGGCTTTGCGGTCGGCGGCGTCGTCGAGCAGGCGCTGCGCGGCCTCGTCAACAAGCTCGTCGAAGGTGACCGGGGCGTGCGGCCGCTTGCGGCTCATTTCCTGGTAGAGCGTCAGCACCCGCGGCTCGGCTTCGCTGGCCAGGAATTCGCGCATGGCGACGATCACGGCGGGCACGAAGGGGCTGATCGGCACGTTGGTCGCCCAGTCGGGCGAGACCTGATGGACGATGCCGCGGGTGACGGCGACCGCCGGCGCGGGCACCGGCTCCGGCACGGTCAGCCGCAGCCGGGCGTTTTCGAGCAGCGCGGTCAGCACCCGGGGGTCGGAAGAGACGATGCTCGCGGCACCCGCCTGCTTGGCGCTGACGGCGTCGAGCGTCGTGGGGCTGTCCCTCACGATGTGGAAATCGCCATCGTGCAGCATCAGCTTGCGCAGGGCCTGCACGATCTGGTAGCCGGTGGCGTCGCCGACCATCGCGTCGACCAGCACGAGGTCGTAGCGGTCGCCGCGCACCTGGGCCCCGTAGAGGTTGGTCTTGGCCATGATGGCGTTGCAAGCGGTGTCGACGATGGCGGACAGGCCGGCGTATTTCGCCGGATCCTGGGTGACCGCCAGGACCAACCGCCGGGGGGAAAGGGCTGGGTTCGGTGTCATGGGTTCGGGCGACCCCACGGTGCCCAACGCACCGATTGGGGCATGGTTCGGCGCGTGCGGGATGGGAGGGTCGTCATTCGGTTGTTCGTTGGAGCGCGGCGCGGGGGCGCGGGCTGCCGAGCCGGGCCCGCCGCCGGGGCGCGGGTGAAAACGACATGGATCGATGGGATGGACCGCCCGCGGCCGGCGTTCGATTCTGTCATTCTCTCTGATCCGGTCGGTCGTGGATGAGGCGCTTGCCCAGGCCCACGACGTCGTCCTGGATGAAGCCGAGCCGTTCATAGAACGCGATGGCTTCCCGGTTGGACGACCGCACTTGCAGGTTGAGCTTGGGACAGCCCTTTTCCAGCAGCAGCCGTTCGGCTTCCCGCAGCAAGGCGCGGCCGTGCGCCTGGCGACGGTGGCGGGGCGCGACGGCCAAGTAGTTGACCCAGCCGCGGTGGCCATCGAAGCCGACCATCACCGAGGCCATCAATTCGCCGTCGGCCACGCCCACGAGGAAGCCTTCGGGTTGCTCGCCCAGCTTGCGCTCGATGTCGGCGCGCGGGTCGTTCCAGGGGCGTGTCAGCCCGCAGGCCTCCCAAAGAGCGATGACGGCCTGCGAATCGGAGCGTGCGAAAGGTCTGATGATCATGCGGGGCGGCGCCCGGAGGGCCCATGCGGTCGGGCCGGTTTCGGCAGGGTTTGGAGCGTGCGAGCCTCGTTGAGGCGGCCACGACCGGAAAAGGGACATGATTGCAAATTCCAGCCGTCGCGGCGTATCTAGATGTTTCGCGAGCCGCCTCCGGTCGCGCGGCGGCGGCCGCCCATCGGGGTCGCCGCCCAGGACCGGACGCATCGCGAATGCCCCCACGGCCGCCCCTGCGGGCGCGAGCCCCTACAATGGCCGCTGACGGGCCTCCTCGCATGGAAGCACGGCCAACCGGGTCAGGTCGGGAACGAAGCAGCCCTAACTGTTGTGACCAGTGCCGAGATCAGGCTCGTCAACCCCATCGCCTGCCTTGCGCGGCCGAATCCGGCCAAGGAGGCACCCCCTTGCCGTCAGGTGGCCTGTTTGAAGGCCATCACGCCCTGGTTGCGCAAGGTGCGCAGCAGCGACAACTCCTTTTCCCCCAGCGCCATCTCGCTGGCCTGCGCCTTGTCGGCGTAGATCAGCGCGAACGTGGCGCCCTTCATCTGCAGCGGCAGCAGCAGGAAGCAAGGCGCGTCGACCTGCTTGCGGTACCACTCGGGAAGCCGTGACGCGACGCTGCCGGCGCTGGTGTCGGAGATCAGGGTGTCCATGCCCTTCAGGCAGATGGCGGTGAAGAGGTCGTTGGCGGGCTGCAGCGGCACCTTGAAAGCCGCCGCGATCGCGGCCGCGTTGTCGCCCAGGCCGAAGCGGCCGGTGAGCGAATTGGTCTTGGGGTCGCGCAGGCAGAAAACGACGCGCCGGAACTCCAGCGCGCGGAACATCGTCTCCAGGATCATGCGCAGCACCTCGTTGAGCTTGAAGCTCTCGACCATGCTGTTGGTGATGTCCTGGATGCCGGCGGCCAGCACGTCGGCGGCCGGCACGGCGGACGCCATCCGGCCCTGAGGTTCCGCGCCTGTCGAGAGGGACTGCGCGCTTTCGACGGCCGTGAGGGTCGCCTGCAGCGCGTGCGGGCTCAGGGAATCCTGCGCGGCGTTGGTCTCCTGGGAGTCCGGCAGTGCAAGCAGCGAATTGGCGGGGCCCGTCTTGTTCAGCTTCAAGCCCATGGCATTGGCCAGCGAGGCCATCTTCTGTTGCGCGGCGACGGCGGCGCCCTCGATGTCCTGCGCCTTCAGGCCGAGGCTGCCGGCGTAGCGCCGGGCCAGTTCGGAGACAGCCTTGGCGCGGGCCGGCCCGTCCACCCGGATCATGGCGTCGGCCATGTCGTTGCAGGCCAGCGCCAGCCAGCGCTGGCGCTCGGCGGCGTGGCCCGGCGCCTGCGCCGGGGGGTCGCCCAGCGGCTTGCGCATCGCGTTCTGCAGGGAGTCCGGCAGGCCCCAGCTCTTGGCCACGCCCAGGCCGAGTTCCTCGAAGCTCAGGCCGAGCACCTGGGCGGAGGCGGTGTCTTCGGCGCGCGGCCCCTTGCGGGTGGCCACCAGGTTGCGCACCTGGCGCGCCTCCTCGGGGAAGTAGAACTCGGTGAGCAGCCGGCCGAGGTTCTGGAACATGGCACCGAGGAAGGCTTCCTCGCCCTCGCGCGCCACCGGGCTCAGCTCGCGCGCGAGCGAGCCCGACATGAGCGAGCGCAGGAACTCTTCCTTCAGGCCGGCGGCGTGGGTCTTGTCCTGCATGTGTTCGAGCAGCACCACGCTCAGCGCCATGTTGCGGATGCCGGCGAAGCCCACCAGCGCCACCGCGCGGGACACCGTGCTGATGGTGCCGCCGCCGGCGTGCGAGAAGTGCGCGGTGTTGACCATGCGCAGCAGCTTGTTGGTGAGGGCGACGTCCTGCAGGATCTCCGCCGACAGGCTGCCCAGGCTTTCGTTCTCGGAATTGGCCACGCGCTGGATGCGCGCGACCGAGTCGGACATGGCGGGGAAGTCGCTCTTGTGCCGCATGCGCCGCAGCAGGAACTCCAGCGTGCCGCTGCTGGCGCCGCCGGCCTTGCCGGCGGCGTCGCCGGCGCCGGCCTCGGCGAGCGGGGCTTCCGGCGACAGCCAGCCCCGCAGCGCGTCGCGGAAGGCGGCCGCGCTGGCGTGGCGCTGCTGCGGGTCGCGCGCGATGGCGCGCTGCACGATGGCGCGCAGGTTGTCGTCCACCTCGCCCCCCAGGTCGCCGGGCAGTTTCAAGTCTTCGTGCGCGATGCGGTAGATGGCGCGGTAGGCGTCCTTCTCCGGCACCAGCGGTTTGCCCGACAGCAACTCGGCCAGCACGAGGCCGGCGGAGAACACGTCCATGCCGGGCGAAGGCGCGGCGCCGTCGGCGGCCTCGGGCGACATGTAGGCTGGAGTGCCGCTCAGGGGCTGGCTGGCCATGGCCTTCGCAGCGCCGGCCTGCGCCGGCTGTTGCTGGTGCTGCAGGCGCGCGGCGATGCCGAAGTCCATGACTCGCGCCTGCCCGGCGGCGTCCACCAGCACATTGGACGGCTTCAAGTCGCGGTGCACCACGCCGGCGGCGTGGGCGGCCTGCAGCGCGTCCAGCACGCCGATCATCAATGGCACCGCCTCGCGCGGCGGCAGGGCGCCGCGGCTGCGCAGGTGGTCGGCCAGCGTGTGGCCGGCGACGTATTCGAACACCAGGTAGGGCTGGCTTTCATGGGTGTCGGCCTCGTAGACGGGCACGATGTGGGCGTGCTTGAGGCGGCTGACATTTCGGGCTTCCTGCAGCCATTGGTGGGCCGCCTGGGTGTCGATGGCGCCCGCGCCGCCGCGCATCAGCTTCAGCGCGACTTCACGTTCCAGGCGCGGGTCGAAGGCCAGCCAGACGGTGGCCTGCGCGCCCTTGCCGAGTGTGCGCCGGAGCTCGAAACGGCCGATGCGGGTCGGCGCCTCGGCGGGGGTGCTGGTGGTGGCTGGCATGGGGGTCCGGTTGGCGTGGGGTGGGTCAGGCTGCACCGCCGTTGGCCGGCCCCGGCGTCGGCCGGCCGCCCGGGGCGGCCGCGGCCGCAGGCGCTTGGGCCGCGGCGCCCGGTGCCGCTTGCGTGGCCGGCGCAGCCGCGCGCGGTGCCGTTTCCGCCGGCGCACCGCCGCGCAGCAAGGCGCGCGCCCGCTGCAGGGACTGGGCGAGGGTGGCGGGCTCCAGGTGGAGCAGCCGCGCGTAGCGCTGCGTGATCTGGGCCAGGGCGGGCCCCATCTTGGATTGCGGCAGGAAGGTGAGCACGTCGACCGCCTCGTTGGCGGCGCTGGCGGTGGCGCGCAGCAGGTCGCCGTCGCTGTCAGCGGCGCGCACCGGGCGGTTGCCTGGCAGGCGGCGCATCATGTGCTGTACCTCGTCGCCCAGGCCCCAGTACTTGGCGACCGCGGCGCCCAGGGCCTCGATGTCGGCGCCCATCACGGCCAGCGAAGCGGTCTGCTCCGGCATGCCGGGCTGCTCGGGCGTGCCCGGCGGGCTGTCCGGCGGCGGCGGCGCGGCGCGCATGAGTTGGCGCACCTGCTCGGCCTCCTCGGGAAAGTGGTACTGGACCAGCAGGCGGCCGAGGTTCTGCAGCGCCGTCACGAGGTAGACCATCTCGGGGTCGTAGCCCGCCGGCCGGATGAGCTGCGCCACCTGGCCGGCCAGGCGCACGCGGTCGACGGTGCGCTCCATCGCAGCGGCGGCCGCTTCGGACAGTGGCCCCGGCCAGGCGCGCAGGCTGTTGCCGCACTGGCGCACGCCGTTCAGCCCGAGCATGGCCACCGCGCGGCGCACCGTCAGCACCGGCCCGCCGCCGGCCAGCTGGCCGCCGGCGATGTGGGCCGCGTTCACCTGGCGCAGCAGCTCGAAGCTCAGCGCCATGTCCTGCAGGATCTGCTCGGCGATGTTGTCGGTGTGCTGGGCGTCCATGGCGGCCAGCCGCGACACGCGCGCACTCACCCCGGGCATGGCCGGCAGGTGGCCGACGGTGCGCAGCCGGTCCAGCAGCAGCACCAGCGGCCCGCCGTTGTCGTGGCCCTCGACCTCGCGCCAGCCCTGCAGTGCCCGCAGGAAGGTGCGGGCGTTGAGGTAGCGCTGGCGCTCCTGCAGCGCCACCGAGCGGTTGGCGATGGCGCGCAGCGTCTCGGAGACAGGCTGCGGCGTGGTCCAGGGCAGGCGCAGGATGTCGCGCCCCATGGGCGGCATGCGGGCCACGGCGCGCGACAGGTCGGCTTCGTCCAGGGGGTTTTCCCCGGTCAGCAGCGCGTACAGCGCCAGGCCGCAGGCCAGCAAGTCGCGTTCGGCGGAGGCGCGCTGGGCGCGCAACTGGTGGGTGTCCACCGCCAGGGCGCTGCCCTGCGCGCGCTTGGCGGCGCCGTGGGCGTCGTCGGCCACCGGCTCGCTGCCGCAGGCCAGCGCCATCAGGCGCACCGTGCCGTGCTCGTTGATCAGGATGTGGTGCAGTTGCACATCGCCGTGGGCGATGCCGGCCTCATGGGCGAATGCCAGGCCTTCCAGCACCTGGCAGAGCCAGCCGACCGCCTCCAGCAGCGGTGTGTTGGGATGGGTGGCGAGCCATTCGGTCAGTGTGGCGCCGAGCTCGCGGTCGAACACCATGAAGGGCCAGTGGTCCTGCACGCCAACTTCCGAGACATGGGCCAGGTGCGGGTGGTTCAACCGCGCCGCCTTGCGCGCGTCGCGCTCCCAGGATTCCAGCGCCGCCTCGTTGAACGGCTGCACGCGCGGCATGCACAGCATCACTTCCTGGCCGACGCGCGGATCCTGGGCCAGCCACACCATGGTGCTGTCGCTCTTGCCCAGCAACTGGGTCAATTGGAAGCGCCCGAACGCCCGGGGCCCCGCGGCACGCGGAGCCGGCGCGGCGGCCGGTTGCCCGCCTGGGGCGGACCGGGCCGGCGCGGAAGCGGTGTTGTTCTGTGGAGGCAAGGGGGCAGCCATTCGGAATGGGTCCAGATTGGCTAATTTGATCGCGAAGCGCCGCGGAACGATAGTTGAATTTGGCTGGTGAATGGAGGGCAATTCGGCACGCGGCCAGGCCGTGCAACGCCTGCCTCTCCCATTGTCCCGGGCAGAAAGCGAGTGCGAAGCGCGCCATGCGCCAGCCGATCCTGGGGTAAACACGGAGCCGCGCACCGGCCATGAGCCAGCCCCGTGCGGCGGATTCGCGACACCCGCGGGCCCTGCACGGGGCCGCCGCATGCGAGTGCAGCGGCTTTCAGTCCAGCGGTACCTCGACCACCTCGCCCCCGCCCGCGATGAAGGCGCAGCGCACCGCATCGCCAGGCTGCAGGGCCAGGACCGCGCGCCCATAGGCCGACAGCTGCGCCCGGTATTCGGGCACCCGGTGCGGCGCGGCATGGTGCTTGTAGTCGAGCACCCACCAGGTGGTGGCCGCTCCGGCCTCCGCGGCGGCGTCCCCACTTTCATCCAGCGCCACCAGGCGGTCGATGCGCAGGGTGCGGCCCTCCACCGACACCGGCACTTCGTTGCCCGCCCAGCGCAGCGCGGTGCCGGTGAAGAAGCGTTGGCAGTCCGGGTGGTTCCAGATGGCGCGTGCCTGCCGGACGACCTCGTCGGCCGGCGCGCCATGCGACCGCGCCGCCGCCTCTGCCCAGGGCGAGATATCGGGCAGCACCGTCGACGCGGCCGCGCCGGGCCGGCCGCCGCCTGGGCCGCCCCCCGCGCCCAGGCGCCACCGGTCGACTTCCCCGCTGGTCCATTGCAACGCCAAGTGGACGGCCTCGCCCAATCGGCCGAGCCGGCCGTCGTCGGGCACGTCGGGCCCTTGCGCTGAAGCGTCCGCCACGGCGTCGGTCGGCGCGGGCAGGGCCGGCAGTGTCCACAGCCACTCGTGCGACTCCTCCGCTTCCCCCGCGACCTGCGTCGCCGCGGGCCGCGACCGCTCGCCCCACGCCCGCGAAAGCGGCAACAGGCGCTGCCACCAGGAAAGCCGGGCCTGCGCCGGGCCGGACGCCGCCTTGCGGCTGGCGCCCGGCGTGGCGCTGACCACCAGTTGCGACTCGGCGCGCGTCATCGCCACGTACAGACCGTTCAGTTCTTCGCGCAGGCGCGCCTCCTGCTCTCGGGCCAGCAAGGGTTGCAGCGAGGGCGGGCATTGGCGCGTGGCGTAGACGAAGCCGCACACCAGCGGCGCGGCCTCTTCGACCGGCCAGTCGACCAAGGCGGTGACGGTGTCGGCCGCCGGCGGCAGCGGGTCGGTGTCCATCAGGAACACCCAGGGCGACTCCAGGCCCTTGGCGCCGTGCACGGTGAGCAGTTCGACGGCCTGCGCCGGCACCGGCGCGGCCACTTCGATGGCGCGCCGGCGCAAGGCGCGGACGAAGCGGTAGGGCGTGGCGTAGCGGGCACCGTCCAGCGTCAGGGATTGTTCGAGCAGGGCGTCGACCACCGCCAGCGCCTGCCGCCGCGCGCTGGCCGGGAAGGCGGCGGCTACGCGCTCGGCGACCTCGCCTTCGCAGACGATGCGGTCCAGCAGGTCGTGGGGAGGCAACTGCCGCGCGGCCGCCTGCCAATGCGACAGGAGCGCCGCCGCTCGGCGCAGCGCCGGGCTCGGCGCGGGCATGGCCATCAACGCGGCCCACCAGTGCCCCGGCGGCTGCGACGCCCGGCTGGCCTCGGCCAGCGCGGTGAGGTCGTCGTCGCCCACCCCGAACACCGGGCTGCGCAGCGCGTGCGCGAGCGACAGGCGGTGCTGCGGCGAGACCAGCGCGTCGAGCAGGGCCAGCAGGTCGCGCGCCACGATGTGGCCGGCCAGCCGGTAGTCGCCCACCGCGGCGAAGGGCAGGCCCAGCGCCTGCAGCTCCTGCTGCACCGCCGCCAGCACGGCCCGCTTGCGGCTGAGCACTTTGATGTCCCGCGGCGGCACGCCATCTTCCCGCACCAGCTGGGCGACGGCGCGAGCCACCTGGCGCGCCTCGGCCTGGCGGCGCGCCTCTTCGGGTTCGACGCGCGGCGTGGCCAGGCTGTCGCGCCAGTCGTCCTCGGCGGCGGATGCGGGCCCGGGCTCGCCGTCGCCCTCCCACGTACCATCGTCCGGCGGCAGCGCCCAGACGGCGCCCTGCCCCGCTTCGGCGCCCAGCGCGGCCTTCTCCGTCGTGTGGGGCCGGAAGCCGGCGTATTCGCCCTGCGACTGCGCCGCCTCGAACACCGCGTTCACCGCGGACAGCACGCCGGGCGCGTTGCGGTGGGTGTGGTCGCAGGCCAGCATCAGGCCGTCCAGGGCCTGCCGCACGAAGACTTGCGCGGCCTCGAACACCTTGGGTTCGGCGCGCCGGAAGCGGTAGATGCTTTGCTTGGGGTCTCCGACGATGAAAACCGACGGCGGCCGCGCACCGCTGGCGCCGCCGCCGGCCCCCGCATAGGACGACAGCCAGGCGTGCAGCGCGTGCCATTGCAGCGGGCTGGTGTCCTGGAACTCGTCGACCAGCAAATGGCGCACCTGGGTGTCCAGCCGCTCCTGCACCCAGCCCGACAGGCTGGCGTCGCGCAGCAGGCGCAGCGCGCAGAGTTCCAGGTCGGCCATGTCGGTGAGGCCGCGCTGGCGCTTGTAAGCCGCCAGCTCGCCCAGCAGGCGGCGCGACAGCCGCACCATGCGCATGTGCCGCTCGTGGGCGTCCTGCTGCTCGCAGGCGGCGTGGATGTCGTCGAGGTGGGCCGCGGCCAGCGGCAGGCTGGCGGTGTCGATGTTCTTGCGCAGCGTGCCGGCGGCGGTGTAGAGCGCGGCGCGCACAGCCTGCAGGCGGCCGGGCGCATAGCCACCGGGCAGGGAAAGCGCCTGCCGGAGCAGGCCACCCTGCTTCTGCGCCGTGGCGCCGGATTTGGCGCACAGCTCGCGGGCCAGCTCTTCGAACACCTGCCGCACCAGCGGCGCGTCCAGGCGCTCGGAGGGATGGCCCAGCCCGGCGCAGAAAGCCCATTGCGACGCGGCCGGAGGCACGCTGTCCTCCAGTCGCCCCGCCGCGTCGGTCAGGGCCAGTTCGACGCGCTTTTGCCAGGCGGCGTCCAGCCATTTGCGCAACTGGCCGCGGCCGTGCTGGCCGACCAGGGTGTCGAAGTCGTCGCGCAGGGACGGGTCTTGCATCACCGCGGCGTGGAA
>CBJNAE010000077.1:0-13874 GCA_966433995.1 uncultured Ideonella sp. | reverse complement strand
CAGCCGGCGATGGCCAGGGCGGGGCGGCGGTGCAGGCGGGGCGGCTGGCCGGACAGGGAGGGAACGGCGGCGGCTGTGCGGCGTGTGCGTGACATGCGGTGTCCTTGGTCAAACCTTGGTCAAAGTCGGATCGGCACCCGCCGCGGCGGCTGGCGGGGTGTCGAACATTCGGGGGAGCGGCATCCCGGGGGAGGGGATGCCCTGGAAGGACTGGCAGCGGCCCTTCGTTCGATGCGTCGGCGGGGGATCGAGCAAGGCCCATGCCGGGCTGAAAACCGGGCGCAGTCTAGCGAAGAATCCGTGACATTGCTGGCGGCCCATTTGAACGTTCCATCCAACGGAATCGCACCCGCCGGCACGGCGTGTGTGGACAAGATCTTGGGCCTACACTGTTCCGATCCCCTGCCCCAGGAGCGACCATGAACGCACCCGAATCCGCCGTGCTGTCCCGTCCGCGCAGCGATGCCGCGGGCCTGGCCGATTTCATCGGCCAGCGCTGGGACGGCGCCATCGTCCCCGCCCTGGCCGACTACATCGCCATCCCCGCCAAGAGCCCGATGTTCGACGCCGAATGGGCCGAGCGCGGCCTGCTCGACCGCGTGGTGCGCGACGCCGCCGCCTGGGTCGAATCGCAGAAGGTGCCGGGACTGCGCCTGGAAGTGGTGCGCCTGTCCGGCCGCACCCCGGTGCTGTTCTTCGAGATCGATTCCACCCACACCGCCGAAACCCGCGCGCCGGGCCGGGACGGCACCGTCCTCATGTACGGCCACCTCGACAAGCAGCCGGAGTTCACCGGCTGGCGCCCCGACCTGGGGCCTTGGACGCCCAAGCTGGAGAACGGTTTGCTCTACGGCCGCGGCGGCGCCGACGACGGCTACGCGGTCTACGCCGCCGTCACCGCGATCCAGGCTTTGAAGAAACAAGGCGTCCCGCACCCGCGCTGCGTCGGCCTGATCGAAAGCTGCGAGGAAAGCGGCTCGGGCGACCTGCCCGCCTACATCGACGCCCTCAGGCCGCGCCTGGGCGACGTCGAGCTGGTGGCCTGCCTGGACAGCGGCGCCGGCAACTACGACCAGCTGTGGCTCACCACCAGCCTTCGCGGCATGGTCAGCGGCACGCTCAAGGTGGAGATCCTCGGCGAAGGCGTGCATTCGGGCGACTCCAGCGGCGTGGTGCCTTCGAGCTTCCGCATCCTGCGCCACGTGCTCGACCGGCTGGAAGACTCGAAGACCGGCCGCCTGCTGCCGCAGAGCCTGCATTGCGAGATCCCGGCGGAACGCGTCGAACAGGCCCGCGCCACCGCCGCCATCCTGGGCGACCAGGCCTGGAAAACCTTCCCCTGGGCCTGCGGCGCCGACGGCGGCCCGACGCTGCCCACCACCACCGACCCGCTGGAGGCGCTGCTCAACCGCACCTGGCGCCCCACGCTGAGCGTGACCGGCGCCGAAGGCTTCCCGCCGATCCAGAGCGCCGGCAACGTGCTGCGGCCGTCCACCGCCTTCAAGCTGTCGCTGCGGCTGCCGCCGCTGGTCGACGCCGCCGCGGCGGCCCAGGAGCTGAAGGCCCTGCTGGAAGACAACGCGCCCTACAACGCCAAGGTCACCTTCCAGGCCGACGGCCGGGCGGGCGCGGCGGGCGCCACCGGCTGGAACGCGCCGAGCCTGGCCCCCTGGCTCGAAGCCGCGCTGCAGTCCGCCTCGCAGCGGCACTTCGGTGCGCCTTGCGGCTACGTCGGCCAGGGCGGCACCATCCCGCTGATGAGCCTGCTGCAGTCCCAGTTCCCGAAGGCGCAGATGATGGTCTGCGGCGTGCTCGGCCCCAAGAGCAACGCGCACGGGCCCAATGAATTCCTGCACGTCGGCTACGGCAAGAAACTCACCGCCGCGGTGGCCGAAGTGGTCGCCGCCTGCCCTTGAGAGGCTGAGCCGCTACGCGGCCCTCGGCAAGCAAAGGAAGAGACAGCATGGCGACGCCCTCCCGCCCCCCCAACCCTCGCAAACCGGCGCGCAACAGCTGGCTGCTGGCCTTCTTCATCGCGCTGGCGGCGGTTCCCGTCATCGTGGCGGCGGCGCTGGCCTGGCTGGAATACAACGCGCCCTCGGTCGTCAAGGCGCCCGAGCCGATGTGGGTCAACCCAGGCACGATACGCGCCACCACCACCGACGGCCAGCCGGTCAGGAGCAAGGTGGCGATCGACATGGCCGAATCCTTCGCCAAGTCGTCGGTCGAACGCCGGCTGCACCAGGTCGGCCTGCTCCTGCAGACCTCGCTGGCCTCCAAGAGCCGCCAGGAACTCGCCGGCCGCGAAGGGCTGGAGGACCTGTCCGAAGACATGCTCGAAAGGCTGAACGACTACCTCGGCAAGGAAGACATCCCGCCGGCGCGCCACGTGGCAATCCAGGAGTTGCTGATCGGCTCGCCCTGAGCCGCCGCCCCACGTCCCGTCGCGGGGCCGATCCATTCATTTTGGTGATGCCCCGGCAAAAACCTTGGGCGCCCAACCGGGCCGGGCTTGGATACGCTGAAGGCATTCCAATCCCGCCCCGGCCCCACCCATGCTGCAATTCATCAACGACGAGCAAATCGCCCAAGCCCTCTCCTACGACGCCGTCACCGCGGCGATCGAAAGCGCGTTCGAATCGCTGTCGCGCGGCCGCGCCGCGATCAAGGCGCGCCAGCGCATCGACTGCGGCGCCGTCAAGCTCAGTTCCATGGGCGCCATCTGGCTGGACGCCGGCCTGGCGGCCGAGAAGACCTACCCCACCGTCGACGGCCGCTTCGGCTTCGTGCTGACCCTGTTCGACACCGGCACCGGCGAGCCGCTGGCGGTGATGCCCGCCAACGAGCTGACCCGTTTCCGCACGCCGGCGCTGACCGCGCTGGCGGCGCGCCGCGGCTGCGTGGCCAGCCGCAAGCTCGCGCTCTTCGGCGCGGGGCTGCAGGGCCGCGCCCACCTGGAGGCGCTCGCCCAGGCGCTGCCCTTCGAGCGCGTCGACGTGGTCGACCTGGCCGACGTCTCCGGCTGGTGCGCCCAAGCCTCCCGCGCGCTCGGCCTGCCGGTGCGGCAGTGCGACGCCGCGCAGGCCCTGGGCGACGCCGACGTCGTGGTCACCGTGACCCGCTCCAAATCGCCGCTGTTCGACGGCCGCCTGCTCAAGCCCGGCGCCTTCGTGGCGGCCGTCGGCACCAGCCTGCCCACCGGCCGCGAACTCGACGACCACACCCTGGCCCGCGCCGCCCGCATCGTGGTCGAGTGGAAGCCCCAGAGCCTGGCCGAGGCCGGCGAGGTCGTGCTCGGCAAGGCCGCGGGCGTGGTCCAGGACGAGCGCGTCGTCGACCTGCAGGAGATCTTCGCCGGCCAGGCGCGGTTCCGGGCCGACGCGGAAGAAGTGGTGGTGTTCAAGTCCGTCGGCATCGGCCTGACCGACCTGGCCGCCGCCTCGCTGGTGTGGCGCAAGCTCGGCGCGCGCCCGCAAGCCGCCACGGCCGCCGCAGCGGTCCCGGCATGAGCGCCTTGCTGTCGGCGGTGCCGGCGAGGGTGGCGCGCCGCGTCGCCCCGCGCCACGTCTGCGTGGTCGGCGCCGGCATCGTGGGCAGCGCCACGGCGTACCTGCTGGCGCAGGCGGGGCACCGCGTCACGCTGCTGGAAGCGCTGGGCGCGCCCGGCCAGGTCACCAGCTACGCCAACGGCGCGCAGTTGAGCTACAGCTATGTGGAACCGCTGGCCACGCCCGGCACGCTGCGCAAGATGCCGGGCATGCTGCTCGACCCTGAATCGCCGCTGCGCTTCCGGCTGACCGGCGAGCTGTCGCAGCTGCGCTGGGGCGTGCGCTTCATGCTGGCCTGCCGCCGCGCTCAGGTCGAGCACGCCACGCGCGCCTTGCTGCCGCTGTCTTTCCTCAGCCGGGACGAACTGGACATCGCCCGCCAGGTGGACGACCTGCGCTTCGAATACGCGCAGCCCGGCAAGCTCGTGGTCTACGACACCGCGGAGGGCCTGGAGGGCGCGCGCCGCCTGGTGGATTTCCAGCGCGGCCTGGGCTGCGAGCAGCAGGTGGTGTCGCCCGCCGAGTGCATCGAACGCGAGCCGGCCCTGGCCGCCTACGCCAACCACGTGCGCGGCGCGGTGTGGACGCCGGGCGAGGCCGTGGGCGACGCCCACCTGCTCAGCCAGGCCCTGGTCGCCAGGGCGCAGGCGATGGGCGCGGACGTGCGCTACCGCGCCGCGGTGACCGGCGTGCGCGCCGAGGGCGACCGGGTCTGCTCGGTGCGCACCGAGCAAGGCGAGGTGTCCGCCGACGCCTTCGTGCTGGCCAATGGCACCGACGCGGCGCGCCTGGGCCGGCTCATGGGCCTGCGCCTGCCGGTCTACCCCATCAAGGGCTACAGCATCACCTTGCCGTTGAAGGACCCGGCGGCGGCGCCGCGCGTCAGCGTGACCGACCTGCGCCGCAAGACGGTCTATGCCCGCCTCGGCCGGCAGCTGCGCGTGGCCGGCATGGCCGAGGTGGTGGGGCACGACAAGCGCATCTGCGAAGAGCGCATCCGCTTCCTCGTGAAATGCGCCGCCGAGACCTTCCCGGGCGCGTGCGACCTCGACGCCGACCCGCAGCCCTGGGCCGGCCTGCGCCCCGCCACGCCCACGTCCATGCCGTTGATCGGCCCCGCCCGCTACGGCAACCTGCTGCTCAACATCGGCCACGGCGCGCTCGGCCTCACGCTGGCGATGGGCAGCGCGCGGCTGATCGAGCGGCAGCTGGCGGGCGATCCGAGCGGGTTGGGGCGGCCGTTCGCGTACCGCGGCTAGGGTAAAAGGGGTCGCATGCGGGTTCTCTCGTAGGAGCGGCTTCAGCCGCGATGCAGGGCACCGTAATCGCGGCTGAAGCCGCTCCTACAAAAGCGGAGTGCCGACCGAAGCCATGGAAGTCCCAGCCCGGGCGGGATGGACAGGCGCGCACCGGTTTGGGGGCGAGGTGATAGGGTCTGGGCTTTGCCCTGCATGACCCACACCCGCCGATGAAACCCACCGCCAGCGCCCGGCAGCGCCGACCCATGGCATCCTCGCTGATTGCAGTCCTGCTGCTGCTAGCGGCTTGCGCCACGCCCGCTGGCGTCCTGGCCCCCTTCACCACCGACGGCTGCAGCATGTTCCCCGACCGCTCGCCCGACGGCAAAGTCGACTGGTGCGACTGCTGCCTGGCGCACGACCTGGTCTATTGGCGCGGAGGCACGCAGGAGGAGAGGCTCCAGGCGGACCAGCGATTGAAGTCCTGCGTCGAGCGCCAGACCGGGAACCGTTCCTTGGCCGAGACCATGTTCCTGGGTGTGCGCGCCGGTGGCGGGCCGCAGGTCAACACGCCTTACCGCTGGGGCTACGGCTGGCCCTACGGCCGCGGCTACCGGGCGCTCACCGAAGCCGAAGCCGCCGAGGCCCAGGGCCTGGAGGACGACTACCGTGTCCGCAACCCCGGGTTGCGGTGCGACGCCGCCAGGCCGCCCGGGGGCGAGAGCGCATCGGCCGCGCGGCCGCCCGCCTGCGATGGGTCCCGCGCCGGGACGCCTTGAGGGGGGATTCAGGGCGCCCCGCCCGCCGCCGCCCGGAATACCGCGATGAAATGCGTCGCCGCCGCCGACAGCGCGCCGGGGTTCAGGAACATCGCGCGCACCGGGATGCGGCCTTCCGGCTCGATCGGCAGCACGCGCAGCGCGGGCTGGAAGCGCGCCGCGCTGAGTTCGTCGACCACGGCCACGCCCAGGCCGCGCGACGCCAGTTCCAGCGCCACCTGGTGGGTCTTCACCAGCAGCGGCGCCGGGAAGGGCCAGTCGAAGCGCTCGGCGTAGCTGCCCACCAGGCGGCCCACCGGGTCGGTGCCCAGCAACTCGATCAGCGGCATGCTGGACAGCGCGGCCGCGTCGATGACCGGTTCCCGCTTGTACTTGCCCAGCACCTCGGGCAGGCCGGCGCAGACCAGCCGGCAGTCCGCGATGTCCTCCAGGCCGATGGCGGGGTGGCTCGGCGGGTCGAAGGCCACGCCGACGTCGATCTCCCTCAGCAGCAGCCACTGCACCAGCTCATGGTGGTGGCCGGTGGAGAACTCGCAGCGCAGGTCGGGGTGCCTGGCGTGCAGCGCGGCGTAGGCCTCGGGCACCAGGCCCGCCATCGCCGGCACGGTGCCCACCCGCAACCGCGCCTGCGGACGGCCGCGCAGGTTCACCGCGGTGCGCCGCACGTCGTCGAAGCCGGCGTAGGCCTGGCGGATGGCCGGCGCCAGCTGCATCAGCTCCTGCGTCGGATGCAGGCGCCCCGCGTGGCGCCTGAAGAGGGCATAGCCCACCGTGCTCTCGGCGTGCTGCAGGTGCTTGGTGGCCGAGGGTTGGGAGATGTTCAGCAGCCGGGCCGCGGCGCTGAGGCTGCCGGTCTGCAGCACGGCGTTGATGATTTCGATGTGTCGCAGTTTCATGCGGGGGCGGTCCGGTGCGTTCCATGGCGTTGCGGCCGGGTGGGCCTGGTTTCCATGTCCGGTCGATTGTGGGCGGCCCGGGCGACGCGACGCAAGGCGCCGTTGCCGCCAGGCCTCGGCGGTTGGATCCGCGCCCCCGGCCCGGCGCGGCATGGCGCCTCCGCGTGAAAACGCCACGACCCGGGTGCCGCGCCCATGCCAAAAGCTGATGGCTGCTGCAACCGACGGCATCACCCGCCGCGCGGTGCCTGCCTAGACTGGATTTCACCGTTGCTGGCCGGTCGCCAGCGCCTGTTGTCCGGAGCGCGCCATGATTCACCAGCCCGATTCCCCGATTCCGCCGGCCTCTTCGGCGCCACGCCGCCGGCCATCGCGGACCGCCTGGTGCGGCCTGGGCCTGGCTGCTGCGGCCTGGGCGGCGGCGGCCGCCGAGCCCGCGGCGCCTGCCCCGGCTGCGGCGCAGCCCGGCGCACTGGAAAGGATCCAGGCGCGCGGCAGCGTCGTCATCGCGCACCGCGAGGCGTCGATCCCACTGTCCTATGTCGCCGACGGCAAGCCGGTGGGCTACAGCCTGGACGTGTGCCACAAGGTGGTCGAAGCGATCGCGCGCCACCTGAAGGTGCGCGAGCTGAAGGTGGAGTACGTGCAGGTCACATCCGCCAGCCGCTTCGAAGTGATCGAGAAGGGCCGGGCCGACATGGAATGCGGCTCCACCACCAACACCGCCGCGCGACGCCAGCGGGTGGCCTTCACCATCCCGCACTTCATCGCGTCGTCGCGCGTGGTCGTGCTCAGCAGCAAACCCTACGACCGGCTGGAAGACCTGAACGGCAAGCCGGTGGCCTCGACCACGGGCACCACCAACATCGACTCGCTGGCCCGCGAGGCGCGGCTCAAGACCATCGACATCCGCGTCGAGCCGGCCAAGGACCACGCCGAGGGATTCGGCTGGGTGCTGTCGGGCAAGGTCGAGGGCTTCGCGATGGACGATGTGCTGCTCTTCGGCTTGCGCGCCAACGCGCCCCGCCCGCAGGACCTGAAGGTGATCGGCAAGCCGATCACGATCGAGCCCTATTCCATCGCCTTCGAACGCGACAACCCGGCGTTCAAGGCGGTGGTCGACGCCGAGCTGCGCCGCCTGATCGCCTCGCGCGAGATCTACCGCATGTACGACAAGTGGTTCACCAGCCCGATCCCGCCCAAGGGCATCAACCTGGAGATGCGCATGCCGCACCTGCTGGTGGACTCGTTCAAGTACCCGACCGATTACGTGCCGAATTGAGGCGGCGGGAAGGCGTCGGCAGGACTGGGCTGTCCAAGCCTTTTTCGCGAGCCCCGCGGAGCTTCGACAAGATGGAGTGACCGGGGCCCTTCGACAGGCTCAGTGTGAACGGCGGGGAGCGAGACCTCGTGGTAGCCGTCAACCCGTTCCGTTCACCCTGAGCCTGTCGAAGGGCTTCCTAGCGGGAAGGCCCACCGACCGATGCCTGCCCTTGGCCCGCCGCCACTTCCGCGCAGAACTCGCCCAGCCGGGCCAGCGCCGCCCGCACCGCCTGGTTCGCCGCGGCGACGCCGCCGCGCGCGTCGTCGCTCGGCGCGGGCGCCGTCTCGTCGAACACCCGCGAGGCCACCACGCGGCGGGTGGCGGTGTGGGTCAACGTCGCCCGCAGGGTGAAGCGCACGCGGCTGCCCGCCGCCTCGCCGTCGAACTCATGTTGCAGGCGCACGATGTCGGTGTCCAGGCGCAGGTCGGTGAGAGCCGCACTCGGCGCGGTGAGCACCGCGCGGAAGGCGTCCGGCCGGGCCTGCAGGCTGGCGACGATCAGCGGCGTCAGCATGCGGGCCGGCGAGTCGACCCATTCGCTCTGCGTGTAGGTGGCGCGGCTGTGCGGTTCGCGCCGGTAGACGATGCGGGCGCTGTCGTAGCCGGCGGCGGCGTGGGTGGGCTGCACGATCAGCGTGGCCTCGCCGCGGCCTGGCGCGGCTGTGGCCGCCGCCACGGGGCCGGCGTCCAGCGCGTAAAAGGTGGGCGCCGCCGGCTTGGCCGGTATCCAGGAGCTGCAGGCGGTGGACAGCAGCGCGGCCAGCAGGCCGGCGGCGGCGGATCGCAACAGGCTGTGGGTGGGGGTGGCCGGTGGGGTGGACATGGTTTTTCGCCTCATGGTGCGCGGTCCTTGGGCGGCGCGGTCTCGCCGGGGCCGGGCTGCACCGAGCCGCGGCCGAACACCAGGCTGCTCGGGTTGCGCTCGGTCTGCTCGGTCAGCCGTCGCAACGAGCCCGACAGCGAGCCCAGTTCGCCGAGCAGCCGCTCCAGCTCGGGCAGGGTGTCGGTGGTGAAGCGCTGCAGGTCGCCGCCGACACGGGTGACGGTGTCGCCGGCCTGCCTGGCCGCCTTGGAGGTGTCGTTGCCCATCTTCTCGACGGCATCGGCGCTGCGGTCGATCTGGTCGAGCAGCGGCCCGACGCGCGAGGCCAGCTGCGCGCTGGCGCGCTCGCCGTTCTCGAAGGCGCGCGCGGCGCTGGCCAGGGCCTTGTCGATCGAGTCCTTGCGCTGGGCCAGGGTTCGCGCCAGCGCGCTGATGTCGGACAGCGCGGAGGTGACGGCGGCGCGGTTCTCCTCGCTCAGCATCGCGTCGATGTTGCTGGACGTCTTGTCCAGCTTGGCCAGCACCGTGGTGAGCACGTTCTCCAGCCGGGCGGCGAGCGATGGCTTGCTGCGGATGACGGGGTAGGGCGCGTCCGCGCTGCCTTCCAGCAGCGGGGCCCCGGGCGAGCCGCCGCTGAGTTCGACATAGGCGATGCCGGTCAGGCCCTGCGTGCGCAGGACGGCCTGGGTGTCGGCCTTGATCGGCGTGCCCTGCTTGATGGCCAGGCGGATCTCCACGCGGGCCGGGTTGTGCGGGTCCAGGCGGATGGCGTCGACCTGGCCGACCTCCACGCCGCTGAACTTCACCGGCGCGTTCAGGTTCAGGCCCGACACCGATTCGTCCATGACCGACACGTAATGGCCGACCCGGGCCTGGAAGACGCCGCCGGAGGCCAGCCACAGCGCCGCCGCGACGAGGCCGGCCGCCAGCACCAGCACGAAGGCGCCGACCAGGGTGAAGTTGACTTTGGTTTCGATGATGGTGCCCTCAGGTGGTTGCCGCCGCGACGGATGGCGCCGTCCGCTGCGCCGACGCAGCGCGTCCGCGCGGGCCGTCGAAGAAGGCGCGGATGGCGGGTTGGGGCATCGCCGACAGCTCCGCCATCGAGCCCACGCCCTGCAGCTTGCCGTCGCCCAGCACGGCCACGCGGTCGGCCACGCGCCACAGCGAGTCCAGGTCGTGGGTGATCATCACGATCGTCAGGCCGAGCAGGTCGCGCAGTTCGCGCACCAGCTCGTCCACCTCGGCGGCGCTGACCGGGTCCAGGCCGGCGGTGGGCTCGTCGAGGAAGAGCAGCTCCGGGTCCAGCGCCAGCGCGCGCGCCAGCGAGGCGCGCTTGACCATGCCGCCGCTGAGCTCGGCCGGGTACTGGTCGCCGACCTCGGGCGCCAGGCCGGTCAAGGCCAGCTTGGAAGCGGCCAGCTCGTCGATCATCCGGTCGCCCAGCCGCGTGTGCTCGCGCAGCGGCAGTCCGATGTTCTCGGCCACGGTGAGCGAGCCCAGCAGGCCGCCGTGCTGGAACATCACGCCCCAGCGGCGGCGCAGGTCCAGCGCGTCGTCGCCGCCGATGCCGTTGAGCTCGGTCCCCAGCACGCGGATGGAACCACCGCTGGGCCGCTGCAGCAGGATCATCTCGCGCAGCAGGGTCGACTTGCCCGATCCGCTGCCGCCGATCAAGGCGAAGATCTCGGCGCGGCGGACCTCCAGGCTCAGGCCGGCGTGCACCACGTGCGTGCCGAAGCGGGTGGAAAGGTCGTCGATGCGGATGGCGATGTCCGCGTCGTCGGCGCTTGCGGGGCGGTGCTGGCTCTCCGCCATGTCAGATCCCCAGCGCGCTGAAGGCCACCGAGAACAGCGCGTCCGCGACGATGACCGCGAAGATGGACTGCACCACGCTGCGCGTGGTGTGGCGCCCGACGGCGTCGGCGCCGCCGCGGGTCTGGAAGCCCTGGAAGCAGCCGATCATCGCGATCAACGCGGCGAACACCGGTGCCTTGGCCAGGCCGACGAAATAAGTGGTGGGGCTCACCGCCTTGACGAAGCGGTCGGCGAATTCGGCGTACCCCACGCCGAGCTGGGTGCTGGCCATCACCATGCCGCCGGCCACGCCGAGCGCGTCGGCGAAGAAGGTCAGCAGCGGCATCGCGACCATCAGCGCGAGCAGCTTGGGCAGCACCAGCACCTCCAGCGGCGCCAGCCCCATGGTGCGCAGCGCGTCGATCTCCTCGGTCACGCTCATCGTGCCGATCTGCGCGGCGTAGGCCGAGCCGGAGCGGCCGGCGACGATGATCGCCGTAATCAACGGCGCGAACTCGCGCAGCATCGACACGCCCACCAGGTCGACCACGAAGATGTTGGCGCCGTAGCGGCGCAGCTGGTCGGCGCCCTGATAGGCCACCACCACGCCGAGCAGGAAGGACAGCAGCCCGACGATGGGCAGCGCGTCCCAGCCCGCCAGCCGGATGTTGAACAGCACCGGCCGCCAGCGCAGCCGCTTCGGATGCGCCACGCAACCGGCCATCACCACCGCGGTCTCTCCGACGAAGGCGAGCATCGCCGCGCCGCGGCCGAGGGCCGCCACAGTGGCACGTCCCAGCATGTCCAGCGCGGTGACCAGGCCGCCTGGGCCGGCGGGAGGCCGGCTCCGGGTGGCGGCTTGCCGCTGCTGTTCATGCCGCCGCTCTTCGACGGTTTCAAGGAGCTTCGACCAGGCCGGCTTCAGCCCCGACCAGTTCATGGCGACGCCGTCGCGCGCCAGGCGCCGGCGAAAGTCCTGCAGCAGCCAAGCGCCGGCGGTGTCCAGCGCCTGCATGCCGCTGGCGTCCACGACCACCTCGCCCTCGGCCCGCGGCAGCCCGCGCAACCGCATTTCCATGTCGCCCAGCCCAAAGGCCGTCCAGGCGCCCGACAGCACCAGGGACTGGGGCGTGGGCTGGGCGAGGGCGGCAGGTGCGGGCGGCGTCATGGCCCGCAGAAGTTACGGGGCGCGCCGAGCCGCGTCTGTCGGACAACGGCGGGAGGGGGTGTACGAACAATCCGTTTCACGGCGGCGCTTGGCGCGCCATCGCTCCCGTTCGGGCTGCGCTTCCTCTGGATCGCAGGCGTCGAAAACCGGGAGTGGCCCGGGCCCTTCCATTCGTCGAAGCCCGGTGGGTCCGCAGGAAGGGGTCAGAAGGTTTGAGGCGATCCGCCACGCCCGCTCATCCCGAACGCCCCGCCAGCGGATACGCCGGGTCGTTATACCCAGGCGTCGACGGATGGCCCGGGCTCACGAGCGAATCGACCAGGGCCTCGTCCTCGGCCGTGATGCCGCATTCGAGCGCGGCGCCGTAGTCCGTCCACTGGGCCAGGGTGCGCGGGCCCGCGATCACGCTGCTCACGCCGCGGTGGGCGAGCACCCAGGCGGTGGCGAAATGGCCGAGCGCGCGGCCGGTGCGGTCGCAATGCGCCTTCAGCGCCTGCGCGATGCGCAGAGACTCTTCGCGGAATTCCGTCTCCATCATGCGTTTGTCGCCACGGCCGGCGCGGGAGCCCGCCTCGGGCTGGCTGCCGGGCGCGTACTTGCCCGAGAGCACGCCGCGCGCGATCGGGCTGTAGGGGACCAACCCCAGTCCGTGGTGCATGCAGGCCGGCAGCACCTCCACCTCGGGCTGGCGGTTCAGCAGGTTGTAGTAGGGCTGGCAGGCCACGGGGCCGGGCATGTTGAGCGACTTGGCCAGGTGCACCGCCTCGCCGATGCGCCAGCCGCGGAAGTTGGACAGGGCCCAGTAGCGGATCTTGCCGTCGCGCAGTAGCGCGTCGACGGCGCGCAAGGGCTCCTCCAGGTCCATGCCGTTGTAATCGCGGTGGAGGTAATAGATGTCGATGCGGTCGGTCTTCAGCAGCCGCAGGCTGGCCTCGCACTCGCGCAGCACCCAGGCGCGCGCATAGCGCGACTCGTTGGGCTTGTCCGACATCTTGTTGCCTAGGGCCTGTTAACACTAAAAGGAGGCCCATGCCGGTGTCTGGCAGACCCCAGGGCTAGGCGCGGGCGAGGCCGTGGGCCTTTGGCCCACAACGAGTCCGCAACGACGCCCTGGGGCCTGCCAGACACCGGCCCTTCGGGTGATCTCCACAAAAGCCCGCCCTCCGCGTTGCAAATGCTCGCTGTGGCACATGCCACAGCTGTGCTTTGCGCCTCGATGGCGGGCTTTTGTGGAGTCACATGGGCTTCCTTTTAGTGTTAACAGGCCCTAGCTTGGTGGCCAGCACCCATTCGTCGCGGGCGCCGCGGATCAGCTCGCCGACCATCTCCTCGGATTTCCCGAGGGAATACACATCGGCGGTGTCGATGAAATTCACGCCCTGGCTGCGGGCGTGGTCGACGATGCGGCGGGCTTCTTCCAGGCCGGTCTGGTCACCGAACATCATCGTGCCCAGGCACAGTTCCGAGACTTGCAGCGGGCTCTTGCCGAGGTTGCGGTATTTCATGCCGCGGGCTCCTGGTCGTGGGATGGGCCCGCCATGTTAGGCGGCCAGCGGTCGCCGGGGCGGGCACCAGCCTACGCGGAACGTCAACCCGGCATTTCGAAACCGCGGGGCCCGCCGCGCTGCATCCAGCCGCCGTGCGAAGACAGCTGGTCGCGCAGGCGCACCATGCTCTGCGGTTCGCTCAAGAGGCGCATGCGCTCGGCGTTGCTCAGGCGCTCGGTGTCCTGGGCGGCGGTCAGGCCGCGCACCAGGCGGCGGCGCGCCAGGCCGCGGCTGCCCCAGGCGGTGTGGCGCGGGCCCATGGCCGCGCGCACCACGTCGAAGAGCCAGGGGTTGGTGACCGCGTCGCGCCAGGTGGGCGACGGCGGCGCGGTGCGGGCATAAGCCCATGCGCGCCGCAGCACGGTGGGGGTCTGCACCTCTTCCGGCGTGACCAGCCACCGGCGTGCCTGGACGCGCTCGCCCCAGTCGCCGCGGCTGGTGGCCACGGTGAGCGGCACCGCCAGCAGCAGCGGCAGCGCCACCGGGCTGAGCCACAGCGCGGCGCCCGGCTCGATCGCCAGCGCGATGCCGCCCAGCGCCGCCACCACCGCCATCACTGGCGCGAAGCGGCGCAGCGCGTCGCGCCAGTCGATGGATTGCGCCTCGCGCGGCGGCGACTTCCAGTCCAGCTTCAGGCCGGTGAGCGCCACCACGACGAACAGCGTGTGCGCCACCATGCGTATCGGCGCCTGCAGCACGGAAAGCGCGCCTTCCAGCGCGGCGCTGCGCACCAGTGCCTTGGTGCCGCCGTAGA
>CBJNAE010000076.1:0-13883 GCA_966433995.1 uncultured Ideonella sp. | reverse complement strand
GTCAGCGGCTCGGCGCAAAGCACCAACTCGCCGGCCATGTCGATGGTCAGCGACGTGTCCACCAGTTTCATGGAATCGCAGATCCTGGAAGACAACGACGTGATCCAGGTCGCCGGCGTCGAGCTGTCGGGCCAGTTGGTCGGCGACATCGACAAGATCCTGGCCAAGCTGACCGCCAAGCTCGGCAGCAGCAGCGTGGTGAACGTCACCTGCACCCGGCTGATCCGCGTCGATTTCATCGCGGCCGGCGACTTGCTGAACTGGGTGCTGGCGCGCCGCAGCGAGAACCGCACCATCACCTTCACCGACACCCACCGGCTGGTCGCGCTGTTCTTCGGCGCCATGGGCATCAACGAGCACGCCAAAGTCAAGGTCCACACCGTCTGACCTCGGCCGCACGCGCGGCACCACGCGGCCGCGCCGGTTTTTCCACGTGGCCGCCTTGAAGTTTCCGGCTTCGGCTTCAACTCACTCCGATGGAACAATTTCACGGCACCACCATCGTCAGCGCCAGGCGCGGCAACCAAGTGGCGCTCGGCGGCGACGGCCAAGTCACCCTGGGCAGCATCATCGTCAAGGCCAGCGCCCGCAAGGTCCGCAAGCTGCACCATGAAAAAGTGCTGGCCGGCTTCGCCGGCGCCACGGCGGACGCCTTCACGCTGTTCGAGCGTTTCGAGGCCAAGCTGGAGAAGCACCAGGGCCACCTGACCCGAGCGGCGATCGAGCTGACCAAGGACTGGCGCACCGACCGCGTGCTTCGCCGCCTGGAAGCCATGCTGGCCGTGGCCGACCGGGAGGCCTCGCTCATCATCACCGGCAACGGCGACGTGCTGGAGCCCGAGAAAGGCATCATCGCCATCGGCTCGGGCGGGGCCTATGCCCAGGCCGCCGCCCGCGCGCTGCTCGAACACACCGAGATGGCGCCGGCCGAACTGGTGAAGAAATCCCTGGAGATCGCCGGCAGCCTGTGCATCTACACCAACCAGAACCACATCGTCGAGGTGCTGGAATGAGCCCGACCGACAGCGGCAAGGGCGGCATGACGCCCCAGGAAATCGTCTCGGAACTCGACCGCCACATCGTCGGCCAGGCCGCCGCCAAGCGCGCGGTGGCCATCGCGCTACGCAATCGCTGGCGGCGCCAGCAGGTGGACGCCCCCCTGCGCGGCGAGATCACGCCCAAGAACATCCTGATGATCGGCCCCACCGGCGTGGGCAAGACCGAGATCGCGCGTCGCCTGGCCAAGCTCGCCGACGCGCCCTTCATCAAGGTGGAGGCCACCAAGTTCACCGAGGTGGGCTATGTGGGCAAGGACGTCGACACCATCGTCCGCGACCTGGTGGAGATGGCGGTCAAGCAGGCCCGCGAGGCGGCGGTGAAGCGGCAGCGCACGCGCGCCGAGGACGCGGCGGAAGACCGGGTGCTCGACATCCTCGTACCGCCGCCGCGGACCGGCGGTGATTTCGGCATGAACCAGGCCGCCGCCCCGCCGGTCGACAACACCGCGCGGCAGGTCATGCGCAAGCGGTTGCGCGAGGGCCTGCTCGACGACAAGGAAATCGAGATCGAACTGAGCGAGCCCAAGCCCTCGCTGGAAATCATGACGCCGCCCGGCATGGACGAAATGGCCGAGCAGCTCAAGGGCATGTTCGCCCAGTTCGGCGGCGCCAAGCGCAGCACACGCAAGCTCAAGATCGCCGACGCCATGAGGCAGCTGGTGGACGAAGAAGCGGCCAAGCTCGTCAACGAAGACGAGATCCGCAGCAACGCGCTGATGCACACCGAGCAGAACGGCATCGTCTTCATCGACGAGATCGACAAGGTCGCCTCCCGCGGCGAAAGCGGTTCGGGCAGCGGCGCCGAGGTGTCGCGCCAGGGCGTGCAGCGCGACCTGCTGCCGCTGGTGGAAGGCACCACCGTGAACACGAAGTACGGCATGGTCAAGACCGACCACATCCTGTTCATCGCGTCTGGCGCGTTCCACCTCGCCAAGCCCAGCGACCTCATCCCCGAACTGCAGGGCCGCTTCCCGATCCGGGTGGAACTGGGCTCGCTGAGCGTCGACGACTTCGAAGCCATCCTGACCAGCACCCACGCCAGCCTCGTCAAGCAGTACCAGGCCTTGCTGGCCACCGAAGGCGTGACGCTCGAGTTCCAGCCCGACGGCATCCGGCGGCTGGCGCAGATCGCCTTCGACGTGAACGAGCGCACCGAGAACATCGGCGCGCGCCGCCTGGCCACGGTGATGGAGCGGCTGCTGGACGAAGTCAGCTTCGACGCTCCCCGCCTCAGCGGCCAGACCATCCGGCTCGGCGCGGCCGACGTGGAAGCCAAGCTGGCGGAGCTGGCGAAGAACGAGGACTTGTCGCGCTACATCCTCTGAAGCGCGGGGCGGCCCGTCATTTACCGGGGCGCCGTCCCAGGCGCCGCTGCAGTTTCATCCAACGCGGCGCCCCCTTCTTCACCGGCCCGGGGCACCAGCCGGCGAGGCTCGGCACCACAGCATCGTCAACGCCACCACCATCGCGGCCGCGCCGCCCGTGTGGGCCAGCGCCGCGAACAGCGGCCAACCCAGCACCACGTTGCTCAAGCCGCTGGCCAGTTGCCACGCCAGCAGGGCCGCGAGGATGCCCGCCCAGCGCCGGTGCGCCGGGCTCCGCCGCCGCCACAGGCGCCACGCCAGGGCCAGCAAGGCCAACGTCGCGACGATGGCGCCCAAGCGGTGCGCCATGTGGATCGCCGTGAGCGCTTCGAACGGGAGGTAGCCGCCGTCCCGGGTCTGCCCCAGTGGGCGGAGCGGTTCGAACGCATGGCCGAAGTCCATCGCCGGCCACCACTGCCCGTGGCAAGTGGGGAAGTCGGTGCAGGCGAGCACGGCGTAGTTCGTGCTGACCCAGCCGCCCAGCGCCATCTGCAGAACGCAGACGAGGAACACCGCCGCCACGCCCCGGCGCAGTCCCTTGGACACGGGCAGCGGCTCATGGCCATAGCCCTGCGACTGGGCCGCCAGCAGCGCCAGCAGCCCCAGGCCGCCCAGCAGGTGCAGGGTCACGATCGCGGGGTAGAGCTTCATCGTCACGGTCAGCGCGCCAAACGCGCCTTGCATGCACACCCAGGCCCAGGTCCATGTCGCCCACCAGGGCGAGACGTCCACCTCGCGACGGCGCGCATGGAACCAGCTCAACAGCATCAGCGAGGTGATGAGCACGCCCACCACGGTGGCCGCATAGCGGTGGATCATTTCGACCCAGGCCTTGCCGTGGGTGACGGGCCCGGTGGGCAGCGCGGCCTGCGCGGCCTGGATGTGGTCGCGCGCGCCCAGCGGGCTGGTGCTGCCGTAGCAACCCGGCCAGTCCGGACAACCCAGGCCGGAATCGGACAGCCGCGTGAACGCGCCGAACAGCACCAGGTCGAAGGTGAGGAACAAGGTGATCAGCGTGAGCGCCCGCAGCCTGCCCGCCGGCGGCTCGTGGCGGTGGCGGGCCCAGAACCAGCCCAGCGGGATCAAGGACAGCACCAACGCCAACAAGGCCATCTGGCCGGCGGGGCCGAGGTCGTACAAACTGCTCATGGGGATCTGGCTGAAGGATGCCTGCGCCTGGACGCGGCGGGTTGGCGGAGGGGTTCGCTGTCGTTGTAGGCCGGGGTGGGCCGCCGCTGCGGGGGAAGCGAGGCCCGGTCCCGGTCAGCGCCCCGGTCGGTCCCAGGAAGACGACGCGCGCAGCAGCCTTTCGACGTCGCGCTTGAACTTGGCCGGCTCGACCTGGGCGGGGGCGCGCATCATCCAGGCGCCCATCGGGTCCACCAGGTAAAGATGGGCGTCGAGCGACTGGCCCGCGGCAGGCGCCAACCATTGCGCCAGGGCCTGCGGCGGCACGCGCAGCGCCGTGACGGCGGGGGTGGGGGCGATCGCTTGCGCGAGTTCCGGGCGCAGCGGCGCATCGTCGGTGATGAACCACACCTTGTCGACGCGGTCTTTCTCGCGTCCCAGCGTTTCGCGCAGCTGGCGCTGGAACAGCAGGTGCTTCTCGCACGCGGCATCGCATCGGCCCGGGGCGACCACGACCACCAGCCATTGGCCTTTCAGGCTGGAAGCCTCCACCGGCCGGCCCGACAAATCTGTCAAAGGCAATGAGGCGGGGATGGGGACCGCGGGCGAAATGAGGTCACCGTAGTTGCTGCGCCCTTCCGGCCGGATCACGAAATAGGTGAAATAGGAAGCCACGACCGGAGCGGCGCACATGGCCAGCACCAGTAGCATCTTCCAGCGGCCGGCCGCGGTGCGCGCGCCGGCGTCCACCTCGGGCGCGGCCATCTCGTGCACCGTCATGGTCAAGGGTTCGGAGGAGGGGTCAGCAGGTTTCATCGGAGGAAGGGGCGGCTCGGCCGTCGCGGTTTCGCTTGGCGCGCAGGAAGGGACTCAGGATCTGGAACCAAAGGTACAGGCCGGCCAACAAGGTCGACAGCGAAAACCACTGGACCGCATAACCATAGTGTTTGTGCACGTCGACAGCGGGTTTCGGCCATTGCCGCAGCAAGCCGTCGCCGCCCGCCGCGGCCGGCGTTCCGTCCGCCTGCGTCTGCACCACTGAATAGGGCTGCAGCGGCAGGCCGGTCTCGGCGGCGAAAGCAGCCAAATCGAGATTCTGACGGATGGGGCCGGACGCCGCGGCCTGGAACTCGAACAGCCGCGCCGGCGGCGGGGCCAGCAGGCCGTGGACCTCGACCTCGCCCGCAGCCGTCGGAACGTCCGGCAGCCGGGTGCGTTGCCCGGCGTCCCTGGGAACCCAGCCGCGCTGCACCAGCACCACGCGCGGCTGGGCTTCACCGGCAGTTGCCGGCGAGGACGGAGACAGCCGCAGCGGCGTCACCACGAAGAAACCCGGCCGGCCGTTCATCTGCCGGTTGTCCAGGAAGACCGTGGCCGAGGGCACCCAGGCACCGCGCAACAGGATGGGCCGGTGGTGCTGGCCCTTGGCGGCCTCTTCGGACACGGGCAGCGCGTCCTGCTGCAGCACCGGCCATCCGCCGCGCTCGTCCAGGGCATGCTGCAGGGCCCGTTTCTGCGCGGCACGGTCGAGTTGCCAGACGCCCAGGCGACCCGTCGCCAGCACGCCGACCAATGCGGCGGCCAGCACGATGGCCGCGCGCTTGCGCGATCGGCCGCCGCCCAGGTGCGCGGCAGGTGGCGTCACGGCCATGGCTTCTTGCCCCTGGCGGGAACGAATGCTTGCGCAGGCCGGCAATGCGGCGGCAGGTCGATAATCGCGGGCATGAACATCTTGATCGGCATCGCGTTCCTCGGCATCCTCGGCGCACTCGCGTTCGCTGGCGTTTCCATGGTGCGCAGGGACAAGCGCCAGCCCCCCTCCGGCGGCTCCGCGGAAGCGGGGGACGACGAGCGTCCGAGGGACAAGCGCATGGCGCAAGCCCTGGCCTGGCGCGTGGGTATCTCGGTGGCGCTCTTCCTGCTGATCCTGCTGAGCTACCGCATGGGGTGGATCCAACCCACCGGGTTGCCGGTGGCCCACTGACAGAGCCCCTACGCGGGGCGAGGCAACCGCTGCGCGGCCTGGGCGACATCCTGGCACAAGCAAAAAGGCCGCATCAGCGGCCTTTTCTTTTTTCCGTTTCTTTGTCGATCGCCACTGCCCGCCACCGCTTGGGCGTGGACCGCGGCGGCCTGGGTCAGGTCCAGTACACCGCGACGTACAGGCCGAGCCACACCACGTCGACGAAGTGCCAGTACCAGGCGGCGCCTTCGAAGCCGAAATGGCGCTTGGGCGTGAAATGGCCTTTCTGCAGGCGCAGCGTGATGAACAGCAGCATCAGCATGCCCACGAACACATGGAAGCCGTGGAAGCCGGTCAGCATGAAGAAGGTGGAACCGAAGATGCCGGAAGAGAGCTTGAGGTTCAACTCGGCGTAGGCATGGTGGTATTCATAGCCCTGCACGACGAGGAAGGTGGCGCCCAGCAGGACGGTGAACCACATGAAGGCGATGCATTTGGCGCGCTGGTTGGCAATCAGGGCATGGTGGGCGATGGTCAACGTGACGCCGGACGTCAGCAGCAGCGCGGTGTTGATCGTCGGCAACCAGAAGGGGCCCACGGTGGTGAAGGGCTCGACGATGCCGGCCGGCGAGGCGGTGGCGCCGGCCTGAACGCTGGGCCACAAGGCCTTGAAGTCGGGCCACAACAGGGCGTTTTCGAGGCTGCCCAGGTTGGGAACCGCATGCAGCCGCGCCCAGTACAGCGCGCCGAAGAACGCACCGAAGAACATCACCTCGGAGAAGATGAACCAGCTCATGCTCCAGCGGAACGACACGTCGATGCGGTCGCTGTACAGGCCGCCTTCGCTTTCGCGGATGGCCGCGCCGAACCAGTTGAACATCACCAGTGCCCAGATGACCAAGCCGGCCAGCAGCGAGTAGGCACCCCAGCCGTGGCCGTTGATCCACTGGCCCGCGCCCAGGATGACGAAGAACAGGCCGAGCGAGGTCAGCACCGGGTAGGCCGATGGACCAGGGACGAAGTAATAAGGCGTTTGCCCGGGGGAGGTCGCTGCCGACATGGTTGCTCCTGACTGTCTATCTCAAGTTCAAAATTCGCCGCCGGCGGGACGATGGACTGTCTCGCAGGCGCTCAGCCTATCCATTCGATCGAATCACAAAACGAATAACGTCTCAAAAAAACTGCCCAGCTTCATCGCGGCGCAGGCGGTCATTTCGCCACTCCGCTGTCGAGCACCCAAGTGACCGTCGCAACCAGCGCCGCGATAAACAGCAGCGCCGCCAGGACACCCGCCACGATCACGTGGACCGGATTGAGCTGGTTCAAATCCTTCTCGTACTCCGACGACTTGCGCACGCCGAAGAAAGACCATGCGACAGCGCGCAGTGTCTGCAGGAAAGAGCCCTTGCGCCGGACCGCCTCGCGCAGCTCGCTGCGCGGCTGCCGCCCGTCATCGGCGGTCATGAGCGGGGCTCCCCGGCCAAGCCCGGAGCCCGCGCCTGCGGCGCCGCCGGAACCTTGCCGCCCACCTCGAAGAAGGTGTACGACAAAGTGATGGTCTTGACGTCCTTGGGCAGCTTGGGGTCGATGACGAACACCACCGGCCATTCCTTGCGCTCACCCGCCTTCAAGGTGTATTCGTTGAAGCAGAAGCACTCCACCTTGTTGAAGTGCGGCATCGCCTGCTGGGGGGCGTAGCTGGGGATGGCCTGCGCAGCCATGGTGCGGTTCTGGACGTTCCTGAACTCGTACATCACCGTGGCGAGTTCGCCGGGATGGACTTCCATGCTGCGCACCGCCGGCTTGAAGTCCCACGGCCCCCGGGCGTTGGCGTCGAACTCGACCGTGACGGTGCGGCTGCGGTCGACCTGGGTGTTGACCCGCGCCTTGTCCGCGCCGCCACCAGCGGCAACCTTCTGCTCGGCAATGGACAGCACATTGATGCCCAGTGCGTTGCAGATGGCGCGGTACATCGGCACCAAGGCGTAGCCGAAGCCGAACATCAACGCGGCAACCACCAGCAGCTTGGCCACCATGCGGGCGTTGTCGGCCGCGAGCAGGCGCTGCGCCGTGTCCGGGGTGCCGGGCTGCTGCGACACGGTTCAAAGCCCCACCAGCGCGGCCTTGGCGACGAAGCCCACGAAGAACGCCAAGGCCACCGACGCCAGGATCAGGGCGAGGCGGAGGTTCTGGCGTTTTTTATCGGGGGACTGCATGGCGTCGGGCTCGGATACCGATTTTGCTTCGTTGCCTGTGCTCAACCGATGACGCGGGTGGCGTTGGCGTTGAGCTTGGGCGGGGTGTCGAAAGTGTGGAACGGCGCCGGCGACGGCACTTCCCATTCCAGGCCTTCCGCGCCTTCCCAGGGCTTCTGCGGCGCGGGCGCGCCCTTGCCGCGCATGCCCGGCACGACGATGAACAGGAAGAAGTACACCTGCATCAGGCCAAAGCCCAGGGCGCCGATGGAGGCGACCATGTTGAAGTCGGCAAATTGCATCGGGTAGTCGGCGTAGCGGCGGGGCATGCCGGCCAGGCCGAGGAAGTGCATCGGGAAGAAGGTGATATTGAAGAAGACCAGCGAGCCCCAGAAGTGGATCTTGCCGCGGGCTTCGCTGTACATCACGCCCGTCCACTTCGGCGCCCAGTAGTAATAGCCGGCGAACATCGCGTAGAGGGAGCCGGCCACCAGCACGTAGTGGAAGTGGGCGACGACGTAGTAGGTGTCCTGCAACTGGATGTCGATCGGGGCGACCGACAGGATCAGGCCGGTGAAGCCGCCCATCGTGAACACGAAGATGAAGCCCACCGCGAAGAGCATCGGCGTCTCGAAGGTCATCGAGCCGCGCCACATCGTGGCGATCCAGTTGAAGACCTTCACCCCGGTGGGGATGGCGATCAGCATGGTCGCGTACATGAAGAACAGCTGGCCCGTCACCGGCATGCCGGTGGTGAACATGTGGTGGGCCCAGACGATGAAGGACAGGATGGCGATCGACGAGGTGGCGTACACCATGGAGGTGTAGCCGAACAGCTTCTTGCGCGCGAAGGCCGGGATGATGGCGCTGACGATGCCGAAAGCCGGCAAGATCATGATGTAGACCTCGGGGTGGCCGAAGAACCAGAAGATGTGCTGGTACATCACCGGGTCGCCGCCGCCGGCGGGGTTGAAGAAGCTGGTGCCGAAATGGCGGTCGGTCAGCGTCATGGTGATGGCACCGGCGAGCACGGGCATCACGGCGATCAGCAGGTAGGCGGTGATCAGCCAGGTCCAGCAGAACAGCGGCATCTTCATCAGCGTCATGCCGGGCGCGCGCATGTTCAGGATGGTGACGATGATGTTGATCGAGCCCATGATGGAGCTGGCGCCCAGGATGTGCATGGCGAAGATGCCAGCGTCCATCGACGGGCCCATCTGCAGCGTCAGCGGCGCGTAGAGCGTCCAGCCCGCGGCGGGCGCGCCGCCGGGCATGAAGAACGAGGCCACCAGCATGACGGCCGCCGGGATCATCAGCCAGAAGCTGAAGTTGTTCATGCGCGCGAAGGCCATGTCGGCCGCGCCGATCTGCAGCGGGATCATCCAGTTCGCGAAGCCCACGAAGGCCGGCATGATGGCGCCGAACACCATGATCAGGCCGTGCATCGTGGTCAGCTGGTTGAACAGCTGCGGGTTGAGGAACTGCAGGCCGGGCTGGAACAGTTCGAGGCGGATGCCCAGCGCCAGCACGCCGCCGATCATCAGCATCGTGAAGGCGAACAGCAGGTAGAGCGTGCCGATGTCCTTGTGGTTGGTCGCGAGGACCCAGCGACGCCAGCCGTGGGGGTGGTCGTGCGCGTGGTCGTGGTGATCGTGACCATGCGCGTTGTGGTGGTCGAGTACTGCACTCATGGCGGTTCCTTTAGACGTTCTCTGGCGGCTAGGCGTGCGGCGGGCCGATCAAGGCTTGGCGCGGGCTGCAACGATCTCGGCGGGCTGGACAAGCTTGCCGGTGTTGTTGCTCCAGGCGTTCTTGGTGTAGGTGATGACGGCCGCGATCTCGGTGTCGGACAGCTGCTTCCAGGCCGGCATGGCGGTCCCCGGGACGCCGTTGAGGAGGATGTGCTCCTGCTTGGCCGGGTCGTTCAGCACGATCTGGCTGCCGTCCAGCGCCTTGGTGCCGTTACCGCCCTTGCCGTTGGCCTGGTGGCAGGCGGCGCAGTTGGCGGCGTAGACCTTCTCGCCGCGGGCGACCAGGTCGGCCAGCTGCCAGACCTTATTGGGGTCGTCCGCCTGCGCGGCCATCTCCTTCTTCTTGCCTTCGACCCAGGCGGTGTAGTCCTCGGCGCTGAGCACGCGCACGTGGATGGGCATATAGGCGTGCTCCTTGCCGCACAGCTCGGCGCACTGGCCGTAGAAGTCGCCGGTCTTCTCGGCGCGGAACCAGGTGTCGCGGACGAAACCGGGGATCGCGTCCTGCTTGACGCCGAGCGAGGGCACCATCCAGGCGTGGATCACGTCGTTGGCGGTGGTGATGATGCGGACCTTCTTGTTGACCGGCACCACCAGCGGGTTGTCGACCTTGAGCAGGTAGTCGTCGGTGGAGGGCGGCTTGCCGCTGTCGGACATGGCGCGGTGCGCCGGGTCGAGCGTCGAGAGGAAGCCGATGCCTTCGCCTTCGCCCTTGAGGTAGTCGTAGCCCCACTTCCACTGGATGCCGGTGGCCT
Organism: uncultured Ideonella sp.; assembly: GCA_966433995.1. Classification (GTDB taxonomy): domain Bacteria; phylum Pseudomonadota; class Gammaproteobacteria; order Burkholderiales; family Burkholderiaceae_C; genus JANPCX01. Next base: position 3,669 of record CBJNAE010000076.1, on the reverse strand, counting down.
TGATGGTGAGGTCGGAGGCGCTGGTGTCCTTCATCGCCACCACGAGCTTGGTGGCCGGCATGGCCATGAAGATCACGATGATGAAGGGGACCACGGTCCAGGCCACTTCGACCTTGACGCTCTCGTGGAAGTTGGCCGCCTTGGCGCCCTTGGACTTGCGGTGCTTGAAGATGGAATAGAACATCACCCCGAAGACACCGATGAAGATGACGGTGCAGACGGCGAGCATGAACCAGTGCAGCCACTGCTGCTCGGCCGCGATCTGGGTGATCGCCGGATGGAGATCGGTCTGGTTGACCGCCGGGCCGCCGGGCAGGTCCTTCACCGCCCAGGCCGACGGTGCGAAAACGAGGGCCGTGGCAGCCAGCCGGACACAGGGCCGGGCCAAGCAGCCACCCCAAGCGCGCAGTGCCCACTGCGGCAGTCGCCCGCCAGCTTGCTTCTTCATCATCGTCATCACTTCTGCCTCAAGTCAAACCTAAAACCCGCATGCACAACCGGGCTGCGCCGCCGGATGCCGCGCGGCCAGGAAGGCCTGCAGCTCGCGGGCGAAAGCCCGACGCCTGTTCAGTTGCACCCAACGCCCCACCTCGACCACGCGGCGGCCGGACCGCAGTTGCACCAGCGCGCCGCCGTCCGTGGCGATCCCGACCGCCGTCCAGGCGGCATCGAGGACTTCCCGGCTCCAGCGGCCGCCGTGACAGCGCAAAAGAACCAAGCGCCTGTCTCGCACCGTGACCCATTCCGCATCGCCCGCATGGCGCGCATGGACCCAAAAGGCCACGCCCACCGCGGCAAGCTCGAGGCACGCGAACGGCATCACCCACCGCGCGCCCAGGCTCCAGAAAAACAATGCCACCGACAACGAAACCCCGGCCAGGGCGCCGTAGACGGCCAAGAACTGCGCTGGCGCGAGGCTGCAGTTGCGCCCCAGTTTCCAGCGGGCCGAAGCAGCATCCCCGGGGGGCGGCGCATCCGCCTGCCGGCACGGCGGGGCACCGACCCCGCCCACCGGAAGACCCGGGCGGGGGGTTGGTAACCCCGGTGGTGTGCTGGCCGACATGTCGCGGAACCGCTTTCAACACTGCTGGTGAGGCTGCCTGTCCCGTCCATGTCCGATCCGCCGCCGGCACCACAAACGCGCAAGACAAAAACGCGCGCCTGTTTCGCACAGCATCGCGCATTTTAGCCCAGGCGGGCTGGGCGTTTCACGGTTCTTCGCCGGGAGTTTTCGGGAATGTGCGCCGCGCCATCGCCCGCATGTCGGCCACGGAGACGCGGACCTCCTGCCGGACCTTGATCCGCGGCTCGCCCTTGAACGCGTGGCCGTAGCTGATCTCGAAACACAGCTGCAGTCGGCCGTCCGGGCCGCGCAGCCCCTCTTCCAACGCCGCGATCAGCCGTTTGCGCCAGCGTGGCGTGCGCAGCCCCGGGAAGCGGGCGGGATGGGCGTTGCCGCCGAGGCCGCGCAGCTCGGCCAGCAGCGCCTCGGCGTTCGGCCAGGTCAGTGTCACCTGCTCCTGGTCCATCACCGGGTCGGCGAAGCCGGCTTGGACCAGCATGTCGCCCAAGTCGTGCATGTCGACGAAATCGACGGTGGGCTCGGCGCCGAAGGCCTGGTGGTAGAGGCCCCGCAACCGGCGCAGGCTATCGGGACCGAGACAGGAGAACATCAGAAAGCCGCCGGGCCGCAACAAGCCATGCCAGCGCGCGATCAGCGCCGGTGGGTCGGCGACCGCATGCAGCATCATGTTGGCCCAAAGCAACTCGGCGCCTTCCGGCAAGGCGTCCACGCCGTCGAGCAGCACGTCGGCCGGGTCGCCGCCTTTCCAGCGGGCGGGCGACCACCAGGGGCCGCGGCGCTCGGCCAGCAGGCGCGAGCGCCAGGCTTCGTCGGCCTCCACCGAGATTCGCCTGGCCTTGGGATAAGCCTGGGCGAGCGCTTGTGAACCACCGCCCGGCCCGCCCCACCAATCGAGCACCAGGTCGGGCTGCAGGCGGATCACAGCGAGCCTCTCGGCCATGCGGCGGGCGATTTCCCGGTGGAGCCAGGGCGCGCCGCCGCCGGCCGCCTGGCGCCGCAGCGCGCGCCGCACCGCCAGGGCATCGAGCGCGCGGGTGGCAGGGGGCGGGGCCGTCATGGCCAAAGTATATTGACGAGGTGAAATTCTCCACTCCCTGGGGCCATGGCGCCCACCTGAATTGGCGCGCGTTGGTGGCGGGCCGGCTGCCCAGCCAATGCGCGGTCTGCCACGGCTGGGGCGGGCAGCGGGTATGCGGCGCCTGCACGGCCCGGTTCTCGGCGCAAGGGCCACGCTGCGCGCAGTGCGCCGTGCGCGTGCCGGAAGGCGTGTCGCGCTGCGGCGGCTGCCTGTCGCACCCGCCCCGCTTCGACAGCGCCTGTGCGGCCGTGGACTACGCCTTCCCCTGGGACGACCTGGTGCTGAAACTGAAGTTCAGGTCGGGCCTGGACTTGCTGCCGGCGCTGGTGGACCGGATGCTTCAGGCACATCGGCGCACGCCGCCGCCGGTGCGGGCCGACCTCCTCCTTCCGGTGCCGCTGAGCCTGCAGCGGCTGCGGGAGCGCGGTTTCAACCAGGCCTGGGAACTGGCGCGGCGCCTGGCCAAGGGCACAGGAAGCCGCGCCGATGCGACCTTGCTGCTGCGCCTGCGCGACACGCCGCACCAGCTGTCCCTGCCCAAGGACCAGCGCGCCGCCGCGGTGCGGGGCGCTTTCGCGGTCGATCCGCTGCGGCGCGCCGAAGTGGAAGGCCGCCATGTCGCGCTGGTCGACGACGTGGCGACGACCCTGGCCACCGCCGACGAGATCGCGGGCGTGCTCAAGCAGGCCGGCGCGCGGCATGTCCACCTCTGGTGCCTGGCGCGCACGCCCGCCGCGCACGGCGCCTCCTGACCGATCCAGACCGCACAACCGATTCGCCGCGCTGGCGGCCGCCCCCATGTTCAACATCGTCCTCGTCCACCCGGAGATTCCGCCGAACACGGGTAACGTCATCCGCCTGGCGGCCAACACTGGCTGCAGCCTGCATTTGATCGAACCGCTGGGTTTCTCGATGGAAGACCGTCTGCTGCAGCGGGCGGGACTGGACTACCACGAATGGGCCACCGTGCGCAGGCACGCGTCGTGGGAGGCGTTCACCGCCGCCGAGCGGCCCGACCCGTCGCGCCTGTTCGCCTTCACCACCCGCGGCAGCCGGCCTTTCGCGGAAGCGGCGTGGCGGCCGGGCGACTGGCTGGTGTTCGGCTCGGAAACCGCCGGACTCCCGCCGGATTTGCGCGACAGCTTCCCGGTGGACCAGCGGGTGCGGCTGCCGATGCGGCCGGGCCAGCGCAGCCTGAACCTCAGCAACTCGGTCGCCGTGGCGGTCTTCGAGGCGTGGCGGCAGAACGGCTACGGTGGCGCGCAGGCCGGGCCGGCGGCGGCGAACAGCGGCTGAAACAACAAGCCGACCCGGCGTCAAACCTCGGGGCGCGACTGCCGCCCCATCAAATGGCTTAGCGCCGCGGAGGGCGAGAGGGTGCCCTCGATCACCGACACCACGCCCTCGGTGATCGGCATGTCGACCCCGAGGGAACGGGCGCGCTGCAGCACAACGCCGGCGCTGCGCACGCCCTCGGCCACGTGGCCGAGTTCCTGGAGGATCCGGT
>CBJNAE010000075.1:0-13897 GCA_966433995.1 uncultured Ideonella sp. | reverse complement strand
CCGTGGCCCGCATGGCGGTGCTGACCGCCGACATGCCGATAGGCGCCAGCGACATCAGCCTGCTTGCCCCCCGCTTGCTGGGAGATGCGGCCCCGTTGCAGGCCCCCGCCGCACCGCACGCGCCACACCACGAAAGCCCCGAGGCCCCCGCTGAACGGCAAGCCAGCCACTGCGCATTGGAGCAGCCGGTGGACCACTGGGTGCACTGCGTGCTGGACCGCGACCTCCAAGCGTTCGCCCATATGCATGCGGGGATGGCCCGCGCTTTGATGCACTTGTGCACCCGATTCCATGAGCCGATTTCGGCCGAGCAGTTGGCCGGCCTGGCTCACGTGAGCGTCTCGCACCTGCGGTTTTTGTTTCGCGACAGCTTGGGCTTGCCGTTCAAGCTGTTTCTGCAGCGGGTGCGCATCGCGCACGCCAAGCGCCTGCTGCTGGACTCACCGCAACGCCGCATCACCGACGTGGCGCTGAGCGCGGGCTTCAACGACTTCAGCCATTTTCAGAAGTGCTTTCGCCAGATCGTGGGCCAAACGCCCGGCGACCTTCGCCGTTCGGCAAGTACCGCGACGCCACTTGGACTCCAGGGAGATCGTTGACTCCACCGGCGCAACTTGCCCTGGCACGCGAGATCGACCTGTGGCGGACTTCTCGGACCTGAAAACAAAATGGGTTAGCCCCTTGTGAGGGCTAACCCATTCATTTTTCTTGGTCGGGATGGCGGGATTCGAACTCGCGACCCCTTGCACCCCATGCAAGTGCGCTACCAGGCTGCGCTACACCCCGACGTCAGCCTTAGATTATAGGCTGAAATTTGGAAGAATCAGCATCAATGGCAAAAATCATTTGCCCCGTCCGAGCGAATCGGTTCGCAGCGACCCGGTCAGTTGCCCAGCAGATCCCGAATCGACAGCAACTCTTCCCGCACCTGAACCGCCGTGAGAGCCTCGCCTTCGGTGGCCAGCACGGGGACACAAGTGGACGACGACACGCCCTTGTTCATGGCCAACGCGGCGGCCATGTCGGCGACCTGGTGCCCCGCAGAGGACAAGAGGGGGTGCAGTGGCACTGGAAAAGGCGCATCGCCGTCCAGTGAGGCCAGCGCTGGGTCCACCGGGCCGTCTTCGGGCAGGGCGATGGCGTTGGCGTCCACCGAATCGACCAGTCGGTTTCGGGCACCGCTGATGGTGAACCCCTGCTCATACAACAACTCACGGATCCGGCGGATCAGCAAAACCTCATGATGCTGGTAATACCGGCGGTTCCCCCGGCGTTTCATGGGTTTGAGTTGTGTGAATTCCTGCTCCCAGTAGCGAAGCACATAAGGCTTGACGCCGCACAAATCGCTGACCTCACCAATGGTGAAGTAGCGTTTCGCGGGAATGGCTGGAAGCGTTTTCTCCATTGAAATCAACGAGTTTCGGAGAGATTTTCAACTTTACTCGAAGTCGTCTCCCACCGGGATGTCGCCTTGCACGACGCCCTTGAGTTTGTGGCTTGCATGAAACGTAACAACGTTCCTGGCCTTGATGGGGATGGCTTCGCCGGTACGGGGGTTGCGCCCGGGACGGGGTGCTTTGCGCCGGATGTTGAAATTGCCGAAACCGGACATCTTCACGTCGTTCCCCTGCACCAGGGTGGCGTGGATGATTTCGAAAAAGGCCTCCACCATGTCTTTCGACTCTCGCTTGTTCAGGCCCAGGCGCTCGAACAGCAACTCGGCCAGGTCGGCTTTTGTCAGGGTGGGGGTTTCCAGGCTGGGCAGCATGACGCGCCCGGTCGCCGGCGCCACGAGCGCGGACGGGTCGCCCAAGTCATCGTCGTTGGGGCTGGAAGGCGTATTCGTGGCTGTCATCATCATCCTCGCAGTCGAACACCCAGGCGCTGCTGCAATTCCGCCAGCACTTGCGCCTGGAGGGAGTCAGTGCGCTCATCGGTCAACGGGACTTCATCGTCGAGCAATTCCAGCCGGACCGCCACGCTGCGCTCGCTTGCGGCCATATCGGCCGGCGGCTGCGTCGGCTTGTAAACGTCGAAAACCTGGGCGGACCGGATGGCCTTCCCCGCGTCCGACGCGTGCACGGCACCGATCAGGTCGTCGTGGCTGACCTGGTCGCCCACCACCAATGCGAGATCGCGCCAGACCGACTGGTGCTTGGGCAGCGGCGCGAACCGCGGCAGCGCCGTCTCGAGCACGGCTTCCATTTCGAGTTCGAACAGCATCGGCGCCGTGGGCAGGTCGTAAGCCTGCCGCCACTTGGGGTGCAGTTCGCCGACGAACCCGATCGACCGGCCGTTCCATTCGATGCGGGCACTGCGTCCGGGGTGCAGGGCCGGATGCGCCGCCGGGGTGAACTTCAGCGCCGCGGGTGACAGCAAGGCCTGGACATCGCCCTTCGCGTCGAAGAAATCGACCGCCCTGTCCTTCTGGCCCCACTGCACCTGGCTCGCGCCGCCCTGCAGCAGGCCGGCCAGCCGCAGGGGCTGGCGCACGCCCGCCACCGTCAACGCGCCGTCGGCCACCTGCGGGTCGCGCATGAAGGCGCGGCCGATCTCGAACACCCGCACGCGGGGCACCTTGCGCGCCAGGTTGTGGCGCAGCACCTGGATCAGCCCGCCCATCAGGCTGGAGCGCATCACCGACAGCGGGCTGGCGATGGGATTGAGCACGCGGATCGGATCGGGGTTGCCGGCCAGGTCGTGCTCCCATTTCTCTTCGACGAAGCTGAAGTTGATGGTCTCGAAATAACCCAGGCCCGCCAGGCGGTGCCGCACCGCGTGCGCGCCGCGCCTGGATTCGCTGCGCACCCGGGCCGTCACCGGGGCGCGCGGCGCGTCTTTCGGCAAGGTGTTGAAGCCGATCACCCGGATCACTTCCTCGATCAGGTCTTCCTCGATCTGCAAGTCGAAGCGCCAGCTCGGGGCCTCGACCTGCAGCACGCCGTCGCCTTCGGTGAAGCAAAGGCCGAGGCGCCGCATCACCTCGGCGCACTGGGCCTGGGTGACGGGCATGCCGATGACCTTGGCGGCCCGGGCCACGCGAAGCGTCACCGGCTGCCTTTCGGGCAGCGCCAGGGTCTGGTCGTCCATCGGGCCAGCCTGGCCGCCGCAGATGTCGATGACCAGCTGGGTGATGCGCTCGATGTGCTCGACCGTCAAAGCCGGGTCGACGCCGCGCTCGAAGCGGTGGCCCGCGTCGGTCGAGAAGCCATAGCGCCGCGAGCGGCCAGCGACCGAATCGGGCCACCAGAACGCGGCCTCCACGTAGATGTTGCGGGTGTCGTCAGAGACCGCGGTGGAGTCGCCGCCCATGATGCCGGCCAGCGATTCGACGGCCTGGTCGTCGGCGATGACGCCCACCTGGCCGTCCACGGCGATGGTGTTGCCGTTGAGCAGCTTCAACTGCTCGCCGTCGCGCCCCCAGCGCACGACGAGGCCGCCGTGGATCTTGTCGAGGTCGAAGATGTGGGAAGGCCGGCCGAACTCGAACATCACGTAGTTCGAGATGTCGACCAGCGCGGTGACGGACCGTTGCCCGCAACGCGCAAGGCGCTCGACCATCCACGCCGGCGTGGCCGCCTTGGGGTCGACGCCGCGAACGATGCGGCCGGAGAAACGGCCGCAGAGGTCGGGCGCTTCGACGCGCACGGGCAGGCGCTCGTCGAACGACGGCGGCACGGGCGGGAAAGCCACGGACTTGAGCGGCGAACCCGTCAACGCCGCCACTTCCCGGGCGATGCCGTAGACGCTCAGGCCGTGGCCAAGGTTGGGCGTGAGCTTCAGCGTGAAAAGCGTGTCATCCAACCGCAATTGCTCGCGAATGTCGCGGCCCACCGCGGCGTCCGCGTCCAGGATGTGCAGGCCGGCCTGGTCGTCGGACAGTTTCAGCTCGCGGGCCGAGCACAACATGCCTTGGCTTTCGATGCCGCGCAGCTTGCCGAGCTTGATCTCGAACGGCGCCCCGCCCTCCTCGGCCGCCGGAAGCTTGGCGCCCACCAGCGCGCAAGGCACCTTGATGCCGGCCCGCACGTTGGGCGCGCCGCAGACGACCTGCAGCGGCGAGGCCGCGCCGACATCCACCTGGCACACGTTCAGGCGATCGGCGTTGGGATGGCGCTCCACGGCCAGCACTTCGCCGACGACCACGCCGGTGAAAGGCGGCGCGACCGGGCGCAGCTCTTCCACTTCCATGCCCGACATGGTGAGCAGGTCGGCCAGCTCGTTCGTGGACAGCGGCGGGTTGCAGAACTCGCGCAACCATGACTCAGGAAATTGCATCTCTCGTCGTCCGATTCAAAAATTGTCTGGGGCGGTGGTGTTGACGGGGCGCGCGGCGCGCCTCACTGGAACTGCGACAGGAAGCGCAGGTCGCCGTCGAAGAACAGCCGCAGGTCGTTCACGCCGTAGCGGAGCATGGCCAGCCGGTCGGGCCCCATGCCGAAGGCGAAGCCGATGTAGCGTTCCGGGTCGAGCCCGAAATTGCGGATCACGTTCGGGTGCACCTGGCCTGAGCCGGCCACTTCGAGCCAGCGGCCCTTGAGCGGCCCGTGGGCGAAAGCGATGTCGACCTCGGCCGACGGCTCGGTGAACGGGAAGAACGAAGGCCGGAAGCGCAACTCCAGCTCGTCGGTCTCGAAGAGGTTGCGGAAGAAATCGGTGAACACCACCTTCAAGTCCTTGAAGCTGACGTTCTCGCCGACCCACAGGCCTTCGCACTGGTGGAACATCGGCGAATGGGTGGCGTCGCTGTCGACGCGGTAGGTGCGGCCCGGCGCGATGACGCGGATCTCGGGCATGGTCTGGCCGCTTTGCAGCAGGGACTCGTATTTCCTGGCGTGCGCGCGCGCATAGCGCACCTGCATCGGCGAGGTGTGCGGGCGCAGGTTCAGCCAGCGGCCCTGCGCGTCCTTCATGTCGACGTAGAAGGTGTCCTGCATCGAACGGGCCGGATGGTTCTCCGGGTTGTTCAGCGCGGTGAAGCTCATCCAGTCGGTCTCGATCTCGGGGCCGTCGGCCACGTCGAAACCCATCGACGCGAAGATGGCCTCGATGCGCTCCATCACGCGCGAGACCGGGTGCAGGCCGCCCATGCCGCGCTGGCGGCCCGGAAGGGTCACGTCCAGCGCCTCGGCCTGCAACTGCGCGTTCAGCTCGGCCTCGGCCAGCGACTGGCGGCGCGCGCCCAGCGCGGCCTCCACCTGCTGTTTGGCGGCGTTGATCAGCGCACCGCGGGCCTTCTTCTCGTCGGCGGGCAAGGCGGACAAGGCCTTGAGCTGCTCCGTCAGCCGCCCGGACTTGCCCAGGTAGCGGGCCTTGGCGTTTTCCAGGTCGGGGGGCAGGGCCGCCTGCGCGAAGTCGGCTTGTGCGTCCCGCACCAGTTGATCGAGGTCGTTGTTCATCACGCTGTGTTCGTTTCGGCGCCGCGCGCGGCTACAACAAGTCGCGGGAATTGAATCCCGGGATCGAAATAAAAAAGGCCATCCTGGAGGACGGCCTTGGAATGACTCGGGATTGCAGGCGAGCCGCCGAAGACAGGCTTCGGCGGCAAACGCCATCAAGCGAGCTGGGCCTTGACCTTTTCGACGATGCTGCCGAAAGCGGCAGGGTCGTTCACGGCCATGTCGGCGAGGACCTTGCGGTCGATGTCGATCTGGGCCTTTTTGAGGCCGGCCATGAACTTGCTGTAGGTCACGCCCAGGCCGCGGCTCGCCGCGTTGATACGGGCGATCCAGAGCTGGCGGAACACACGCTTCTTGGTGCGGCGGTCGCGATAGGCGTATTGCCCGGCGCGCATGACCGCCTGCTTAGCGATGCGGAAGACGTTCTTGCGGCGGCCGCGGTAACCCTTGGCGAGAGCGAGAACCTTTTTGTGACGGGCACGGGCGGTAACACCACGTTTGACGCGAGGCATGAATTACTCCTTCAGAAGATGTCGGGAAACGCGGGGGTCACAGGCCGGCGAATGGCAGCATCTGCGCCATGTGGCCCATGTTCGTCTCGTGCACGTTGACGGCGCCGCGGAGGTGGCGCTTGTTCTTCGTGGTCTTCTTCGTCAGGATGTGGCGCTTGAACGCCTGACCGCGTTTGACGGTGCCGCCCGGGCGGACGCGGAAGCGCTTCTTGGCGCTGCTCTTGGTCTTCATTTTGGGCATGTCTAGTGCTCCTTCTTTGATTGCGGCTGGCAGGCGCCGGCAAAACCCTTGCCGTCTTGTTGGCCTGCAACCGCTTTTGACAACGCGCCGGTGACCAGACCGGCGCGCTGAAATCTATGAACCGTCAGCTCTTGCGCTTGGGCGCCAGCACCATGATCATCTGGCGGCCTTCGAGCTTGGGCATGTTCTCGACCACCGAGACGTCCGCGAGGTCGTCGCGGATGCGTTCCAGCAGGCGCATGCCGATTTCCTGGTGGGTGATTTCACGGCCGCGGTAGCGCAGCGTGACCTTACCCTTGTCCCCGTCCTCCGCGATGAAGCGGCGCAGATTGCGCATCTTGATCTGGTAGTCGCCCTCGTCGGTGCCGGGGCGGAACTTCACTTCCTTGATTTCGACGATCTTCTGCTTGGCCTTGGCTTCCGCCGCCTTCTTCTGCTCCTGGTACTTGAGCTTGCCGTAGTCCATCAAGCGGCACACGGGCGGCTCGGCCTGCGCGACGATCTCGACCAGGTCCACGTCCAGGTCACCCGCCATGCGCAACGCTTCTGAGAGGCTCACGATCCCCAGAGGCTCGTTGTCGACACCGTTGAGCCGGACTTCCGGCGCCATGATTTCTCGATTGAGTCGGTGCTTGCGCTCCACGTTGGGAGTGCGGCGGTCAGCGTAAGTAGCGATGGTTCAACCCTTTCAGCAGATTCCAAGGCAAGGAATCTGGTTCACGAAATAGCGCGCCTCAAGCGGCGCCTCTTGGGGGAGACGCCCCTTCTTGTCAACCACGTTGGGCAATGTCGGCGGCGATCTTGCTGGAGAAGTCGGCCACCTGCATCACGCCGAGGTCCTGGTTGCCTCGGGCACGCACCGCAACAGCCCCGTTTGCCTTCTCTTTGTCGCCTACGACCAAGATGAACGGGACCTTTTGGACGGAATGTTCTCGGATTTTATAGTTGATTTTCTCGTTGCGCAAATCCGTGAGCACTCTAACCCCTTGTTTTTGCAGCAATTTCGATACTTCCCGGGCGTAATCGGCCTGGGAATCGGTGATCGAGGCCACCACGACCTGGGTCGGCGCCAGCCAGACCGGCAGCGCGCCGGCGTGCTGTTCGATCAGGATGCCGATGAAACGCTCCAGGCTGCCGACGATGGCGCGGTGAAGCATCAGCGGCGTGCGGCGCTCGCCGGCTTCGTCGACGTACTCGGCCCCCAAACGCTCGGGCATGTTGGGGTCGATCTGGATGGTGCCGCACTGCCAGTGGCGGCCCAAGGCGTCCTTCAAGGTGTATTCCACCTTGGGGCCGTAGAAGGCGCCCTCGCCCGCAGCGACCTCGAATTCGCAGCCCGAGCGGCGCAGGCTTTCCATCAGCGCGAACTCGGCGCGGTCCCAGGATTCGTCGGAGCCGATGCGCGCTGCTGGCCGGGTGGCCACCTTGTAGATGATGTCGGTGAAGCCGAAGTCCCTGTAGACCTTCTGCAGCAGCGTGGTGAAGGCCGCGCACTCTTCCAGGATCTGGTCTTCGGTGCAGAAGATGTGGCCGTCGTCCTGCGTGAAGGCGCGCACCCGCATGATGCCGTGCAGGCCGCCGGTGGGTTCGTTGCGGTGGCACTGGCCGAATTCGCCGTAGCGCAGCGGCAGGTCGCGGTAGCTCTTGATGCCGTGCTTGTAGATGAGGATGTGGCCGGGGCAGTTCATCGGCTTGAGCGCGTAGTCGCGCTTTTCCGACTCGGTGGTGAACATGTTCTCGCGGTATTTGCCCCAGTGGCCGGTCTTCTCCCAAAGGCCCTGGTCGAGGATCTGCGGGCCCTTGACTTCCTGGTAGCCGTTGTCGCGGTAGACCGAGCGCATGTACTGCTCGACCTGCTGCCACACCGTCCAGCCCTTTGGGTGCCAGAACACCGTGCCGGGCGAGTGCTCGTCCAGGTGGAAAAGGTCGAGTTCGCGGCCGAGCTTGCGGTGGTCGCGCTTTTCCGCCTCTTCGAGCATGTGCAGGTACTGCTGCAGCTCATCCTTGGTCGCCCAGGCGGTGCCGTAGATGCGCTGGAGCATCTCGTTGCGGTGGTCGCCGCGCCAGTAGGCGCCGGCCACTTTCATCAGCTTGAAGTGCTTGAGCCTGCCGGTGGACGGCACGTGCGGGCCGCGGCACAGGTCTTCGAAATCGCCTTCGCGGTAGAGGGAGACGTCCTGGCCTTCGGGGATGCTGGCGATGATTTCGGCCTTGTAGGCCTCGCCGATGGACTTGAAGTGCGCCACCGCCTCGTCGCGCGGCAGCACGCGGCGCTCCACCTTCTCGTCCTTCCTGGCCAGCTCGGTCATCTTGGCCTCGATGGCGGCCAGGTCTTCGGGCGTGAAGGGGCGCTTGTAGGAGAAGTCGTAATAGAAGCCGTTTTCGATGACAGGGCCGATCGTGACCTGCGCGTCCGGGAACAAGGACTTCACGGCGTAGGCCAGCAAGTGCGCGGTGGAGTGGCGGATCAGCTCCAGGCCGGCGGCGTCTTTCTCGGTGACGATGGCCAACGCGGTGTCCTGCTCGATCAGGTAGCTGGTGTCCACCAGCCGGGCCTGGTCGCCCTGCCCCACCTTGCCGCCCAGGGCGGCCTTGGCCAGGCCGGTGCCGATGCTGGCGGCCACCTCGGCCACCGTCAAAGGCGCGGGGTACTCGCGGCGCGAGCCGTCGGGCAGTTGGATCGAAATCATGGGATCAGCTCCGGGAAATGAAAAAGCGCGGTGGGGACCGCGCTTCGATGGCAAACAAGAGGAATGGAAGACTCGTGGCTCAGCGCGCGAAAGCCGATGCTCCGGAAGCGGTGGAGGGGGTAGTTCGCGGTGTCATAACCGGCACGCCTTTCTCACTCTTGTTCAAGGTGGGGATCCCGCGATTGTAGTCGCGTCACAGGGGCAGCAGGGAAATGTCGGCGGTGCGTTCCACGAGCCACAGCGCGCCCACCGCCATCGCCGCGACCGAGCCGCCTCGAACCACCCAAGGGACATAGGCCCGGCTTTGCCTCGCCAGGAAAAGCAAGGCGGCCACCGCAGCGACGATCGCCGCCTGCCCCAACTCCAGCCCCAGGTTGAACTGGAACAGCGCGCCGGCGAAGGCCGAAGCCGGCAGCTGCAATTCGTCCAGAACGCCGGCGAAGCCGAAGCCATGGATGAGGCCGAAGAGGAAGGTGACGAGCGTGCGCCTGCGGCCCAGCACCGGCCGCAGGTTGTCCAGCGCCGCCAGCACGATGGTCGCCGCGATCGCCGGTTCGATGACGGACGCCGGGATGCTCACCCAGCGCAGCGCCGCCAGCGCCAGGGTGATGGAATGCGCCGCGGTGAAGGCGGTGACGATGCCCAGCACCGGCCACACGGCCTGGCCGAGCCTGTCGACTGGCGCCCAGCCGCCGCCGGTGCGGCGCATGACCGATGGCAGCAGCAGGCAGAGCAGGAACAGCACGTGGTCGTAGCCGGTGACGATGTGGTGGACGCCTTCGCGCACGAAGGCGAATGCACCCTCCCCGGCCGGGCTGGGCGCCGTTGCCTGGCGAGGGTCCAGCACGTCGGTGCGCACGGTGCCGCCCCACTCGACGCGTGCGGTGGCGCGGTGCGTCTCGTCGATGTCCTTGAACAAGGCGTAGCGGATCGCCGGCGCCTGGGTCGACGACACGCATTGCGCCTCATAGGCCAAAGCCGCGTAGGCGATCTCCTGCCGCGTCGCGAGGGACTGCGGCGGCACGCCCGGACGCAACTCGCAGCCGGCCAGCGCCACATGGGCGCGGACGTAGCCGTCGATCGCCGGCCAGGCCGCGCGCAGCTCGCCGGCCGTGAGGCGGCCGTCGCCGTCGGCGTCGAGCTTCAGGGGCGCCTCCAGGTCGCGTAGCGCCACATCCACTTGCAGCCGCGCACCGAGGTCGCCCTGCTGTTGCAGCGACACGTAACCCTCGCTGCCCTGGTGCGGCCAGGCGAGCGTCGCCACGCCGGCCAACGACAAGGCGCAAGTCCAGCGCAAGGCCGCGGCGGCCCAGGATTCAAAGCAGTTCGTCGAGACGTTCATCGTGCAACCCCATGTCTTTCTTGATTCGGGCCAGTTCGGCCAAAGCCTGCGCATCGCCGGCCGCGCGCGCGGCGCGCGCCATCAGCAGCAGGTCCAACGGTTCGCGCTGCAGGCCCAGGTTGAGCCGCGCGAAAGAGAGCGCCTTGCGGGCGTCGCCCTGCACCCACAGCGCCCACAGCCCCTGCTCGCGCGCATGGCCGGCCTGTTCGCGTTGCGATCCGGCGGGCTGCATCAGGCGCGACGCCAGCTCGCCGCGGTCACGCGCCAGCGAGGGTGATTTCGTCTTGGCCGCCGCCATCGCCAGCCGCAGCAGCACGCCGTCGGAGCGCGGCTGGTCCCGCAGCACAGCGGCGACTTCCCCCGCGCGGCCCTGGTCGAGCAGGAAATCGGCGTAGGAGACGCGCGCATAGCCGTCGGCCGACAGCGCCAGCGCACACCGGTAGGCCGCCTGCGCGGCGGCCGGCCGGCTGTTGCGCGCCTCCAGCTCGGCCAGCGTGGTGCAGACCCAGGCGCGCTGCCCATCGTCTGCGGCGGAGGCCTGCAGGTGCGTCAGCGCCCGCCGGGCGGCATCGACCTGCCCTTGCAACCCTTGGGTCTCGGCGAGGCAGGCCTGGCCATGGAAAGCCGCGCCGGCGTCCAGCACCCGCCGGCAGGCGTCGACCGACGCTGCGTACCGGCCTTGCAGGCGGTGCAGCGTGGCCAGGGTCAGCCAGGCCTGCGGTTGAAGGGGGTCGCGCCGCAACAGTTGTTCCAGGCTGGCGCGGGCGCCGTCGAAGTCGTGCAGGTGTTGCTGCAGGTCGGCGCGCACCAGCAGCACCGGCAGCGGCGCGTTGCGCGGGTCGGGCCAGGGCTGCAGCGCGGCCAGGGCCTGGCCCGCGGGACGCGGATCGCCCTGCGCGCGCGACAGCGCGAGCTGGTGCCGGGCGAAGCGCAGCGCGGTGGCGGGGTCATCCGGCCGGGCGGCCAATTGCCGGCGCAAGTCGCGTTGTGCAGCCGTGGCATTGGGTGAAACCGCGAAGGATTCGACCACGGCGTCGTCGTCCTGGACAGCCGACGCCGCGGTGGCCATGCCGGCAATGGCTAGCAAGGCGGACGCGAAGGCTGCGCGACGCAGTGCGGTGGGTAAGCGGAAACGGGCAAGCATGGGCAGGGCTCGCGGGTTGGAGGGATCGGGCCACCGACGGCGGCGGCGCCATCGGCGGTTCGAGCAGGCGGGTGCCTGCCGCGCGCCGGGTTCCTCAATGGGCCGCGGCGCGGCGGCAGGCGCGCAGACTCAGTCGAGGTGGCGCGGCTCGTCGCTGTCGCCGGCAGGCGGCGCCACGTTGGCCAGGCTCACCGGTTCCAGCGCATCGGCCGCGGACTTGACCAAGGCCTGCAGGTAGTCGATGAAGCCCGAGACCGAGTCGCTGGCGCTGGCCGGCACCGAGTCGGTCGCGGCGGGCGGCATGGGCGCGGGCCCGGCGTCGCCGCCGCCGCCGCAGGCGGACAACCCGGCCGAAACCACCACCAGCGCGGCGAGGCGGAAAGTAGTCTTCTTCATGACCGACTCCTCATTTGCTGCCGGGGATCGGCGTGTTCAGGTAAGGGAAGCCGGTCAACAGGGGCACCACCGCCTGGTCGACCGCGTCGTGCAGCTTGAACGCGGTGGTTCCCAGCGGCACTACCGATGGTTTGCACTCGGCGCCAAAGCCCAGGGCGTTGTTGTCGCCGTTGGCCACGCACAGGCCGCCGGCCACCGCCACCAGGGCGATGTCGACAACATCGTCCTTGGGCCGGCGGCCGTTCGGGAAACCGGCGTTGTCATTGCCCTTGGCGAGGATGTTGCCGACGACGCCCAACCGGTTCTGCTGCGCGAAAGGCACCGCGGGGATGGCGGTGTTCAGGCGCAGCATTTCCGAGCCCACCACGCCGGCCGGCTGGTTCAAGCCCTTGATGCCGGTGAGGAAGGCCGCGACCAGGTCGTTGCGGCCGGCATTGGTCGGCGCGACGCCACCCGTGGGCAGGCCCAGGGCGATCTCCAGCAGACGTGGCAAGGTCGGGTTGGTGACATAGGTCAGGAAATTGGCCGCGTCGTCCTTCGGCTTGGACGCGTTGAATTTGTCCTTGTCAGGCAGGCCGATCACCACTTCGTTGACCAGCGGCATGCCCAGGCGCGACACCTGCGTCCACGCGCCGCCCTGCACGGCGGAGGTCTGGTGGCCGGCCTTGGGCGACGGGTTCAGCAGCGACCCTTGGCGCAGGCTGGCGGTTGTCCAGCCGCCGATGACGGTCTCGGCGCCGGCTGTCAGGCAGCTCTGGTGCACTTCGAGCGACAAGGCGGTGACGTTCTTGCCGTCGATGGTGTTGGGCGCCGCGTTGATCAGGTCGGGGTTGGTGAGGGTGGACACCGGCGCGTTCACCAGGTCGAAGATCGTGCCCAGGTTGACGGCGAACGGGTCCTTGCGCTGGCCGACGAAGACCCGGCCCGGCTGCGCGCAGCCGGGGATGTTCACCGCGTAGACGTGCTTGGCGGCGTAGCCCGCGTAGTCGGCGATGGTCTTGACTCCGATGTAGTCCACCGGTTTGTCGAAGCTGGCCCCGCCGCCGTTGGCGTTGGTGACCGCGGCCCGCGTGCCGGTGCGGCGGTCGCCCCGCACCACGTCCACGGTGTAGCTCTCGTTCAGGTTGAGCGCGGCCGCGTTGCGTTCGGCGACGCCGCCGGCCTGCACCAGCGGGATGGCCACGTCCTTGCCGTTGATCGGCAGCGTGATGCCCTTCAGGCTGTTCTTGAAACGGAACTGGAAAGTGATGTCTTCCTTGGCGTCGCCGTTGTTGTCGATGTGGATCTCGTACAGCGCGTTCGGGTCCATCGAGAAGTAGTTGGGGCCGCCGTACGGATCCTGCAGCGGCTGGTAGTTGGCGATCAGCGTCACATAGCCGTCGCGGCCGGCCTCGTAGCTCTTGAAGAGGTAGAAGTCGGTCGCGTCCACCTTGGGCGTGGTGGTGATCGACGGTGCCTCGCGGTGGCTGGAAGCCTGAGCGGCGCCCAGGCCGAGCGCGCAAATGAGCGCTACAGCCCATGGCAGCGGCCGTGGGGGAAAGTCGAATCGTGTCTTCATGGCTGCTTATTCCTCTGTAGTTGGGTGACGGATTCGCGGCCCCGATGCGCGCACGCCCGGACGAGCCGCCGGCCGTGTGCACTGCCCGCGCCAGGAGTCCGCGCCGGGCCCGGCGGTCGCCGGACAGGGGCTCTTACGCGCACGCACGCCAACCGGATGCAGGAATCATTTGGATACAGCCATTCACCTTGATCGCCTTCGGTGGGCCGCCCGCCGCCGCGCGGGGGCCTAGCCGGCAAATATCATGGCCGCCGCCCGGGGCGCCTGCGGCGTTCGCGAAGCGGCACCGGCCGCCAGCGCATCAGGCCGAGCCCAGGAACGACCAAAGGAGACCCCCCACCGTGCATCCCCACCCCGCAGCCCCGATTTCCTTCCGCTCCCCCTGGTGGGCCTGCGCCGCCGCGCTGGGCGGCCTGCTCGTCGGCTGCGGCGGCGGCAGCGGCGACCCGCCCAAGGCCTCGTTCTCCGCGGAGATCCGCACCACACGCTACGGCGTGGCCCACGTCAAGGCGGACGATTTCGCCAGCGCGGGCTACGGGACGGGCTACGCCTATGCGCGCGACAACCTCTGCCTGCTGGCCGACCAGGTCGTCACCGTCAACGGCGAGCGCTCCA
>CBJNAE010000074.1:0-14000 GCA_966433995.1 uncultured Ideonella sp. | reverse complement strand
GTGGTGCGCACCCGCCTGTTCGACTGTTTCGTCGAGGACACCCTGCTGCGCGAGACCGTCGAGGCGGTGGCGCGCAATGAGTTCGCCACCAGCCGGCTGGACGCCCACTTGCGCAGATCGCCGGTCTCTTCCGCGCCCGACGCGCTGGCCGTGCACGTCATCGTGAACCAGATGGGCCAGGGCGAGCTGGTGCTGATCGAGCTGATCGAGGTCGAGCAGCAGGCGCGCCAGGACCGGGAGGAGAGGGCGCTGGACCAGGCGCAGGCCAACAAGGAACTCATCCGCAACCTCGCGCACGAGATCAAGAACCCGTTGGGCGGCATCCGGGGCGCGGCGCAACTGCTCGAAATGGAGATCGCCGCCAACCGCGCGCTGACCGAATACACCCAGGTCATCATCAAGGAGGCCGACCGCCTGCAGGCCCTGGTCGACCGCCTGCTCGCGCCGCACCGCAAGCCCCACGTCGTCGCCGACATGAACATCCACGAAGTCTGCGAGCGTGTGCGCTCCTTGATCGTGGCGGAATTCCCGAAGGGCCTGCGGGTGGAGCGCGACTACGACATCTCCATCCCCGACTTCCGCGGCGACCGCGAGCAGCTGATCCAGACCGTGCTCAACATCGCCCACAACGCCGCGCAGGCGTTGGCCGAACGCATCGCCCGGGGCGACGCCCTGATCGTCATCCGCACCCGCGTGGCCCGCCAGGTCACCCTCGGCAAGCAGCGCTTCCGACTGGCATTGGAATTGCATATCGAAGACAACGGCCCGGGCGTGCCCGAATCGATCCGCGATCGCATCTTCTTCCCCTTGGTTTCGGGGCGCGACGGCGGTTCCGGTTTGGGCCTGACCTTGGCGCAGACCTTTGTTCAGCAACATCAGGGCATCATCGAATGCGAAAGCACCCCGGGACAGACCATCTTCAAGATCTTGATGCCGATCTCTTGAACCGCGCCGGCCCCGGCGGCCGTGGCCGCCGCAGACAAGGGAAGCCCGCCGCATGAAGCCGATCTGGATAGTCGACGACGACCAGTCCATCCGCTTCGTGCTGGAGAAGGCGCTGGCGCGGGAGAACCTGCCGGTGCGCAGCTTCACCAACCCGCGCGACGTGCTCGCCGCGCTGGAGACCGAAGAGCCGCAGGTGATGATCTCCGACATCCGCATGCCCGGCGGATCGGGCCTGGAGCTGCTCGGCAAGGTCAAGGAGGCCCACCCCGGCCTGCCGATCATCATCATGACGGCCTATTCCGACCTCGACAGCGCGGTCAGCGCTTTCCAGGGCGGCGCCTTCGAATACCTGCCCAAGCCCTTCGACGTGCCCAAGGCGGTCGAGCTGATCCGCCGGGCGCTGGACGAGAGCGTGCGCGAGGCCGAGTCGATCGAACACCTGGCCGACATGCCCGAGATGCTCGGCCAAGCGCCGGCGATGCAGGACGTCTTCCGCGCCATCGGCCGGCTCAGCCAGAGCATCGTCACCGTGCTGATCACCGGCGAATCGGGCGCCGGCAAGGAGCTTGTCGCCCAGGCGCTGCACAAGCACAGCCCGCGCGCGAGCGGGCCCTTCGTCGCGATCAACACCGCGGCCATCCCGAAGGACTTGCTGGAGAGCGAGCTTTTCGGCCACGAGCGCGGCGCTTTCACCGGCGCGCAGACCACGCGGCGCGGGCGCTTCGAGCAGGCCGACGGCGGCACGCTCTTCCTCGACGAGATCGGCGACATGCCCTTCGACCTGCAGACCCGGCTGCTGCGGGTGCTGAGCGACGGGCAGTTCTACCGCGTCGGCGGCCACAGCCCGATGCGCAGCAACGTGCGCGTCATCGCGGCCACCCACCAGAACCTCGAAGACCGCGTCAAGCAGGGCGTCTTCCGGGAAGACCTTTTCCACCGCTTGAACGTGATCCGCCTGCGGCTGCCGGCGTTGCGCGAGCGCAGCGACGACGTGCCGGCGCTGGCGAAGTATTTCCTGCAGAAAAGCGCGAAGGAGCTTGGCGTCGACGCCAAGCGGCTGTCCGAACCGGCGCTGGCGCGGCTGATGCAGTTCTCCTTCCCGGGCAATGTGCGGCAGTTGGAGAACATCTGCCACTGGATCACCGTCATGGCGCCGGCCCAGGTGGTGGAGGCCAAGGACCTGCCGCCGGAACTCCGCGGCGACGAAGCCCCAGCGATGCCCTCCGCCGCGCCGTCGGCGCCGCCAGCGGTCGAGACGGCGGCGGCGGCCCCGTCGCCGGCGGTGACCGCCGCGGCCGCTGGGGGCACGGGCTGGCCCGCCACGCCGGCGGGCGCTACCGCCGCCGGCAACGGCGGCTGGCTCGAAGACCTGGACCGCGAAGCGCGCCGGCTGCTCGCCGCCGGCGTGCCCGATGTCTGGGACGTGCTGAGCCGGCAGTTCGAGGCCCGGCTCATCCAGGCGGCGCTGGACATGAACCGCGGGCGGCGCATCGAATCGGCGCTCAAGCTCGGCATCGGCCGCAACACCATCACCCGCAAGATCCAGGAGCTGGGGCTGGAAGATTAGGCTTCTTCCTGACGGCAGGCCTTGGTGCGGTGAGTTGATGGGTTTGTCGAGGAAATCATTGGGTGTGCGGCGGGTTGCGTGCGGTGAGACGCAGCGCTCCGGAGCCATCGGTGGCAGGCGGCTTGTGGCCCGCCACTACTGGTTCTTAGCGAGGGACAGGGGTCAGGGGCGCAGTGAAGTATCAGGAGGAGTGGGCGCAGCCCACGGGGGACATGAACGGAGCCCCTGGCCCCTGTCTCTCGCAACGCGCCTCCCTCACGCCGGGCCCAATTGAACCGGAGCCACGTCAGGAACAAGGCCCGACTTCGGTTATCTTGCGCGGATGAACTCCACCCCCAGCGCGCAAGCCCACACCTTCTTCTGGCACGACTACGAAACCTTCGGCGTGCGCCCGCGCCGCGACCGCCCGGCGCAGTTCGCCGGCTTGCGCACCGACGCCGACCTGAACGAAGTGGGCGAGCCGCTGATGATCTATTGCCAGCCCTCGCCCGACACGCTGCCCGACCCCGAGAGCTGCCTGCTGACCGGCATCCTGCCGCAGACCTGCCTGGAGCGCGGCCTGCCCGAACACCAGTTCGCCGCGCGCATCGAGTCAGAACTGGCGCGGCCCGGCACCGTGGGCGTGGGCTACAACAGCATCCGCTTCGACGACGAGGTCACGCGCCACCTGCTGTGGCGCAACCTCTTCGACCCCTACGCGCGCGAATGGCAGAACGACTGCGGCCGGTGGGACTTGCTCGACGTCGTGCGATGCACCTACGCGCTGCGGCCCGATGGCCTGCAGTGGCCGCGGCACGACGACGGCAAGCCCTCGTTCAAGCTGGAGCACCTCACCGCCGCCAATGGCCTGGCCCACGAGGCGGCGCACGACGCGCTCTCCGACGTGCGCGCCACCGTGGCGCTGGCCCGCCTGATCAAGTCCAGCCAGCCCCGGCTGTGGGACTTCTGCCTCAAGCTGCGGCGCAAGGAAGCGGTGCAGGCCGAGATCGGCTGGGGCGATCCGAAGCCTTTCATCCACGTGTCGGGCATGTACACCGCCGAGCGCGGCTGCACCGCGGTGGTCTGGCCGCTCGGGATCCACCCGGTCAACAAGAACGAACTGATCGTCTGGGACCTGTCGGAAGACCCGGGGTTGCTCGCCTCCCTCGGCGCCGAAGAGATCCGCCTGCGCATGTTCAGCAAGGCGGATGAAATGCCTGAGGGTGTGGCGAGGCTGCCGGTCAAGACCATCCACATCAACAAGTCGCCGGTCGTCATCGGTCAGCTCAAGACCCTTGGGCCGGAGCAGGCCGAACGCTGGGGCCTGGACATGGCGCGCGCGCTGCGCCACGCCGAGGCTGCGCGCGCCCTGAGCCTGCCGGCCGGGCTGTGGGCCGAGGTGTTCGAGCGGCCCAAGTCCGGCGCGGCGGTCGACGTGGACGAAGACCTGTACGGCGGCTTCGTCGGCAACAACGACAGGCGCACGCTCAACCGCCTGCGCGCGCTGTCACCGGAGAAACTCGCGGCCGAGCGGCCGCGCTTCGAGGATGGCCGGCTCGACGAATTGCTGTTCCGCTACCGCGCACGCAATTTCCCCGGCAGCCTGGTGGGCGACGAGCCCGAGCGCTGGGCGCAACTGCGCGCGGAGCGCCTGCACCAAGGCGCCGGCGGCGTGCTCAGCCTGGCCGACTTCTTCGAACGCATCGACCGCCTCAGCGAATCGGCCGATGAGCGCGGCCAGGAGATCCTCGGCGCGCTGTACGACTATGCGGAGCAGATCGCGCCGGAAGTGTGACGCCCGGCGGCGCGCCCGGGTGCCCGGTCGATAAAATCCCCGCCTTCGTCCCCGCTGTGCCTCCATCCCTGGCAAGCGCCAGGCCCCAACCCCCGACACACCCACCCGCCACCATGTCTGCTGAAAACGCCGCGGTACCCGTCGTCATCGTCGGTGCCGGGTTGGCCGGCCTGACCGTCGCCCTGCACACCGCCGAGCACCGCCCGGTCGTCCTGCTGGCCAAGCGCAACTTCGACGAGGCGGCCACGGCCTGGGCCCAGGGCGGCATCGTCGGCGTGCTGGGCAGCGACGACAGCATCGCCTCCCACGTGCACGACACCCAGGAGGCCGGCGCCGGCCTGGTCGACGAAGAGACCGCGCGCTTCATCGCCGAGAACAGCCAGCAGGCGATCGAATGGCTGGTCGGGCGCGGCGTGCCGTTCTCCGGCGACCCCGACGGCCCGCTCGGCCTGCACCTCACGCGCGAAGGCGGCCACGCGGTGCGGCGAATCGCCCACGCGGCCGACGCCACCGGCAAGGCCATCCACAACGTGCTGCTCGAAGCGGTGCGTACACACCCCAACATCAGCCTGCGCGAGCGCTGGATGGCGGTGGACCTCATCACATCGCGCCACCTCAAGCGCGAGGAGGTGCCGCGCGTCTACGGCGTCTACGCGCTGAACATCGACACCCAGCGCGTCGAGACGCTGCCCGCTTCGGCGGTGGTGCTGGCCACCGGCGGCGTCGGCAAGGTGTACCGCTACACCAGCAACCCCGACACTGCCACCGGCGACGGCATCGCCATGGCCTGGCGCGCCGGCTGCCGGGTGGGCAACATGGAATTCATCCAGTTCCACCCGACCTGCCTCTACCACCCGCAGGAGCGCAGCTTCCTGATCACCGAGGCGCTGCGCGGCGAGGGTGCCCTGTTGAAGCTGCCGGGCTTCCACGGCGAGGCGGCGCGCTTCATGGCGGCGCACGACGAGCGGCTGGAGCTGGCGCCGCGCGACATCGTCGCCCGCGCGATCGACTTCGAGATGAAGAAGCACGGCCTGGACCACGTGTGGCTCGATGCGACGCACCTGGGCGAAGGCTTCCTCAAGGAGCACTTCCCGACCATCCACGCGCGCTGCCTGAAGCTGGGCATCGACATCGCGCGCCAGCCCATCCCCGTGGTGCCGGCGGCCCACTACACCTGCGGCGGCGTCGTCACCGACCTGGCCGGCCGCTGCGACCTGCCTGGCCTCTACGCTGTCGGCGAAACCACCTACACCGGCCTGCACGGCGCCAACCGCCTGGCCAGCAACTCGCTGCTGGAATGCGTGGTGCTCGGGCGCACCTGCGCCGACGACCTCCTGTCCCACGCGCCGGGGGAGCCGCCGCCGCTGCCTGACTGGGACGAGAGCCAGGTCGAGAACGCCGACGAGCAGGTCGTGATCGCCCACAACTGGGACGAGCTGCGGCTCCTGATGTGGAACTACGTCGGCATCGTGCGCACCACCAAGCGGCTGGAGCGGGCGCTGCACCGCATCAAGCTGCTGCGCGGCGAGATCGACGACTACTACGCCAACTTCCGCGTCAACCGCGACTTGCTGGAGTTGCGCAACCTCGTCGACTGCGCCGAGCTGATCGTGCGCTCGGCCCTGCTGCGCCACGAGAGCCGTGGCCTGCACTACAGCCGCGATTTCCCGCGCACCTTGCCGGTGAGCTTCCCCACCGTGCTGGTGCGCCAGGCGCGCAGCGGCAAGAAGCCGAAGGCGTTCGGGTTGAGCGGGTAAACGGGGAGAGGGCCTCAGGCCCGTGCCCGCATCGCCGTGCGCGCCTGGACGAATTCCACGGCGAAGACCACCGCCTCGTTGATGCTGCGCTCGATCTCGGCGCGTTCCTTCTCGGTCAGGTAGAAGGCGAAGTCCACCTCGTGGCGGATGTAGCGCGGCTGCAACCGGTTCAGCGCGACGCAGGCGATGTCGGCCAGCAGTTCGTCCTCGCGCTCCAGGTGGGTGAACTTGGAGGTGGCCTCGGCCACCGCGCGGAACACCAGGCGTTCGTGGTAGTTGTGGACGGTGTCGAATTCGGTGCTCATGGCGGTCTTCTCTCGCGAAGGCGTTGAAAAAGCAGGCGGACGACTGCGGCTCTCGAAGTATCCAGCCACCGTCGACCGGTGGGGCAGGGAATAAGAGGCCGAAAAGGTCTCATTTCACCGGCTCCGCCGCCATGCGCCCGCTGCTGCGCGGGCTCAGAAACCGGCCAGCACGACCTTGCCCTGGGCTCGCCCACTTTCGATCAGCGCATGCGCAAGCCGCAGGTTGGCGGCGGTGATGCGGCCCAGCGCGGTCTGGGCGGTGGTGCGGATGCGGCCCTCGTCCACCAGCGCCGCCACTTCGGCCAGCAAGCGGCCTTGCTCCTGCATGTCAGGCGTCTCGAAGGTCGAGCGCGTGAACATCAGCTCGAAGTGCAGCGAGATGCTCTTGCTTTTGAGCGGCATGACGTCCAGGCCGCCAATCTCGTCGATCACCGCCAGGCGGCCCTGCGGCTTCAGGCTATCGACGATCTGGGCGAAGTGCGACACCGTCTGGGTCAGTCCGGCCACCAGGTCGACCTGGCCGATGCCGGCGGCCCGCAGTTCGGCGGCGAGCGGCCGCGCATGGTCGACCACCGCATGAGCACCCAGGTCCAGGCACCATTGCTTCGTTTCGGCGCGCGAGGCGGTGGCCACCACGCGCAGCCGGGTGAGCTGGCGCGCCAGTTGGATGAGGATGGAGCCCACGCCGCCGGCGCCGCCCACGATCAGCAGCGTCTGGCCTTCGCCGCCCTGCCGCGGCACGCCCAACCGGTCGAAGAGCAGCTCGTAGGCGGTGATGGTGGTCAGCGGCAGCGCGGCCGCCTGGGCGTCGTCGAGCGTGCGGGGCGCCAGGGCGACGATGCGTTCATCCACCGCGTGCAGCTCGCTGTTGGTGCCGGGCCGGTTGAGGGCGCCGGCGTAGTAGACCCGGTCGCCGACCTTGAACCGTGTCGCCTCGGCGCCCAGCGCCTCGACGGTGCCGACCGCGTCCCAGCCCAGCACCTTGGCCTGGCCGGCCTCGGGCGCCACGCCCTTGCGGATCTTGGTGTCAACCGGGTTGACCGACACCGCCTGCACCCGCACCAGCAGGTCGCGCGGGCGCGGCGACGGTGCTTCGATTTCGACATCCTGCAGGGCGTTGTCGTCGGTGATGGGAAGGGATCGGTGGTAGCCGATGGCTTTCATGGCAAGACTCCTGTGGTGGACCCGGGTTTGGGCATGACTGGAATCGTAGAATTGCAAAGAGATATTGAAAATACTAGTTTGGATTAATGAGATTCAAATGAAAATTGAAAATGTCGCCGACTTGAACGTGCTACTGCAAACCGCCAGGCGCGGCACCTTGACCGCCGCAGCTCATGAACTGGGTGTCACCCCGGCCGCGGCGAGCGCCACGCTGAAGCGGCTGGAGGCGCAGCTCGGCGCCCGGCTCTTCGAGCGCTCGACACGGGCGATGCGCCTGACGCCGCAAGGCCAGTTGCTGCTGGACTATTCGACGCGCGCCTTCGAGCTGCTGGAAGAAGCGCAGTCGCTGCTCTCCGAAGACCGTGGCGCGCTGGTCGGCACGCTGCGGGTGGCGGCGCCGTCGGACCTGGCGCGCACCATGCTGCTGCCGTGGGTCGATGAATTCCTGCGCGCGCATCCCGGCCTGCACCTGGCGCTGTCGGTGAGCGACCAGCCGCTGGACGTGCTGCGCGACGAGGTGGACGTGGCGATCCGCTATGGCGCGCTGGCCGACTCGCGGCTGATCGCGCGGCAGCTCGCGCCGTCGCGGCCGGTGCTGTGCGCATCGCCCGGCTACTTGCGCAGCCGGCCTCCGCCCGAGTCTCCGCAAGACCTGCAAAGCCACAACTGCCTGACTTTCAAGCGCGCCGGCCGCCGGCACCAGGTGTGGCGCTTCTGCAGGCAGGGCCGTTGGACGGAAGTGCGGGTCGGAGGCGACCGCAGCGTCGACGACGCTTCGCTCGCCCGCGAATGGGCGGTCGCCGGCGCCGGCATCCTGCTGAAGTCGGTGTTCGACGTGCGCCACGACCTGGACGCCGGCCGTTTGGTGCGCCTGCTGCCCGAGTGGGAGACCGAACCCTACCCCTTGCACGCCTTGCTGCCGAGTGGCCGCTTCATCTCGGGCCGGGTGCGGGCTTTCGTGGATTTCCTGGCGGTGAAGTTCGCGTCGGTGGGCAGCGGCGGGCCCGTCGCTGCATGGGCTGAAGGCCCGCATGCCCATTCACCCCGTTCGGGCTGACGGTCTCGGGTCGTGTCAAGCACGCGGTCCAGGTCCACCCTCACCCCCACCCTCTCCCGCAGGCGGGAGAGGGAGCAAGAAAAAACTCCCTCGCCCCCGGCACGGGGGAGAGGGTGGGGGTGAGGGGGGCATGGCGGACAGCCAACCTTTATGACTGAGCCCTTCGACAAGCTCAGGACAGGCCTGTCGAAGCCTTCTTGGAGGCATGCCTCCGCATCGCGCAAAGGTCCATCGCCACCAGGCCTTCGACGGGCTCAGCCCGAACGGGCACGGCGGCCACCCGCGCGATTCAGCCAGCGCCAGGCAGCCGGTCGGTCACGCGCATCGAGAAGTCGGTGGCGCGAACGTCTTTCGTGAGCCGGCCGATCGAGATCCGGTCGACGCCGGTGGCGGCGATGTCGCGCACCTGGTCGAGCCGCACGCTGCCCGAGACTTCGAGCAAGGCGCGGCCGGCGTTCAGCGCGACGGCCTCGCGCATCCGCGGCAGGTCGAAGTTGTCGAGCAGCACGCTCACCGCGCCCTCGGCCAGGGCTTCTTGCAATTGGGCCAGGCTCTCCACCTCGACCTGGATGCCGACGCCGGCGTTCAAGGCCCGCGCCTGGGCCAGCGCCTGGGCGATGCCGCCGGCAGCGGCGATGTGGTTCTCCTTGATCA
The DNA here is from genome assembly GCA_966433995.1 of uncultured Ideonella sp. Taxonomy (GTDB): domain Bacteria; phylum Pseudomonadota; class Gammaproteobacteria; order Burkholderiales; family Burkholderiaceae_C; genus JANPCX01. The sequence goes on along the minus strand of CBJNAE010000074.1, from coordinate 4,777 downwards.
GGATGCCGTCCCACAGCGCCAGCCGCTGGTTCTGGCCGCCGCCCACGCGCACCGCGTATTTCTGCGCCTGGCGCAGGCCGGGCAGGGTCTTGCGGGTGTCGAGAATGGCGCAGCCTTTCGGGTTGGGCGAGGCGCCCTCGATCGCGTCGACGTGCTGCCGCGTCAGCGTGGCGGTGCCGCAGAGCAATTGAAGGAAGTTGAGGGCGGGGCGCTCGGCCGACAGCAGCGCGCGGGCGTCGGCCTGGATGTGGCAGACCTCGGTGCCGGGCCGCACCGCGTCGCCCTCGGCCGCGTGCCACTGGATGGCGGCCTGCGGGTCGAGTGCGCGCACGCAGGCGTCGAACCAGTCGCGGCCGCAGAGCACGGCCTCTTCGCGCAGCAGCACCCGGGCGCGCACGCGCTGGCCCGCGGGCACGAGCCGGGCGGTCCAGTCGGCGCGGCCGATGTCTTCCATCAGCGCGTCGCGCACGTTGCGTTCGCGTGCTTGTTCCAGGCTTTCGTTGAATTCGAATGTCGTCATCGGGATGTCTTTTGCAGAGGGTGGCCGGTGTCCCGTCAAGCGGCGCCGATGCCTTTGACGAAGCCCGGCTTGTGCACGCTGGCCGGGTTGCGCTTGACGAAGTCGAGCATGCGGTCGATGCAGCCGAGGGCCTTGGCGCGGACGCTTTCCTCGACGTGGATCTCGCCGCTGCCCTTCTCCAGGCAGTCGACGACGCCCTGCAGCGCGTTCATCGCCATCCACGGGCAGTGGGCGCAGCTCTTGCAGCTGGCGCCGTTGCCGGCGGTGGGCGCCTCGATCAGCGTCTTGCCCGGCGCGAGCTGGCGCATGCGGTGCAGGATGCCGTTGTCGGTGGCGACGATGAAGGTCTGCCCCGGGCCCTGCACGACGGCGTTCAGCAGCTGGCTGGTGGAGCCGACCACGTCGGCCATGGCGACCACGCTTTGCGGGGACTCGGGGTGCACGAGCACTTGCGCGTCCGGGTGCTCGCGCTTGAGCAGTTCCAGTTCCAGGCCCTTGAACTCGTCGTGCACGATGCAGGCGCCGTTCCACATCAGCATGTCGGCGCCGGTCTGCTCCTGGATGTAGCGGCCGAGGTGGCGGTCGGGCGCCCACAGCACCTTGCGGCCCTGCTCCTTGATGTGGTTGACGATGGCCAGCGCGCAGCTGCTGGTCACCATCCAGTCGGCGCGGGCCTTCACCGCGGCGCTCGTGTTGGCGTAGACCACGACCTCGCGGTCGGGGTGGGCGTCGCAGAACTGGGCGAAGTCTTCCGCCGGGCAGCCCAGGTCGAGCGAGCAGGTGGCGTCCAGGTCGGGCATCAGCACGCGCTTTTCGGGGCTGAGGATCTTGGCGCTCTCGCCCATGAAGCGCACGCCGGCCACCACCAGGGTCTTGCCGGGGTGGTCGCGGCCGAAGCGGGCCATCTCCAGCGAGTCGGCGACGCAGCCGCCGGTCTCCAGGGCCAGGTCCTGCAGGTCGCCGTCGACGTAGTAGTGGGCGACCAGGACGGCGTCGCGCTCCTTCAGCAAGCGGGCGGCGCGGGCCTTGAAGTCGGCGCGCTCGATGGCGGTCAGCGGCGCGGGCACCTTGGCCCAGGCGTGGGAGGTGCAACTGGCGCCCTGGGCATCCTGGCGGGTGTAGTCGAACAGCACTTGGTTCATGGGAGGGAGATGCGGCGCTTCGGGGAAGAAAAAAGGGCGGTGCCGTCTAAAAGGCACCGCCCCAGCAGGCGAAATGTTATCGCAGCGATCCCGGCCTTGCTGGCCCCGTCACTGCAGCAGCTTCTCGGTCTCACTCAGCTGGCGCCGCAGTGCGTCGGTGCGCGCCTGGGACCGGTCGAGCAGGATCCAAAGGAACAGCCGCGGCTGGCGGGTCAGCGGGCGGATGATGACCTGGCGCACGCCGGAGCGGGTGGTCACCTCGTTGAGGCTGGGCGACAAGCCCATGCTGGTGGCGGCGTGGCGGTGGCTGCGCAGCATGCGGGCGGCGTGGCCGGCGGCCTGGTCGATGTCCAGGTGCAGCCCGCCAGGCAACTCATGGGCCACGACCTTGCTCGTGGCGACGTCGACCACCGCGCAGGCGAGCATGCCTTCCAGCTGGCGCATCGATTGAATTCCGGTGCGCAGGCGCTCGGTGTCGACGCCGGCCAGCGGCGCCTCGCCGCCGACCTGGGCCGGTTGCCCGACGATGGGCGCCCCCACCGGGCTGGGCGCCAACGGTTGTGGCGAACCGATGGAGCCGAAGGGGTCGAAGGGTTGCAGCAGGCTGAACCCCACCCCCGCCGAGTCGGCGGCGGGCCCGCCGAGGTCGGCGACCTTGATGGGGAAGTCGTTCAAGCCCAGCAGGGCGGCGTCGTTGGCGATGGCGGGCGTCCAGTCCTTCACTTCGCCCCAGTGCGCCAGGATGGTGTTCCACACCGCCGACGCGCTCAGCAGCGATTCGCTGCGGTGGTTGACGCGGACCTTGGAGGGCCAGGGTACGGCGGCGATCTTCTCGACGATCCAGTCGGTGTCGGGCGGCAGCAGGAACAGCAGGTTGGGGCAGCGCCAGGTGGGCAGCGAGGCGGCCTCCAGCACCGAAGCCAGTAGCGCGTCCACCGCGTGCGACTGCAGCGTGCCCACGATGACGGTGGTGAGGTGGCTGCGCTCCATGAGCGCCACCGGGATTTCCGCGTTCTCGCGGCCCGGCGCGCGCACGTCGGCGAAGACGATCTTCAGCGACTCCTCATGGCGGCGCATCAGCGTGGTGCGCTCGATCGTGGCCAGCGTGCGCAGCGTGGTGGCTTCGCGCAGGTGCAGCCGTTCGACCGGCAGGCCGCCCGCGTCGGACAGCGCCTTGATCACCCAGCCGGCCCAGGCATTGCCCGGGTCGAGCAGGGTGAGCATGCGGCTGGCCGATTCGAGGTCGGCGCGGGTGGAGGCGAAATGCTTGCGGATGGCCTGCGCCGGCGAGCCGACCACCACCAGTTCCTGGGAATGGCGGTCGACCATGTGGCCGGCCGCGGTGACGCGGGTGGACTGTGTCTCCAGGATCGGCGTGGCGGCAAAACCGCCGCCGTCGCCGCGGCCCGGCGGAGTCCCATCAGACCCCGGTTCCGGTGGCCCGAGCTCTCCGAACAGCGACTTCAGCATGGTGGCATCTCCTGTGTTTTTTTGATGGCTGGCTTGGCTTGCACCGGGCCTGCCCCGCCGGGTTGGGCCGGTGGTCGGCAGGCGGTGGAACGTGAAGGGGCATACGGGATACCCGGCGGCGGGCGCGGCGCAGTCGAGCACTGTCCCTCACCGCCGCTGCCAGCGCCAGACCCCGGGGGCACAGAAGTGTGTCTAAACGAAAGCGCGCCACCGATTCGAGGGGTGGTGCGCCCCGGACGGCAGCAGATTGCAAGGTCCGCGGCGGTCGCGCGCCTTCCTGCGCCTTTCCCTCTTATTGGCCGAAGAACCGGCTCGGCGGCATGCCCACGCTGCGCGTCACCATGGCGCTGAACGCGCTGGGGCTGGCGTAGCCCAGGCTGCTGGCGATGTTTCCCATCGACCGGCCTTTGGCCGCTAGCACCAGGGCCTGCGAGAGCATCGCCTGCTGGCGCCATTGCCCGAAGGTGCTGCCCAGCTCGGAGCGGAACAGCCGGGCCACGGTGCGCGGGCTGGCGCTGGCCAGGTGGGCGCAGCTGTCCAGCGTGGGCCAACTGGCCGGATCGGACAGGACGGCTTCGCAAAGCCTGCGCAGGCGCTTGTCGTCGGGCAGGTCCAGGCCCAGCGGCACCTGGCGCGCCGTGCGCAGTTCGTGCAGCACCAGGCTCGAAAGGCAGCGCTCCCTGTCGTCGGGGGCGGCGGCGCCCGGTGTATGGGGCTCCGAGGGCAGGTGGACCACGAGTTCGCGCAGCAGGCTCGACGCCTCCAGCACGCGGCACTGCCGCCATGCGGCCTGCTCGGCCGGCGGGCATGCGGGGCCGACAAGTTGCTCGCTCTGGTGGATGTAGAGCGTGCGGATGTCCGCCGCTTCCACCACGCTGACGGCGTGCTCGACGCCGGGCGGTATCCACAGCGCCCGGGTCGGGGGCACGAGGTAGGTGCTGCGCCCGGCCCGCATGCGGATCACCCCGGTGCTGGAAATGGCCACCTGGGCCCAGGGGTGCTGGTGGGGTTGCACGTCGGTGTCCGCCGCCAGGCGGCGCAGCTTGGCGCGCACCGGCCGCTGGCTGGTCGGCGCATAGCCGAGGGGGTCGAGCGGCGGCACGCTGGCGCGACGCGCGGGGGCTTTGGGCTGGGGGCGGGCAGGCATGTCCGGATGGCCGGTTCGTGAGGTGGAGCGGGGAGAACGCGAGGGATGGTTGGCAGAAATTAGACAGTAATTGTCTTTCCATCGCAACTCTGCCGCGGCCGGCGTCCTTACATTGAAGTCCGTCAACCGCCGCGGCCTTGCGGCGACAGGAGAAACGAATGTCCAAAGGTTATTGGATCGTCCGAGTCGACGTCGACGATCCCGAGCAGTACCAGGCCTACATCGCCGCCAACGCCGAGCCTTTGCGGGCGCATGGCGGCCGCTTCCTGGTGAGAGGAGGGCGGTTCGAGGGCGTCGAAGGCGGCGCCAGGGCGCGCAACGCCGTGGTCGAGTTCCCCAGCTACCAGGCGGCGCTCGATTGCTGGCGTTCGCCCGCCTACCAAGCCGCGATCGCACTGCGCAAGCCGGTGTCCACCATCGACCTGATCGTCATCGAGGGCTACGACGGCCCGCAGCCCGGTGAGGTGGCCCCATGAGCGCGCTGGCCTTCGACTCGGG
>CBJNAE010000073.1:0-14018 GCA_966433995.1 uncultured Ideonella sp. | reverse complement strand
TCGCGCGGCACTCACTCATGGCTATCCAAGGATCGGTATTTCAGCAGCCTGCTAGCGGGCGAGGGATGGACGGCCCGAGGGCACGCAATTGCGCGGCGAACCATTGGCCGCCGAAAGAGCCGGGACTTGCGGCCGCGGTGCCTGGCAACTGGCAGACGCTGCGCTGCTGCTGCAGATCGTAGATGTCGTCTGCCGCGCCGCTGTATTGAGGGGGCGATTGCCCGGGTTTGTCCCCAACGGTGCCGTAGCGCAGCGCGTAGCGGCCGTCGGGGCTGATCATCCGCACGTCACTCTCGCTGGCACCCTGGGTAAGGTCCGGGTTCACCCAGAGATGGTTTGCGTGGCTGAGGTAGTGCAATCGTCCCGCTGCGTCGAACACCATGGTTTCGTGGGTGCGCCATCCCGTCTGGGATGTCTTGCCACCGGTGGGGACGGGCTGGCGGGCCAGCTGCATCAGCGGCCGCGCTGGCTGGATTTGCCAAAGCTCCAAGCCTTCCTTGGACAAGCGCGCGACGCGTTGGCCGTCTGGAGAAAAAAGCAATCTCTGGGAGCGCTGGCTGTTTGCGCCCAGGGAATGGATCAGCTCCAGCCTCAGAGGCGAGGCGGATGGGTCGTCGGCCGGACCAGAGGGTGCGGTTCCCGCCGCGAATGCCTGAGCACAAGCGGCTGCCCATGGCACCAGACAGGCCCAGGGCCGTACTCTGAAACGATTGGCGATTCTCATCGTCGATCTCCCGCCTTCAAGGGATGTGGCTAAATGCGATGCCACCATAAAAGCACTTCAAGAAATGAGCCAAGTCGGGTTGCGCGCGCACCGATCTGAGCTGCCGCCCGGTTTCTCCCCAGGTGAAAAAACCGCCTGGACCGTGATGGCTTCCCGGTTTTCCGGCACCCTGGACATGTTTGCTCGGTACATCGACAGATTGCGGCCGTCCACGGTGATCGGCCCATTGAGCACCACCCAGTGATTTTTGCTGGTGGGTGCTTGGCCGGTAAAAAGGGATGCAGACACCAGCATCAGCACCCAGCCGCCGATGTAGTCGGACAACTCGACCAGTTCTTTCCAGTCCGAAGTAGGCAGGATTTCGCAAGTGTTGTCCCACAGGCAAGTGGCGCCAGCCGCCTGAAACCAGCCTTTGAGGTAGCTGGGACGGGTAGTAGCCGACAGCTGGTTGGATGGATGGTCGTAGTCCGCTAAGGGATTCAGGTCGGGGCTGTCGTTGCGCAGGCTGGCCAGGCTGATCCAGTCCACGGTATTGATGTCGGTGTCTTGTTCCGTGACGGCGGCGGGCGTGTTGGCCGGAACCCGATCCGAAGGTTTCACCGGCCGCTGGCCAGGGCCGTCGCCCATGCTCGCGGGCTGACCAAGCCACAAGTTGACGATCATGTCGACATACATGTCGGCCCGGTCCTGAAGCAGGCAGAACATGAAAGATGCGGGGCCGCAAAGACTGGTCTACCCCTGGTTTGGCCAACTTTTCTGGCCGCCAGACAAGCGCTCGCGCAGTTGCTGAGCCAGCACTGTGCGGTCAATACCTCAGGCTTGGTGGCTTTCGTAGGCGTTGTTGCTTTCCAGTTCGCGGATCCTGGCGTGGGCCCGCTGGCGTGCGGCTTCGTTGAAACTCATGGTTGGTCCTCCCTTGGTTGGGCCGGTCGCCCCGGCAAAGCTGTTCCGGACAGCTAATCGTTATGCGCGGCCTCCTGACAAGGGGCCGCGTGCGCGGACCGAGACCATAATGCATCCGTGAAGCGAGCCAGGCCACCGCTGGTGCAACCGCCGAAAGGCCGCACTGGAGGAAGGTCCGGACTGCGCAGGGCGGCGTAGCAGCTAACGGCTGTCCACCGCGAGGTGAGGATCAGAGCAACAGAGACGAGTCGTTGTGGGGTCTCGCACGAAGTGTTCTTTTGGTGGGCGCCGGCGCAAGCCGGCGCAGCCGGTCGGCATGCCGACTGGCCCGGACGCAAGTCCGGCACCGATAGCCACCCGGTGCGGGGCAAAGCCCCGCACCGGGTGAAACGGGCAATCTCTACGCGCAGCAATACCAAGTAGGCCGGCGTTGATGTGGCTCCGCAGAGCCGGCGGGTAGGTAGCACCGAGCCGTGCAGCGATGCACGGCCCAGATGAATGGTGGCCACGGCCCCCGTCCGCAAGGGCGGGGGCTGCACAGAATCCGGCCTATCGGCTCGCTTCACACTGTGTCCTTTCGCGCCGCCGGCACGCGGGTTGCCGGCGGCGCTTTCCATTCCGAAGGTTGCATGTGAACCCCGACGCACCCACCCTCTGGCGCGGCCCGCGCTGGGCCCTGGCCGTCCTGCTGGCCTGCCTGGGCATGCTCGGCCCCTTCTCCATCGACACCTACCTGCCGGCCTTCAGCGGTATCGCGCGGTCGGTGGGCGCCACGCCGGGGCAGATGCAGCAGACCCTGTCGGCCTACCTCTTCGGCTTCGCGCTGATGAACCTGTTCCATGGCGCGCTGTCGGACGCCCTGGGGCGCCGGCCGGTGGTGCTGTGGGGCGTGGCGATGTTCACAGCGGCTTCGGCCGGCTGCGCGCTGGCCGACAGCATCGGTGCGCTGGTGTTCTGGCGCGCGGTGCAGGGCATGACGGCCGGCGCGGGCATCGTGGTGTCGCGCGCCGTGGTGCGCGACATGTTCCCGCCTTCGGACGCGCAGAAGGTCATGTCCCAGGTGACGATCTTCTTCGGCGTGGCGCCGGCGATCGCGCCGGTGGTCGGCGGATTCCTGTTCGTGCACGCCGACTGGCACGCCATCTTCTGGTTCCTCACCGGGGTGGGCGCGCTGCTGTGGTTCGCCAACTGGCGCTGGCTGCCCGAAACCCTGCACGCCACGCAACGCCAGGCCTTCCAGGCGCGCAACCTGATGCAGGGCTACCGCGCGCTCGGCACCGACCCGCGCTTCCTGGCGCTGGCCCTGGCCAGCGGCGTGCCGTTCAACGGCATGTTCCTGTACGTGCTGTCGGCGCCGGTGTTCCTGGGCGAACTGCTGCGGCTGCGGCCCGAGCAGTTCTACTGGTTCTTCGGCCTGGTCATCAGCGGCATCATGCTGGGCGCCTACGTGTCGGGCCGGCTGGCGGGCAAGGTGCCGCCGCAGGTGCAGATACGCCGTGGCTTCGCGGTGATGGCGGCGGTCACGCTGGCCAACATCTTGCTGAACCACGTTTTCCCGCCGCACGCCGCCTGGTCGCTGTGGCCGATCGCGCTTTTCGCTTTTGGCTGGGCGCTGATGGTGCCGGTGGTGACGCTGCTGGTGCTGGACGTGGCGCCCACCCGGCGCGGCATGGCCTCGTCGCTGCAGGCCTGCATCGGCAGTGCCGCCAACGGCGCGGTCGCCGGCCTCGTCGCTCCCTGGGTGATGCACTCCGCGGTGGCACTGGCATGGACGTCCGGGCTGCTGCTTTGCGTCGGGCTCGGCGCCTGGGCCTGGGTGCGCCACCGTTTGCCGGTTCAGGCCGCACCGCAGCCGGCAGTCCCTCAAGCTTGACGGGGCCGGGCCGATAAAACAGCGGACCCGGCCGCCCACGCTTTCCCGTTCCAATCTTTCTCCCGAGGCGGTCCGAGGTGCTGGAGTGCCCATGCCGTTCGCCGCCGTCGCCCATCTTCGAAGCCGCCGCCCGGCCGGCCTGCCCGGGCCGTGGCGCCTGGCATTGGCTTGCGGGTGCTTGACGGCCGCCGGCGGGCTGGCGGTTTCGCCGCCGGCCTGCGCGGCCGAAACTTCCAAGCCGGGCTCGGCGGCCAAGCCGGCGCCGCCACCGGCCAGCCCCGTGCAGGCGGTGGTGTCCCCCAACGCGCCGGGCTACGACTACCTCGCCGACAAGCGGATCAACCCGCGAACACCGCTGCCGTCGGCCGCGGCGTCCGGGGTGGCGCCGCCGTCGCCTCCCACCGCGGCGGCTCCGGCACCGCCGCTCCCGCCCGCGCGTCAGGATCCGATGGACCGCCTCCAACAGCGCCTGGCCGAGCGGCTCGGCGCGCGCATGTCCGCGGCCGAGAACAAGCAGGACGGCGAGCTGCGCCTGGTGGCCCGCGAGGCGGGCCCGCCGGACAAAACCGGCCGCAAAGGCGCGGCCGTGGCGGCGGGGGCGTCGCCTTCCGGTGCAGGCCGGCCCGCCGCGCGTGGGGGCGCTTCGGGCGCCGCCGCGGTTGCCGCGACCGTGGCCTGGTCGTATGAAGGTGCGGGCGGCCCAGCGCACTGGGCGGGGCTCAAGCCCGAATACGCCGCCTGCGGCAAGGGCGAGCGCCAAAGCCCGATCGACATCCGCGATGGCTTGAAGCTGCAGCTCGAACCGCTGCGGTTCGCCTATCAGGCCAGCGGTTTCCGCGTGGTCGACAACGGTCGCACAGTGCGGGTGAACATCGCCGGCGGCAACCACCTCGACGTGATGGGGCGCCGCTACGAGTTGAAGTATTTCCAGTTCCACAGGCCGGCCGAGGTGCGCATCGAAGGCAAAGTCTTCGACATGTCGGCCCACCTGGTGCATGAGGACGCCGAGGGCCGCGTCGCCATCGTCGCGGTGCCGCTGGAGCGCGGCGGGGCGCATCCCGCGGTGCAGGCGGTGTGGAACAACCTGCCGCTGGAAAAGAACACCGAGCTGGCCGCCCCGTCGCCGCTGGACCCGGCCGCCCTGCTGCCCCAGGACGGGCGCTACGCGACTTTCATGGGCTCGATGACCACGCCGCCCTGCCAGGAGGGCGTGCTGTGGATGGTGATGAAGACGCCCGTGGCAGTGTCGGACTACCAGCTCGCGGTGTTCTCCCGCCTCTATCCGATGAACGCCAGGCCGGTGCAGCCGGCCCACGGCCGGCTGATCAAAGAATCGGAGTGACGGCCGCGGCTGGGCGGCGGCGCGGTGTCACAGGCAGTTGCGCGGCAGATAGCGCTTGTCGATGTCGGTCTTGTCCAGGCCCCTGGCCGTCATCTTGTCGGGCACCTTGCCCGCGCCACAGATCCAGGAGGCCGGCACGATGGGCGAGTCCTCCACCACCGCCGGGCGCAGCGTGAGCGTCTTGCCCTTGATCGCGCCGTGGACGCTGTTGCCGAAGCGCAGGTGCAGCGCGCCGTTCTCCACGGTGACGGAACTGACGAGGTTGCTGACGATCTTGTCGGCCGCCGGCAGCCCGGCGGCGGCGTTGTCGGCCGGCATTTCCTTCTTGGCGCCCGAGGCCACCCAGTAGGCGGTCACCGGGCCCTTGGCGATGTCGGCCAGCTTGGCGCCCTCGATGAGCTGGTCGCGCACGATCTTCTCGGTGAAGCTGGGCATCGCCATCAGCGCCAGGATGGCGATGACGCCCATCACCACGGCCAGTTCGATCAGCGAGAAGCCGCTGCGGGGGCGGGGCGGGCGGGCGGGGCGGCGTGTCGTCATCGCCGAATGCTAAGTCAAGTCGGCGGCCGCGTTCAGCGGCCTTTCTTCCCCACATAGGCCTCTACCGCGGGCGCCTGCATGCGGTAGCCGCTGACGCCCATGAAGCTGTCGCCGCGGAAGACTTCCATGCGGCCGGTGACCCAGACCGTGTCCATCGACCGCAGGCCCTTGGCCTTGGCCGCCTGCACGTGGATGATCTGGTTGGCCGGCGGCGGCGGCGTGTGGATGCAGGCGCCGAAGTAGGGCACGAGCAGGAATTCCGTGACGCCGGTCTTGCCCTCTTCGAGCGGGACGACGTAGCCGGGGATGCGTACCTGGGCGCCGTCCAGCGCGTTGTTCACCGGCGCCTGGTCCCAGACCTCGCGCATGCGCTTGAGCAGCGCGGTGGCGCGCGGGTCGCCATCGTTCATCATGCCGAGGTTGATGTCCTTGAAATCCTTCAGCGGGTCCCAGTCGGGCGGGATCATCTCGTCCCACTCGATGGTGCGCGCCTTGGCGGGCTGGGCCGCCGGCGCGGCGGCTGCGGCGGGTTGCGCTGGATTCGCCAACGGGTGGCCCAGTGGCGGGGACGCCGCGGCGGAGCCGGCAGCGAGGGCCAGCGCCAGCGCCCATCCCGGGTGCCGCCGGACAGTCGCCCAGGCCGGGCGGACGGGTGTGCGGTGTTGCGTGGTTTCCTTGAACATGCTGTTCCGTCCTTTCGATGGGGTCCGCGTTCGTGGCGGGCTGGCGCGGGAACGCGGGGGTGGCCGTCAACGCGGGCTCAGCCCGTCGGCCAGCGACAGCCGGTAGGCCCGCCAGGCCGGCAGCAGGCTGGCCAGCACGCCGGTGGCCAGCACGCCGAGCAGCCAGTTCCATTGCGCGGACGTAGGCGCCGCCAGCCGCAGCGAGATGCCGAACTGCGCCTGCAACCATGGGCCCGCGCCGGCCACCAGCGAGGCCGCCAGCAGCAGCCCGGCGGCGATGCCGAGCAGGGTCACCAGGCCGCCCTCGAGTGCCAGCAGGGCCATGAGGTGGGCGGGCCCGGCGCCGACGGCGCGCAGCACCGCCAGTTCGCGGCGCCTCTCGTTCAGGCCGGCCAGCACCACCGCCACCAGGCCGAGCAGGCTGACCACGCCGACCATCGCCGACATGCCCAGCAGGGCCCGTTCCCCGACACCGACCACGGCCCAGAGTTCGTCCAGCGCCACGCCGGGCAACACCGCCATCAGCGGTTCGCCCTCGAAATCGGCCACGAAGCGCTGCACGTTGAACACCGCCGCCCGGCTCTTCAGTCCCACCAGCGCGGCGGTGACGTGCTTGGGCGAGAGGTCGAACTTGCGCGCTTGGTCGGCGGGTATGGCCATGCCGGGCATCGGCGCGCCGCCGGCCCAGTCGAGGTGGAGGGCTTCCATCGCCTCCAGGCCGATGTGCACGGTGCGGTCCACCGGCGTGCCGGTGCGCGCCAGGATGCCGGCCACGGTGAAGGGCTTGTCGGCGTGCTCGGCCCCCGGCAGGCCACCGGCGCCGTGGCGCAGGGTGATCTTGTCGCCCAGGCCGTAGCCGAGCTGCGCGGCGACGTCGGCGCCGATCACCGTGTCGTAGAGGTGGTCGAGCCCGTCCTGCAAAGGATGGCCCTGCGCGACGGCCAGTGGCTGCCGCTCGCCGTGGCGGAAGTGCTCGAAGTAGCCGGGCGTGGTGCCCAGCACCGGGTAGCCGCGGTGCGAATCGCCCAGCGACAGCGGCACCAGCCAGCGCACCGCGCGGTGCGCGGCGATGGCCTGCAGGCTGTCCATGCCGATGGTCTGGGTGGCGCTGCCGATGTGGAAAACGCTGTAGAGCATCAGCGGCACGGCGCCGGTGCGGGCGCCGACGACCAGGTCGGTGCCGCTGACGGCCTGGGAAAAACTGTCGCGCGCGTCGGCGCGCAGCCGCTCCAACGCCATCAGCAAGGCGGTGGACAGCGCGATGCACGCCACCACCCAGGCCAGGGTGCCGCGCCGGTGCCAGGCGCTGCGGCCGGCCAGGCCGGCGAGGGTGGTGAAGGCGGCGGCGCCGCGGCCGTGTCCCATCGCGTGCCCCTTCTCAATCCGTCGCGCCGCCGGGTCCGGCCAGGGCCGCGGCCCGGTTGAGCCGCGGCAGCGACAGCCGGGTGTCGAAGCCCTCGGCCAGGCGCTCGTCGTGGCTGACGAAGACCAGCGTGCTGCCGTGGGCGCTGCATTCGCCCATCAGCAGGGCCATGAAGTCGTCGCGCCGCTGCGCGTCGAGCGCCGAGGTCGGCTCATCGGCGATCACCAGTTCGGGCTGGCCGATGAGGGCGCGCGCGGCGGCCACGCGCTGCTGTTGCCCCACCGAGAGCCGGCCCGCTGGTTGCTGCCACAGCGGCTGCGCCAGGCCCATGCGCGCCAGCAGCGATTGGGCCGCCGCTTCGGCGCTGCCGGCGTGCAGGGCCTGCGCGCGCCGGCGCCGCTCTTGCGAGAAACGGCAGGCCAGCAGCACGTTGTCCTGCACGCTGAGGAAGGGCAGCAGGTTGAACTGCTGGAACACATAGCCCACGTGGCGGGCGCGGGCCGTGTCGCGGCCTGCGCCCGAGAGCGAACGCCAGTCGCGCCCCATCAACCGCACCTGGCCCTGCTGCGGCAGCAGCACGCCGGCCAGCAGGCCGAGCAGGGTGCTTTTGCCGCAGCCGCTGGGGCCGTGCAGGAAGACCGACTCGCCCGCGGCGATCGCCAGACGCTCGATGTCGAGCGTGGCCTGGCCCGCGCCGGGCCACTGGTAGACGAGGCGCTCGATCTCGATCATGGCAAGCGGTCCCGCGGGCCTTCAGCGCTTGGTGAGCCGCACTTCCGTGCCGGCGCCGCGTTTGACCGTTTCCTTGGACTGGCCCCACGAGGTGGCCAGTTGGACGTCGATGCGCTGCATGCCGGGAAAGGCCTGCAGCAGCGGCGCAAGGTCGATGCGCGTGGCGCGGGCCGCGTCGCGGCATTCGAAGGCGATGTCGGCGTCCAGGTCGCCGTGGCCGTCCTTGGCCGTCGCGCCGGCCTGGGCGCCGACGCCGAGGACCGGCGCCTCCAGCGTCACGCCGGCCAGCCGGCAGCCGGCGGCCGCGTCGATGCCGAACAGGCGGCCGGCGTCGCGCAGCCGGGCCACGGCGTCGTCGACGCGGCGCCGCTCGGCCGGCGTGCGCGGCGCGCGCTCGAAGCCGACCAGGTTCTCCAGCGGCGATTCCATCGCGATGCGAAGCGTGTTGCCGTCGATGGCGATGTCGAGCTTCACCACCCCGTGCTCATGGGCCTGGCCGCCCGCAGCCTGCGCGGCCCAGGGCGCCAGGACCGCCAGGCAGGCCGCCAGCCAGGCGCGTCGTCGGTTCGCGTTCGTCGTCTTCATCTTCTTCATCGCCCCAGGTGGGTCGGCGGGCCGGGCGCGCTCAAGGCTTGGTGGCCAGGGCGTCGTGCAGCTGCTTGAGGTTGTGCGCGTAGAGCTTGAGGTAGGTGTCGGCCTCGGTGCCCGGCATGGACAGCGCGTCGGAGTACAAAGTTCCGCCCACGGTGGCGCCGGTCTCGCGGGCGATGCGGTCGATCAGCCGGCGGTCCGAGATGTTCTCGGCGAACAAGGCGCGCGCCTGCCGCGCCTTGATCTGCCGGATCGCCGCCGCCACGGTGCGGGCCGAGGCGTCGCCGCTGGTGTTCCAGCCCTGCGGCGCGATGAAGGCGATGCCGTAGGCGTCGCCGAGGTAGGCGAAGGCGTCGTGCGCGGTGATGACGCGGCGCTGCGCCTCGGGGATGGCGGCGAATCGCTCGCGCGCCCATCGGTCGAGCGTGCGCAGTTCAGCGGCGTAGGCGTCGGCGCGTGCCTGGATCGCCTGGGCCTGTGCCGGCCGGGCCGCGGCCAGCGCGGCGGCGATGTTCTTCACGTAGGACTGCGCGTGCGCCAGGCTCTGCCAGGCGTGCGGGTCGGCGGTGCCGCGCACCATCCGGGGCTGGATCCCGGCGGTGGCGACGACCATCGGTCCTTGGTAGCCGGAGGTCTTGATCAACCGGTCGATCCAGCCTTCGAAGCGCAGGCCGTTGATGACGACGAGGTCGGCCGACTTCAGTCGCTGCGCGTCGGCGGGCGTGGGCTCGAAGGCATGGGCGTCGGCGTTGGGCGGCACCAGGCTGGTGACCTCGGCCGCGTCGCCGGCGAGCTGGCGCGCCATGTCGGCCAGCAGGGAGAAGCTGGCCACCACGCGCAGCGGCTTGCCGGCGCCATCGGCCGCGAAGCCGGCCGGGCTGGCCAGGGCGACGGCTGCGGCCAGGCCGAACGCGCGCAAGGTGAAGGAACGGCGGGGGTGGGTCAAGGCTAGGCTCCGGAAGGATTCGAAAAGGGAACGCAGGCCGCGTTCACGCCACGCGGTGGGCGCGCTGCGCGAGCAGGCGGCTGAGCCAGCTGTCGCGCCGGCCTACCAGCAGCGAGGCCACATAGCAGCCGCCGGCCAGCATCACGATGCTCGGCCCCGAGGGCAGGTCGAAGTGGTAGGACAGCAGCAGCCCGCCCCAGGCGCTGAGCATGGAGATCAACGCGGAGACCGCCGACAGCGGCGCCAGCCCCACCACCCAGAAGCGCGCCGCGGTGGCCGGCAGCATCATCAACCCCACCGCCATCAGCGTGCCCAGCGCCTGGAAGCCGGCGACGAGGTTGGCCACCACCAGCACCAGGAAGCCCAGGTGCACCGCTGCGCCCGGTCCGCGCGCGTTGCGCAGGAAGCCGGGGTCGAAGCATTCGACCACCAGCGGCCGGTACATCGCCGCCAGCGCCAGCAGGCTGAAGGACGACACGCCGGCCACCAGGTAGAGCGAGGCGTCGTCCACCGCCAGGATGCTGCCGAACAGCACATGCATCAGGTCGACCGGGCTGCCGTGGGTGGAGATGATCATCACGCCGGCGGCCAGCGCGATCAGGTAGAAGGCGGCGAAGCTGGCGTCCTCGCGCTGCGAGGTCACGCGCGTCACCCAGCCGGCCAGCAATGCCACCAGCAGCGCGGCGACGAACCCGCCGCCGCCCATCGCCGTGAGCGAGAAACCCGCCACCGCGAAGCCCACCGCGGCGCCGGGCAGCAGGGCGTGGGCCATCGCGTCGCCCATCAGGCTCATGCGGCGCAGCACCAGCAGCGTGCCCATCGGCGCGCTGCCCAGGCTCAGCGCCAGCGTGGCCACCAGCGCGCGGCGCATGAAGCCGAACTCGGCGAAGGGCTGGATGAACCAGTCGTGCAGGCTCATGGCTGGGGCGGCGCGGCCTGGACGGTGCGGTTGTAGGCGAAGTACACCTCGTCGCGCAGCCAGCCCATCGATTCGTAGAGGGCCTGCGCCTTAAAGTTGGTGCGGGCGGTGGTGAGGTCCATGCGGCGCACGCCTTGCGCGGCGGCGTGGCGTTCGGCGGCTGCGAGCAAGGCCTTGCCGGCGCCGGTGCGGCGCGCACCGGGCACGACGAACAGGTCGTTCAGCACGTAGATCGGCGCGGCTTCGAGCGAGCAGAAGCCGGGGTAGAGCAGGCAGAAGCCGAGCGGCCGGGGGGCGCCTTCCCCCTCTTGGGCCAGCAACACCACCGCCTGTCCGCGTTCCAGCCGGTCGCGGATGAAACTCGCGGCCAGCGGCAAGTCGCTTCCTTGCTCATAGAACTGCCGGTAGGCGTCGAACAGCGGCGCGATGAGGTCGGTGTCCTGGGGCTGGGCGATGCGGATGTGCATGGTGTCGGGTCGGGTCTCGCTGCAGGTTGCGGAAAGGGTGGGGGATGCCGCCGGCCCGGTGTCGGCGGGGCCGGGGCGGTTGTCAGGCCGCTTTGACGGGGGCTTCGCACCAGGGCGCGGCCTCGTCCCAGCGCAGGGAGATCATCCGCGCCCGGGCCAGGTGGGCCGGGCTCAGCGTCTCGCGCGTGGCGCCCCAGGCCACGCACTCGCGGGCCAGCAACAGGCTGTCGGGGAAGAATTCGCGCACCTGGTCGAGGTCGTGCAGCACCGCGACCACGGTGCGGCCCTGCGCGTGCCAGCGCCGCACCACGGCCAGCAGGTCGGCGCAAGTGCGTTCGTCGATGGCGTTGAAGGGCTCGTCGAGCAGGATCACGGGCGCGTCCTGCAGCAGCAGCCGCGCGAACAGCAGCCGCTGGAACTGGCCCACCGACATGTCGCCGACCCAGCGCGACTCGAAGCCTTGCAAACCGACGGCCGCCAGCGCCTGCAGCGCCTGGTCGACCTGGCCGCGCCGCGCGCCGGACCACCAGGGCAGGCGATGCCAGTGGCCGAGCATCGCCACGTCGAGCACCTTGAGCGGGAAGCCGCGGTCCACCTGCGACTGCTGCGGCAGGTAGGCCAGCCGCCCCTGCAGGTCGGGCGCCAGCTCGACGCGTCCGCCGGCGGCCGGCAACCGGCCGGCGATCGCTTCGAGCAGGCTGCTCTTGCCGGCGCCGTTGGGGCCCACCACGGCGGTGAGCGAGCCGCGCCCGAAACGGCCGCTGACGTGGTGCACCGCGGGGTGGCGGTTGTGCGTGACCGTCAGGTCGTGCAGCGTGATCGCGGTGGCGGTGTGGTCCATGGCGCCGTCGTTCCCTTCTCTTTTCAATCGCCCGACAGGACTGCCCAGGCCACGGCGGCCCAGAGCAGCGCGACCAGCGCCAGCGCGCCGAGCAGGCGCTGCACACCGCCTGCCATCAGCAGGCTCCGGGCGGGATCGGGCGCCGCGGCGGGGGCGTGGCTGTGCGCCGTGCCATGGGAATGCGCATGCCCCTGTGGATGGGGATGCGCGTGGCCATGCCCGCCATGGCCTCCATGGGCGTGGTGATGGCCGTGGCCGGTGCCGTCCCCATGCGCCTGCAAAGGCGCCGTCATGCCGCCGCTCCCGCCACGCAGCTGGCGCAGCGACCGTGCAGGGTGAGGTCGTGGCTCAGGACTTCATAACCCCGGGGCGCCAGTTTCTCGATGCCGCCCGGGCAGGCGTGCAGGGGGAAGACCTGCTCACAGGACAAGCAGTGGAAATGGTGGTGGTGGGGGCGGTGAGGCGGCGGGTGGCCGCCGCCGTGGCCTTCATGTCCGTGGTGGTGGGCATGGACGGGCGAGGCCGCGGCCCAGTGCGCGCCGCCTGCATGGGGCTGCCGCGACAGCACGGCCGATTCGAACCGCGGCGCCTGACCCGGCAGCTGCACGCGCACCACCTGGCCGTCTTCCTGCAGCGATTTGAGCTGCCGGTAGACCGTCGACAAATTGATGCGCGGCACCGCCTGCTGGGCCAATTCCCAGATTTCCTGCGGGCTGAGCGACCGGCCGCTGTCGGCGATGGCCTGCATCACGGCATGTTGTTGACGGGTTTGGCGTTCCATGGCGGGGAATCGACTGCGGTGCGGTCGACTGTCTTTTTGCGAATGCAAATGCGTTTGCAATAAGACTGTAGCAGATGCCCGCCCATCCCGCAGGCCCCTGGGGCTCGAGCGACGGGTTCAGGTCGTTCCGGCCCGCTCGGAGGCCTTGCACGCGCGCCGCTCCGCCAAGTCGCGTTCAGAGGGCCGACGTGGGCGGGATGAATGCCTTCTCGAGCACGGTGCGGCGCGGCGGGCCCACGGTGTCTTTCTTCTCGATGAAAGGCTTGAGGCTGTCGATCACCGACTGGGCTTTGAGCAGCGGGCCGGCGGAAGCCGGGTAGGGCTCGCGGTACATCGTCACCCTGGCGTTGGCGCTGTAGGTCGTGATGGTGTAGCCGGGGGTGTAGATGAAGATCGGCGCGCCGCTCCCTTTGACGGGGAGAAGGACGGGTGCGTCGGCTTCCTGTCCGCCGGACCAGGCCGCCGTCCTCATGCCGTGGCCGGCGTCGGCGGATTTGTCGGTGCGGACCACGGCGAAGGCCGAATAGCCTTTCTGCAGCGTCAGTTCGGCGCAGCGGTAGATCCAGTAGTTCCAGACGGTGTCGCCGCTGGTGTTGCCGTTGCCGTTGAAGGCCACGGTGTAGACGTTCTCCGCGAGCTTGGTTTCCGAATAGCCGCCGGTGAGGCCCTGGGGGCCGTAGGGGGTGGCGCAGGCGGCGAGGGCGAGGCAGGCGGCGGCGATGAAGGCGCTTCTCATCTTTCGGTTTTCCTTGGGCGTGATGGGAGGGGACCGGGCCGTGGAGGCCGGCCCGCACGGGCTTTGTAGGTCGGACGGCCCGAAGCGTTCAATGGGGCTTCCCGGGCGGCGGCGCGGGTCGAGTCCTCACAGGGGCGCCGGCAGCGATCCGGGCAGAAGGATTCGCCGGTCCACCTGGCGGATGTCGGTGTGTCCGCAGAAAGCCATGGTGATGTCGAGTTCCTTGTGGATGATTTCGAGGCAGCGGGTCACGCCGGCTTCGCCCATGGCGCCCAGGCCGTACAGGAAGGGCCGGCCGATCATCGTGCCGCGCGCGCCCAGCGCCCAGGCTTTGAGCACGTCCTGGCCGCTGCGGATGCCGCCGTCCATCCAGACCTCGATGCGCGAGCCCATCGCGTCGGCGATGGCGGGCAGGGCGGAGACCGAGGAGGGCGCGCCGTCCAGCTGGCGCCCGCCGTGGTTGGAGACGACCAGCGCGTCGGCGCCGCTGTCGGCGGCGAGCCGGGCGTCTTCCAGGTCCATGATGCCCTTGAGCACCAGCTTGCCGCCCCAGCGCTTCTTGATCCACTCGACATCG
>CBJNAE010000072.1:0-14019 GCA_966433995.1 uncultured Ideonella sp. | reverse complement strand
CGAACTTGCTGCGCTTGTCGAAGAAGGCGGTGTCGTATTCGTCCGCCTCGATCACAAAGGGCGAGCCGGGCCGGGCGTCGCCCAGGCGCGCCGAAACGCCGAAGTTCAGCGGCACGCCCCCCACCAGGAAGCCCGGCTCGAGGCCGGCGTGGTCGAGGATGCGCGCGAGCATCGACGTGGTAGTGGTCTTGCCGTGGGTGCCCGCGACCGCGAGCACGTGGCGGCCGGCCAGCACATGCTCGGCCAGCCATTGCGGCCCGCTGGTGTAGGGCAGGCCGGCGTCGAGGATGGCTTCCATCAGCTCGTTGCCGCGGCTGACCACGTTGCCGACGACGAAGATGTCCGGCTTGGCCTGGGACAACTGGTCGGCGCCGTAGCCTTCGATGAGGTCGATGCCCAGGCCGCGCAGCTGGTCGCTCATCGGCGGGTAGACCTGCGCGTCGCAGCCGGTGACCTGGTGGCCGGCCTCGCGCGCCAGCGCGGCCAGGCCGCCCATGAAAGTGCCGCAGATGCCGAGGATGTGGATGTGCATGGGGGTGTCCGGTTGTTGGTTCGCCGGCCGGCCACGGGCGCTGGGCGCTCGGCCGTCCTTCCTTGCGGGCCTGGTCAGCCCAGCGCCTGCCGCGCCGCTTGCAACGTGGCGGCGATGTCGGCGTCGGTGTGGGCGGCGCTGACGAACCCCGCCTCGTAGAGCGCCGGCGCCAGGTACACCCCGCGGTCGAGCATGCCGTGGAAGAAGCGGTTGAAGGCTTCCTTGTCGGTGGCCATGACTTCGGCGTAGTTCTGAGCCATCTCCGGCGCGAAGAAGAAGCCGAACATGCCGCCTTCGCAATCGCCCACCAGCGGCACGCCGGCGTCTTGCGCGGCTGCCAGCAGCCCGTCCACCAGGGCGCGGGTGCGGGCGCCGAGCGACTCGAAGAAGCCCGGCTGCCGGATTTCGCGCAAGGTGGCCAGCCCGCACGCGGTGGCCACCGGGTTGCCGGAGAGCGTTCCGGCCTGGTAGACCGGGCCGAGCGGCGCCAGTTGCTCCATCACCGCGCGTTTGCCGCCGAAAGCCGCCAGCGGCATGCCGCCGCCGATGACCTTGCCGAAGACGCTGATGTCGGGGGAGAAACCCGGGATCAGCCGGCCGTACAGGCTCTGCGCGCCGCCCAGCGCCACGCGGAAGCCGGTCATCACCTCGTCGAAGGCGAGCAGCGCGCCGTGGCGGGTGCACAGTTCCCGCAGGCGGCTCATGAAGGGCACGGTGCCGCGGACGAAATTCATGTTGCCGCAGATCGGCTCGACCATCACGCAGGCGATCTTGCCGCCGTGCTCGGCGAATGCGGCTTCCAGCGCGTCCACCTGGTTGTAGGGCAGCACCAGCGTGTGCTGGACGACCTCCGGCGGCACGCCCGCGCTCGTGGCGTGCCCGAAGGTCGCCAGCCCGGAGCCGGCCTTGACCAGCAGCGCGTCGGCGTGGCCGTGGTAGCAGCCTTCGAACTTGACGATCAGGCTGCGGCCGGTGGCGCCGCGCGCCAGGCGCAGCGCGCTCATCGTCGCCTCGGTGCCCGAGCTCACGAGCCGGACTTGCTCCATGCTGGGTACCAGGTCGAGCAACATTTCGGCGAGTTCGATTTCGCGCTCGGTCGGGGCACCGTAAGACAGCCCTTCGTCCACCGCCTGGTGCAAGGCCGCCCGTACCGCGGGGTGGCCGTGCCCGAGGATCATCGGCCCCCAGGAGCCGATGTAGTCAATGTAGCGCTTGCCTTCGGCGTCGAAGAGGTAGGCGCCTTCGGCGCGCGCGATGAAGCGCGGCGTGCCGCCCACCGCGCGAAAGGCGCGCACGGGCGAGTTGACGCCGCCGGGAATGACTTGCTGGGCGCGTGCGAACAGTTCGGCGTTGGTGGAGGTCACGTTGGCGGTGGTTGGTTGGGTGGGGCGGACGGGAACGGCCGGTATATGCCGGCGTCGGCCGGCTGGCCGGGCCTGTCAGGTTTCAATCCCGCACCGTCGGGTTGTGGACCGGCCTGCTCAGTGGACTTGCCGGGGCGGAGCGCCGGGCGGCGGGGGCGCGGCGACGTCATGTTCTTCGCCGCCTTCGTCCTCTTCGCCGGGCGGCAGCGCCCAGAAGAAGCGGTCCGGGATGACGTTGCCCATGCCGGGGCGGAAACCGGCGTCGAGCGCCTGGTCCAGGAAGGCCAGGCACTCGCCCACGGCGGCGGGGAGGTCGGCCCCGGTGGCCAACAGGGCGGCCAGCGCGGCCGAAAGCGTGTCGCCCGCGCCGACGAAGCTCACGTCGAAGCGTTCGAATTTCTCGCCGGTGATCGCGCCCTGGGCCGAGGCGAGCACGTTGTCCAGGTTCTGGTCGGGCAGCGGCACGCTGGTCACCAGGACGAAACGCGTGCCGTGTTCGGCGGCCGCGACGGCCAGCTCGCGCGGCGACGCGGGGCGGTCGGCTTCCCAGTCGGGCAACAGGAAGTCGGTCAGTGTCTGGTGGCTGCCGACGAGCACTTCGGCTTGCGGCAGGACCAGCTCGCGGAAGGCTTCCAGGTAGGCTTGCTGGGCTTCTTCCTCGACCCAGGCCAGGTGCGGCATGTAGGCCACGAGCGGTACTTCGGGGTAGTCGGACAGGATCTCGGCCACCGCGCTGACGCCCTCGGCGGACCCGAGGAAGCCGACTTTCCAACCGGCGATCGTGATGTCTTCCAGCGCGCTGCGCGCCTGTTCGGTGATCACGTCGGCGTCGATGACGTGGTGGTCGAAGATCTCCGCCGTGTCGCGCATCACCACCGCGGTGACCACGGGCAGGGCGTGCGCGCCCATGGCCGCGACCGTGGCGATATCGCCCGCCAAGCCGCCGGCGCCGGTCGGGTCGCTGGCGTTGAAGACCATCACGCAACCGGGGCTCGCGCCCGCCGCGTCCTGGTCGGGGTTCTGGGTTTCGTCGGGGGAAGGAGGGGCGGCAGGCTTCATGCAGGCAGGGTCCGATCGATCAAAACTGAAGTTGACGACATCCGTGCCAAACTTCTACGAAGGCGTGAGGAATGTTGCGTATGTGCCTACAAACTCTTGGCTTTTTGCCACAGTGCATCGCTACAATCTGAATCCATTGTAGTGAACTCAAGAAAAATCAAGTGACCGAACCGCGTACCTGGATGTGTTTAATTTGCGGCTGGATATACGATGAGGCCGCAGGTGATCCGGAACACGGCATCGCACCGGGAACCCCTTGGGACGCCGTCCCGATGAACTGGACCTGCCCGGAATGCGGTGCCCGAAAAGAAGACTTCGAGATGGTGGCGTTCTAAGCGGTCGGCCCTTGTTCCTCCCGGCAAGCTGTGAGCACGCACTCGTTACATTCAAGAATCGTTGAGGAGAACGTTGGGTGATGGATGCAAGCCAAGCGAGTGCAAGCCCAGCTGGCGGTTCTTCGATCAAGGTGCTGGTCATCGATGACAGCAATACCATCAGGCGCAGTGCGGAGATTTTCCTCAAGCAAGGCGGATATGAAGTATTGCTGGCCGAGGATGGTTTCGATGCGCTGTCCAAAGTCAACGATCATCAGCCCGATTTAATCTTTTGCGACATTTTGATGCCGCGCCTCGACGGTTATCAAACCTGCGCCATCATTAAAAGAAATGCCAAATTTGCCGAAGTACCGGTCATCATGCTGTCCTCCAAGGACGGCTTGTTCGACAAGGCCCGGGGCAGGATGGTGGGATCTCAGGATTACCTGACCAAGCCTTTCACGAAAGACCAGCTGCTGCAGGCGGTGGAGCAACACCGCCGCGGCGCTGTCGGATAACTCATTGGCGGGCGGCGCGGGCTGGATCCTGCGCGCGCTTCGGCGACAACTGCCGTTGGTGGTGCTGGATGGAGATTGAGACATGCCTGTGAAAAAGATTCTTCTGGTCGACGACTCGAAAACCGAGCTTCATTACCTGAGCGATGTGCTTGGCAAGCTAGGGTTCACCGTGCGCACCGCCGAAAACGGCGAAGACGCGATGCGCCGTTTGGGCGAGGAAAAACCCGACTTGATCCTGATGGACGTCGTCATGCCGGGCCAGAACGGCTTCCAGCTCACGCGCGCCATCACGCGCGACCCGCGCTTCGCCGACGTCCCCGTCATCATGTGCACCAGCAAGAACCAGGAGACGGACCGGGTCTGGGGCATGCGCCAGGGGGCCCGGGACTACATCGTCAAACCCGTCGATCCGGACGAACTCGTCGCCAAAATCCGCGCCTTCGGCTGAAAAACGCCGGGCTTATTCCAACGAATACCTGCCTGAACGCGGACTCATAGTCGATGGCCAATAAGGAAGCACTGAGGGAACTCCAGAGTCGCTTGGCTGAGCGCCTCAAGCTCGCCCGCACCCAGGAACGGGGCAAATCCTGGTTGGCCGTGGAAGCCGCGGGCCGCGGCTTCCTGCTGCCATTGAAAGATGCCGGCGAGATTTTCCCCTTCTCCGGCATCCTGCCCGTTCCCCATTCGCTCTCCTGGTTCCTGGGCGTGGCCAACCTTCGCGGCCACCTGCACGGCGTGGTCGACTTGTCGAAGTTCCTCGGCATCGAGTCCACCGGCAGGCAGGCCGGGGATGCGGGCCGGGACGTGTCGCGCCTGGTGGCCTTCAACGCCGGCCTGGAAATCAACTGCGCCCTGTTGGTGGACAAACTGGCCGGCCTGCGCAATGTCACCCAGTTGTCGCCCGATTCCACGGCCAACCCCGATGGCGCACCGCCGTTCGTGGGTCAGCGCTACCGGGATGCCGGCGGGCGCCTGTGGCAAGAGTTGAGCCTTTCCGCGCTGGCGGAGAGCGAGGCATTTCTGAAAATCGTAGGTTGAAACTTCAGCCTGTTACCTGTATCGAGTGGGACGAGACCTGACGAGGGCCATATGAGCTTCCTGAAAAAAATCGGATTGGGCAAAGACCGCAACGGGCACGAGGAAGGCGACGTCCTAGCCGAAGGCGCGGGCTTTGACGCGGAGGAAGCCCGTCCGGCCCTGGACTCGATGGAATCCCCCATGGAGCGCACTGCCGCGTTGCACGGCAACTCGGTGCAGCAGTCGGGCAACTCCATCATCACCGAGGCGGCCCCGTCCGAACTGGCCGACTTCTCCGAGACCCGCGTCCAAGGTGTCGACGGCCTGCCGTCGTCCCCGGCCGACAGCGGCCTGCCGTTGATCGGCAACCGCCCGGCCGCCGAACAGCAGCGGATCCTGGGTTTCCTGGGCCTGTTGGGCTTGGTGGGGCTGGTCGCCACCACGGTGTACTCGTTGAATGCCGCCGACAAGGGTTCGGCCCAGGTCGCGGCCACCGGTCAGGCGCTGATGCAGTCTCAGCGTCTCGCGAAGTCGGTGTCCCAGGCCTTGGTGGGCAGCCCGCAAGCCTTCCCCGAAGTGCGCGAAAGCACCGAAGTGCTGGTCAAGAGCGTCTATGGCCTGAAGGACGGCAGTTCAGATCTCACCTCTGTGCCGGCGGGCGTGCAGCAAGAGCTGGAGCCCGTGGTGCCTTTGGTGGACCGCGCCAAGAAAAACGCAGACACCGTGGTCGGGCAGCAGCAGATCCTGACGCAGGTCGGGCAAGCGCTGCGCACCATCAACCGCCAGTCTTCCGACCTTTTGGAAACCGCGGAAACAGTCTCTTCCCTCAAGCTTCAGCAGGAAGCGACCTCCGCCGAGTTGTCCGCGGTCGGCCAATTGGTGATGTTGACGCAGCGCATCGGCAAGAGCGCGAACGAATTCCTGACGGTGGAAGGCGTAAGCCCGGAAGCCGTGTTCCTGCTGGGCAAGGACTTGAACTCCTTCCGCGAGATCGCCCAAGGCTTGTTGCAAGGCAACGCCGAGCTGCGCCTGCCGGGCACGAAGGATCCGCAGACCAAAGAACGCCTGACGCTGCTGATCAAGCAATACGAAGAGACGCGTGCCCAGGCCGGTACGATTCTGGGCAACTTGCAGGGCCTGGTTTCCGCGCGTGAAGCGCAGGCGGCCATCATCGCCGACAGCGAACCGCTGCGCAAAGGCCTGGAAGGCGTGCAGGAGCGGCTGGGCCGGGAAACCGGCTTCGGCGGCGCGGCTTTCCTGCTGCTGTTGCTTTCCGCAGGCGTCATCATCGCCAGCGGCGCCGGCCTGCTGCGCCTGTATGTGAGCGACCAGCGCCAGCGTGCGGCGCTCGCCGAGAACCAGCGCCTGGAAGCCGAACGCCAGGAGCAGGAAGCCAAGCGCGTCAACGACGCCAACCAGGCCGCGATTCTGCGTTTGATGAACGAACTGCAGACGGTGGCTGAGGGCGACTTGACGCAGCAAGCAACGGTGACGGAAGACATCACGGGCGCGATCGCCGACTCCGTGAACTACACGGTGGAAGAGCTCCGCACCCTGGTGTCCCAGGTGCAAGGCACGGTGGGCCGGGTGACCGAGACGACGCAGCAGGTGGAAGCCACGTCGACCGAACTGCTGGCGGCGTCCACCGAACAGCTGCGCGAGATCCGCGACACCGGCGAGTCGGTGCTGCAGATGGCGGGTCGAATCAACGAAGTGTCGGCGCAAGCGCAGGAAACCGCCCAGGTGGCGCGTCAATCGCTGGACGCCGCGGAAACCGGTCTGCGCGCGGTGCAGAACACCATCGGCGGCATGAACTCCATCCGCGACCAGATCCAGGAAACCTCCAAGCGGATCAAGCGCCTCGGCGAATCGTCCCAGGAGATCGGCGAAATCACCGAGCTGATTTCCGACATTACCGAACAGACCAACGTGCTGGCGCTGAACGCCGCCATCCAGGCAGCCTCCGCCGGTGAAGCGGGCCGGGGCTTCTCGGTGGTTGCGGAAGAAGTGCAGCGCCTCGCTGAACGCTCCGGCGACGCGACGCGCCAGATCGCGGCCCTGGTGAAGACCATTCAGACCGACACCCAGGACGCGGTGGGCGCGATGGAACGTTCGACCCAGGGTGTGGTGGAAGGTACCCGGCTGACCGACGCGGCAGGTTCCGCGCTCGGCGACATCGACCGCGTGTCGCGCCGCCTCGCCGAGCTGATCGACCAGATTTCCAACCAGGCGCTCAGCGAAGCCCAGTCCGCCAACGTGGTGGCCGCCAACATCCAGCACATTTTCGCGGTGACGGAGCAGACCGGAGAAGGTACCCGCTCCACGGCGCAGATGGTTCGCGAACTCTCCAAGACCGCGGAAGAACTCAAGCAGTCCGTGGCGCGATTCAAGATCGAATAATTTCCCGCTGCCGGGGGGCGACGATCAGTCCGCGACCGAACTACTGACGAAAGACGACAAGGCACCGGATGCACACTCCCACCCGTGACATCGATTCCAGCACCGACCTGAGCGCACTGGCCTGGGTCCACGATGAGTTGCGCCGCTCCCTGGATGCGGCGCACAAGTCCTTGCGCCGTTTCGTCAAGGAATCCGAAGCCATGGCGGGGGCCGATGTCGACGCCGTGGATCCGAGCGTCCTGCGCAGCGCCCGCGCCCAGATCCACCAGGGCGTCGGTGCCTTGGAGCTGGTCGGGTTGTCCGCCGCCGCGACCTTGCTTCGGGCGAGCGAGGCGGCTGTCCAGCGCTACATCGCCAAACCCGGCAAGCTCACCTCGCTGGTGGTGGACGACATCGAGAAAGCTTCATTCGCGCTGCTCGACTACCTGTCGCGCCTGCTGGCCGGCTCGCCCATCTCGCCGCTGTCCCTGTTTCCGCAGTACCGCGCGGTCCAGGAAATCGCCGGCGCCGACCGCATCCACCCCGCCGACCTGTGGACGGTGGATTGGCAATGGCACACCCTGCCGAGCGATCCCACCGCGGTCGCTCGCCAACCGGACGCCGCCACCCAGTCCGCGCTCGAGCAGCAGATGCTCACGATGATGCGCGGCGCGTCGAACAAGGTCTTCGCCCGCATGAGCGACATCTTCGCCGGCCTCGGCGAAGGATCCGCGCAGCCGCAGACCGCTGCCTTGTGGAAACTGGCCGCCGCCGCGTTCGAAGCCCAGGCTACCGGCCTGCTCAAGCCCGACGTCTACAGCAAGCGTCTGGCCTCGCGTTTGTTGTCCCAATTGCGACTCGTCGCCAAGGGGGACGGCGACGCCGCCGTCTCCGAGCGCTTGGCGCAGGACATCCTCTTCTTCTGTGCCCAGTCGGCGTCGCCCGGCGCCGGCCAGAACGCACCGCGGCTGGCGACCGTGCGCCAATATTGGCGGCTTTCCCAGAACCCGCCTGCCGACTACACCAAGAGTTCGCTCGGCCGCTTCGACCCGAGTTGGCTGGCCCAGGCGCGCAAACGCGTCGCCGCCGCCAAGGACTCCTGGTCGGCCGTGGCCGGCGCCGAGATGCACCGTTTGACCGGCTTGGCCGAGCAGTTCTCGCTGGTCGGTGATTCCCTCAAACGGCTGTTCCCGTCGGGCGACGTCCTGGCGGCCGAACTGCAGCAAGCGGTCGCGATGACCCAGCAAAGCGGGTCCGCCCCCCCTGCGCCGATGGCGATGGAAGTGGCGACCAGCCTGCTTTACCTGGAGGCTTGCCTGGAAGACGGCGAACTCGATTCCGACGGGCAGGGCGAGCGCGTCGCACGGTTGTCGCAGCGCCTGTCGGCGGTGCGCCGGGGGGAAGCCTCCGAGCCCCTGGAACCCTGGATCGAAGACCTCTACCGGCGAGTCTCCGATCGCCAGACCATGGGCAGCGTGGTCCAGGAGCTAAGGGCCTCCCTGTCCGAAGCGGAAAAGCAGATCGACCTGTTCTTCCGAGACCCGACCAAGCGCGAAGTGCTCGTGTCCGTGCCGAACCAGCTCTCATCGATGCGTGGGGTGCTTTCCGTGCTCGGCATGGACCAGGCCGCCGCGGCCTTGCTGCGCATGCGCGACGAGGTCGATGGCCTGGCCTCCACCGAGATCGACCTGTCGCACATCCAGGATGCGGGCGTGTTTGACCGCCTGGCCGGCAACCTCGGCGCGCTGGGTTTCCTGATCGACATGCTCAGCGTCCAGCCCAACCTGGTGAAGTCGCTGTTCGTCTACGACCCGCAGGCCGGCGTGCTCGCGCCTGTGATGGGCCGCGGGAACGGTGCGCAGGGCGAGCCCCAGCGTTCCAGCCTGCCTCAGGTGGAACCCCGTTTGATCGAGCAGGTGCAGTCCTTGTCGCTGAACGCGGTCCGCGACGACGTGCCGCTGGCGGAAGTCACCCGCGACCTGGAGCGGCTGTCCCAGGAAGCTCACGCGGCCGACCAGCCTGGCCTGGCCGCCATGGCCTCGACCGCCCAGACCGCCTTGCAGCAGGCCATCGACGACGAGGACGCTTCCGCCGTGCGGGGCGACGTCTCCGAAGCCTTGGCCGATTTCGTCCACACCGCATCCGGCCCCATCGGCCTGGATGACATCCCCCCGGCGCCACCGGCCGCCGCCAAACCGCCCGCATCGGCAGCGCCCAGCCACAGCCTTGATGAAGACCCCGAAATGCGGGAAATCTTCCTCGAAGAAGCCCGGGAAGTGCTCGACACCGCGCGCACCGCGCTCGACGCCCTGCGCCAAGGTCCCGGCGAACTGGCCGAGCTGACCACGCTGCGGCGCGCCTTCCACACCCTCAAGGGCAGCTCGCGCATGGTGGGCTTGGTGGAATTCGGCGACGCCGCCTGGACCGGCGAGCAGATCTACAACACCCGCCTGGCCGAACCCGCGGCCGACGACGCCGCACTGACGGAGTTCACCGACTGGGCGCTGGATCACCTGGCCCAATGGGTCGAGGACATCGCGACCGGCCAGGATGCGAACCGCAAGTCCAGCACCATGGCCCAGGCCGCCGAAGCGCTCAAAGGGGCGGCGGCGCCGGTGCAGCTCGAATCCCAACAGGCCGCGGCGACGCAACCCGCGGCCTTGCAGCCGCCAGTAGCCTCGCCCCTGCCGGTCGTGGAGGAGCTGCTCTCCAAGATCGACCTTTCATTGGGTTCGCCGGCCGCGCCTGAAGCCGCCGCGCCCATGGTCGAGCCGGCCACCCGCCTCGACCACGAAGCCGAGTTGCAGCTGCCGCCGTTGACGCTGCCCGAGGCGGCCCAGGACGACGCCTCGGCTCCGCTCCCGGCGGCACCCGTGCCGGAGCCCGCGGCCGAAGAAATCGCGCTCGACCTCTCCGCGCTGGGCGAGCTGTCGCTGAACACCGACATTCCTTCCGCGGAAGCCATCGAGCTGCCGGAGGCCGCCGAGTTGTCCGAAGTGTCCGGCGACGCGTCCGAGGCCGCGCCCCCGCTGCCCGCGCAAGACCGGACGAACTGGGCGAACACCGACTATCCGCTGATGCTGGAGGCTTTCGAACACCTCACCACGCAGCCGCAGCCGCTGGACTCCTCCTTCGGTTCTTCCAGCCATGGTGCGCTCGACACGATCGAATCCATCGAGATGATCGAGATCGACCTCGTCGATTTCGCCGACGAAGCCGCCGCTGCGGCCCCGTCGTCCGCCGAGCTTCAGGCACCTGAGGCTGATTTCTCTTCCGATGACCTGCTCAACCTTGACGTGGACGAGGCCGGGGTCGAGCCGGCGCCGCAGGAAGCGCAGCCGCTTTCCGACGAGAAAGGGCAAGCCGCCGCGCCGGAGTCGGCCGCCGAACCGGCCGCGGGCGAGCTGGGTGCGCAGGACGACGACCAAGTGAAATGGGTGGGGCCGCTGCGCGTCAGCCTCCCGCTGTTCAACATCTACCTGAACGAAGCCGACGAACTGTCGCGCCGCCTGACCACCGAGCTGGCCGAATGGTCCCTCGAACTGCACCAGCCGATCAGCGAGAACGCCGTGGCGATGGCGCATTCTCTGGCAGGCAGCTCGGCCACGGTGGGGTTCGCCGACCTGTCGCACCTGGCGCGCATGCTCGAGCACGCCGAGATGCGCGTGCAGGCGATCGGCCGCGGCACGCCTGAAGAGGCGGCGCTGTTCGTCGCCGTTGCCGAAGAGATCCGCCATTTGCTGCACCAGTTCGCGGCGGGCTTCCTGAAGCAGCCCGACCCCGACTTGCTACAGCGCCTGGCCGAGCATGAAATATCGTCCGCCAAACGCCTGGAAGAAGCCGCCGCGGCGCAAGACCTTGCCGCGCTGGAATCTGGCAGCGGCGGGCTTGACGAGGCTGTCGGTGCGGCCGACCCCCCGCCTGCCGCGGACTCTGCCTGGGCTTCGCTGCCTGCCGAAGCGTTGCTGGATGGGTTGGGCAAGGGCGAACTCAAGCCTTTGGCCGCTTTGTCGGTCGATGCCAGCCGTTCCGCGGTCATCCACGCTTCCGCGCTGGAAGACGGCGAGGAAGACATCGACGCCGTCGACGCGGTGGATATCGACCTCTTCCCGATCTTCGAAGAAGAAGCGCAGGAGTTGCTCCCGCAGTTGTCGGGTCAGATGCGCGATTGGGCCGATGCGCCAGCGGATAAGAGCCTCGGTTCCGCCTGCATGCGCACGCTGCACACGCTCAAGGGCGGTGCTCGGCTGGCCGGCGCCATGCGCCTGGGCGAGCTTGCCCACAGGCTGGAGACCCGCATCGAACACGTCATGGCCCTGGACGAGCCCCAGGCCGCCGACGTCGCCGCGCTGGAATCCCGTGCCGATGCGTTGATGCACACCTTCGAAGCGCTGCGCGCCCGCGACGCTGCGTCCTATGCCGATGCCGTGCAGCAGGCGGAAGATGCCGCCGCTGTCTCGCCTTCGGCCGAATCCCGCCAAGGGTTGTCCGGCCTCATGCCGCTGGCCTCCGTCCCGTCGGTGGAGTCGCCGATCCGGCCCCTGTCCGCCGCGGTCGTGCCGGCCCAGGACGACGACAAGTCGCGCGGCTTGGCCGGCGCCGGCGAAAAGTCCGCGCGTGTGGTGGAGCCGGCCTCCGGGAGGCAAGACCCGGCGGAGGCGCTGCCCGAGGTCGACTGGTCCCGCTTCGCGAATGCCGGCGTGGTGTCCCGCAGCCAAGGGGCCGGCACGGGCGGCGGCACCGCGTCGTCGGTGCGGGTGAACGCCACCTTGCTGGATCGCCTGGTGAACGAGGCCGGTGAAGTCAGCATCACCCGGGCCCGCATCGAGTCCGAGGTCTCGCAGATGCGCGGCACCCTGGGCGACCTCACCGACAACCTGGAGCGGTTGCGCATGCAGCTTCGGGACATCGAAATCCAGGGCGAAACCCAGATGAGTTCCCGTCTGGAAGCCGCCAAGGCGGCCGACCAGTCCTTCGACCCGCTGGAGTTCGACCGTTTCACCCGCTTCCAGGAACTCACCCGCATGATGGCCGAGTCGGTCAACGACGTGGCCACGGTGCAGCGCACCTTGCAGCGCACGGTCGAAGGCGCGGAAGACGAACTCGCCGCGCAGGCTCGCTTGACACGCAACCTGCAGGACGACCTGCTGCGCACCCGCATGGTCGAATTCGAAGGCCTGTCCGACCGCCTCTACCGCGTGGTCCGCCAAGCCGCCAAGGAAACCGGCAAGCAGGTGCGGCTCGACATCGTCGGTGGTTCCATCGAAGTCGACCGGGGCGTGCTGGACCGGATGACCGGCGCCTTCGAGCACTTGCTGCGCAACAGCGTCACCCACGGCGTGGAACTTCCCGCCGTGCGGCAGCAGGCGGGCAAGGATCCCGTCGGTTCGATCGCCGTGGCGCTGAGCCAGGAAGGCAATGAAGTCAGCATCGAATTCCGCGACGACGGCGCTGGCCTGGACCTGCAGCGCATCCGCGCCAAAGGCGAATCGATGGGCCTGCTGCAAGCCGGCCAGACTTATCCCGACGCCGAATTGGCCAACCTGATCTTCACCCCCGGCTTCTCCACCGCCGACAAGGTGACCGAGCTGGCCGGGCGCGGCATCGGCATGGATGTGGTGCGGTCCGAAGTGAATGCC
This sequence comes from uncultured Ideonella sp., assembly GCA_966433995.1. Lineage (GTDB taxonomy): Bacteria > Pseudomonadota > Gammaproteobacteria > Burkholderiales > Burkholderiaceae_C > JANPCX01. Next base: position 1,197 of record CBJNAE010000072.1, on the reverse strand, counting down.
ATGGGCGGCCGCATCGAAACCGCCACCTCGCTCGGGCAGGGCACCAGCTTCAAGCTGCAGCTGCCGTTGACGACGGCGGTGACGCAGGTGGTGATGCTGCGCTGCGGCAACGTGACGGTGGCCGTGCCGTCGAACCTGGTGGAGATCGTGCGCCGGGCGTCGAGCGAAGAGGTCGACAAGGCCTATGCCTCCGGTGCCTATGCCTTCGGTGATCGCCCGGTGGCCTTCTTCTGGCTCGGCGCGTTGCTGCAAGTCAGCCCGAAGAGCGTCGAAACCGTCGGCCGCATGCGCCTGGTGGTGGTCGTGCGCAGCGCGCAGCAGCGCGTGGCCGTGCACGTCGACGAAGTGCTGGGCAACCAGGAAGTCGTGGTCAAGAACCTCGGGCCGCAGCTTTCGCGGATGCCTGGCCTGGCCGGCATGACGCTGCTGGCCTCGGGCGGCGTGGCGCTGATCTACAACCCGGTGGCCTTGGCCACCCTGTACGGTGAATCCGCACGCGCGGCCACGTATGCGGCCTTCCACGCGCAAGCGCCCGAAGTGGTCGTGCCCGTGGAGACGCCGGAAGTCGCGGCGCCCGCGGCGCCCCTGGTGCTGGTGGTCGACGATTCCCTCACCGTGCGCCGCGTGACCCAGCGCCTGCTGGTGCGGGAAGGCTACCGCGTGGTGCTCGCCAAGGACGGCCTGGAAGCCCTCGAAGTGCTGGCCGACGAGAAGCCGCGCGTGGTGCTCAGCGACATCGAGATGCCCCGCATGGACGGTTTCGACCTTTTGCGCAACATCCGCGGCGACCAGCGCCTGAAAGACCTGCCGGTCATCATGATCACGTCGCGGATCGCCCAGAAGCACCGCGATTACGCCGTCGAACTCGGTGTGGACCACTACCTCGGCAAGCCGTATTCCGAAGAAGAGCTTTTGGCGTTGGTCAGCCGTTACACCACCGTGAACACCCTGGCTTAAGCGCGCATCAAAGCGTTGTGACTCAGGTTATGCTGCCCATATGTCCCAACTAGTCGACCACCTCGCCGACCTCACGGGCTACCGTGACCGTGACGTCCTGGACGTCACCCTGGTCGGCGCGATGAAAGACCTGTTGCGGCCCGAGTCCGTCGCCATCTACCGGGCGGTCGGCGAGAGTGGACAGGAGCGCTGGTTGACCCGGGCGCGCCTTTCCGCCAGCGACCTGGTGGCCACCGCCGA
>CBJNAE010000071.1:0-14232 GCA_966433995.1 uncultured Ideonella sp. | reverse complement strand
GAGCAGGCGCGCTTCCAGATGCGCCGCGTCAATTCGGTGCGCGAGATCTCCAACGCGCAAACCTTGTGGCTGGCCATCCGCATCGAGAACAAGCTCGGCAACCGCCAGGGCGTCCAGACGCTGGGCAGGCAATTGAGCGAGCGCTTCCCGGAATCGCGCGAAGCCAAGGCGTTGGCGGCGGGGCGTTTCGATGAGTGAGCCTGACCGCCCCGTCGCCCCCCCGCTGTCGACGCCTTCCGCCGGGGGCCTCACCGCCGGCCAGATGCTGCGCCAGGCGCGGCAGGCGCGCGGCCTGCACATCGCGGCCCTGGCCACGTCGATCAAAGTGCTGCCGCGCAAGCTCGAAGCGCTCGAAGCCGACCGCTACGACGAATTGCCGGACGCGACCTTCACCCGCGCCCTGGCGCAGACCGTCTGCCGCAGCCTGAAGATCGATCCCGCGCCGGTGCTCGCCCAACTGCCCAAGGCTTCGGGCATGCAGCTGGACTCCCTCGGCCTGAACACGCCTTTTCGCGATCGCCAGGCGCACCCGGGCCGCAAGGACGCCGGCAAGAAGAACGCCGAAGGCGGTGCCGGCCTCCAGCCCCAGGTCTGGCTGCCCCTGTTGCTGGTCTTCGGCGCCGTGGCGCTTTATTTCGCGCCGGAAGATTTCCACCCCTGGCGGTCGCTGCAGGCCCTTTGGTCCGGTCGTGCCGCCATGGCGCCCACCGATCCGGCGGTGCCCGTCCAAACCCAGGTGGACCCGCCGACGACTGTGGTCTTGGCGAGCGAGCCGGTGCCAGCCGGCGCCGCCAGCGCCGCGGCGGCTGTCGCCGACCCCGCCGCGTCGGCTCCGGCGGCGCCGCTCCTGGAACTCCGAGTGGCGCAGGACGCCTGGATCGAGGTGCTGGACGGCGCTTCCAAGCCGGTCCTGGCGCGCATCGTCCGCGCCCAGGAAGTGGTGGCGTTGAACGCCAGCCTGCCGATGCGGCTCAAAGTCGGCAACGCGTCCCAGGTAACGGTGCGATTCCGCGGCCAGCCGGTGGACCTGGCGCCGCTGGCCCGCGACAACGTCGCGCGCATCGAACTGAAGTAGTACCACCCGCAAGCAGCCGCGGCTTCGCGCCCGCCCTGATCGACCGCCATGACCAAAGAACCTTCCATCCCGTTCGACGACGACCACATCCCGCCGGCCAAGGCGGCCGCGCGGCGTTCCCTCCAGGCCGTGGTGCGCTGGGGCGGCAGGATCGTGACGATCGGCGGCGACGCGCCGGTGCGCGTGCAGTCGATGACCAACACCGACACGGTGGACGCCGTCGGCACCGCGGTCCAGGTCAAGGAACTCGCCCGCGCCGGGTCAGAGCTGGTGCGCATCACCGTCAACACGCTCGAGGCGGCGCAGGCCGTGCCTTATCTGCGCGAGCAGCTCGACCGCATGGGCGTGGACGTGCCCCTGGTCGGCGACTTTCACTACAACGGCCACCGCCTGCTCACCGAAGTGCCGGCTTGCGCCGAGGCGCTGTCCAAGTACCGCATCAACCCCGGCAACGTCGGCAAGGGCGAGAAGGGCGACCGCCAGTTCGCGCAGATGATCGAGGCCGCGGTCAAGTACGACAAGGCGGTGCGCATCGGTGTCAACTGGGGAAGCCTCGACCAGGAACTGCTGGCGCGCATGATGGACGACAACGCCAGGCGCGCCGAGCCGCTGGAGCCCCAGCAGGTCATGTACCGCGCCATCGTCGAGTCCGCGCTCGCTTCGGCGCGCCAGGCGCGCGAACTGGGCCTGGCGGCCAACCAGATCATCCTGTCCTGCAAGATGTCCGGCGTGCAGGACCTCATCACCGTCTACCGCGCCCTGGCGCGCCGCACCGACCACGCGCTGCACCTCGGCTTGACGGAGGCCGGCATGGGCACCAAAGGGACGGTCGCGTCCGCCGCCGCGCTGTCGGTGCTGCTGCAGGAAGGCATCGGCGACACCATCCGCGTCTCGCTCACGCCCCAGCCGGGCGAAGCGCGCACGCAGGAGGTGGTGGTCGCGCTGGAGGTGCTGCAGGCCCTCGGCCTGCGCACCTTCAACCCCAGCGTCACCGCCTGCCCGGGCTGCGGCCGCACCACCAGCACCACCTTCCAGGAGCTGGCCAAGCAGATCGACGACTTCCTGCGGCTGCAGATGCCGGTGTGGCGCTCGCGCTACCCCGGCGTCGAAGGCATGAAGGTGGCTGTCATGGGTTGCATCGTCAACGGCCCGGGCGAGAGCAAGCATGCCGACATCGGCATCAGCCTGCCCGGCACCGGCGAAGCGCCGGCGGCGCCGGTCTTCATCGACGGCGAGAAGGCGCTCACGCTGCGCGGCGAGGGCATCGCCCAGGAATTCCAGGCGCTGGTCGAGCGCTACATCGAAAAGCGCTTCGGCGGCGCTTCCGCTTGCGCGGCGTCGCATTGACCGGGCCTGCCCGGGCTGTTCGCTCCGTCGCGGCCGGCCCCGATTTTTTCTTCTCTGTTTGTCGAGGCAACGCGCCCCATGGCTGAACAACTCCGAGCCGTCAAAGGCATGAACGACATCCTGCCGCCCGATTCCGCGCGTTGGGAATGGTTTGAAGACAAGGTGCGCCGGTTGATGGCGCGCTACGGCTACGCCAACGTGCGCACGCCGATCGTCGAGCCCACCGCGCTGTTCGTGCGCGGCCTGGGCGAGGTGACCGACATCGTCGAGAAGGAGATGTACTCCTTCGAGGACTCCATGAACGGCGACAGGCTGACGCTGCGCCCCGAGTCCACCGCCGGCGTGGTGCGCGCCGTCACCGAGCACAGCTTCCTGCGCGACGGCGGCAAGCGGCTTTTCTACATCGGCCCGATGTTCCGCCACGAGCGCCCGCAGAAAGGCCGCTACCGCCAATTCCACCAGGTGGGCGCCGAGGCGATGGGTTTCGCCGGGCCGGACGTCGACGCCGAGCTGATCCTGATGTGCGCCGCGTTGTGGCGCGACCTGGGCCTGCAGCAGGGCCGCGACGTCACGCTGCAGCTCAACAGCCTGGGCCAGCCCGACGAGCGCCGCGCCCATCGTGAAGCCCTGGTCAAGCATTTCGAGGCGCACGCCGACCTGCTCGACGAAGACGCCAAACGGCGGCTGCACAGCAACCCGCTGCGCATCCTGGACACCAAGAACCCCGCGATGCAGGCCGTGGTCGAAAGCGCGCCCAGGCTGATCGACATGCTCGGCGAGGCGTCGCTGGCGCACTTGAACGCCGTCCGCGCCATCCTCGACGCCGCCGGCCAGGCCTACGCCATCAACCCGCGCCTGGTGCGCGGCATGGATTACTACAACCTCACCGTGTTCGAGTGGGTGACCGACCGCCTGGGCTCGCAAGGCACCGTCTGCGGCGGCGGGCGCTACGACACGCTGATCGAACAGCTCGGCGGCAAGCCGGCGCCGGCCGTCGGCTGGGGCATGGGCATCGAGCGCATGCTGCTGCTGGCCGAGGAAGCCGGCGTGGTGCCTCCGGCGGTGGCGTCCGACGCCTACGCCGTCGTGCCCGACGCGGCCAGCCTGCCGCAGGTGGTGGCCGCGCTGGAGCGGCTGCGCGCCGCCGGTGTCTCGGTGCTGATGAACGCCGGTGGCCGCGAGGGCCTGGGCAGCATGAAGTCGCAGTTCAAGCGTGCCGACAACAGCGGCGCCCGCCACGCGCTGGTCTTCGGGGCCGACGAACTGGCGCGCGGCGAGGTCGCGGTGAAGAACCTGCGCGACGCCGGCGCGGCCCAGCGTTCGCTGCCGCTGTCCAGCATCGACGAATGGGCCGCCTCCTTGCGAGACGCATAATCCATCTTTGCGTCCAGCGCCCGCGGGCGCTTTTCCGTTTCAACTCCCGAATTCAGCAGAGCACCGCTCATGGCCACCCATCTCGACCTCGAAGAACAAGAACAACTGGACCAGCTCAAGGCGTTCTGGAACCGCCACGGCAACGTGATCACCTGGATCCTGATCGCGGTGCTCACAGCGATGGCGGCGTGGACGGGCTGGAACTGGTACCAGCGCGACCAGGCCGCCAAGGCGGGCGCCATGTTCGAAGAGCTCGACCGTGCCGCCGCTTCCGGCGACGCCGAGCGCGCCGCCCTGGTTTTCAACGACATCAAATCGCGCTACCCGCGCGTGGCCTACGCCCAGCAGGCCGGTCTGCTGGCGGCCAAGGTGCAAGTCGACAAAGGTCAGCTCGACGCGGCGGCTGGCGCGTTGACCTGGGTGGGCGAGAACGCCAGCGAGGCCGAATACCGCGTCGTGGCGCGCCTGCGCCTGGCCGGTATCTTCCTGGAACAGAAGAAGCTCGATGACGCGATCAAGCAGCTGGACGCCGCCGCCGCCGGCGCATCGCAGGAGTTCGCCGCCCTCATCGCCGACCGCCGGGGCGACGTGCTGGTGGCCCAGGGCAAGAAAGACGAAGCCATCGCCGCCTACCGCAAAGCCTGGGATGCGATGGACACGAAAGTGGATTACCGCCGCCTGATCGACGCCAAGCTCACCGCCCTGGCGGCAGCGCCCGAAGCGCCGAAGGTGGCCGAGCCGGCGACGGCGGCCTCCGCGGGGGCGCGGCCATGATGAGCCGCCGGCCTTGCCCGACCGGGCAAAAGGCGCGCCGCCTGGGGCTCTTCGGGGCTTGTCTCGCGGCCGGTGCGCTGGTCTTGCTCGGCGCCTGCAGCAGCGGGCCGTCCAAGCCGAAACCCGGGCCCTTCGAGGCCGTGGCCGCCGACCCGGCGGTGTCCCCCCGCCTGCTGTGGAGCCACCGCACCGACCCGGCGAAGTTCCCATTGGAAGTGGCGCGCAGCCCAGGCGCCTTCACGGTCGCCTCGGAAAACGGTGCCGTGCTGGCCGTGGACGCCGGCACCGGCCGCGAACTCTGGCGCGGCAACGCCGGGGGCAAGCTCTCCAGTGGCGTCGGCAGCGATGGCCGGCTTTCCGCCGTGACTACGCGCGACGGCAGCCTGGTGGCGATGGAAGCCGGCCGCGTGCTCTGGACCAAGCCCCTGGGCCTGCGTGTGGCCACGCGGCCGCTGGTGGCGGGCCAGCGTGTCTTCGTGCTGGCCACCGACCGCAGCGTGCACGCCTTCGACGGCCAAAGCGGCGACAAGCTGTGGTCGGTCCGCAGGCCGGGCGATGCGCTCACGCTCAATCAGACCGGCGTCCTGATGCCGGTGGGCAACACCCTGCTGGCCGGCCAGGGCGCCAGGCTGGCGGGGCTGGACCCTTCCAGCGGCAGCGTCACCTGGGAAGTGGCCTTGGCCACCCCGCGCGGCACCAACGAGATCGAGCGGCTGGCCGACCTGGTCGGCCCGGCCGGGCGCGCCGGCGAGGTGGTGTGCGCGCGCTCCTTCCAGGCGGCGGTGGCCTGCGTCAACGCCGCCCGGGGCAACCTGCTGTGGAGCCGCAACGTGGGCGGCACCCAGGGCGTCGCCGCCAACGCGCAGACCGTCGTCGCGGCCGACGCCAGCGACCGCGTGACCGCATGGCGCGCGGCCACCGGCGAAGTCGCCTGGACCAGCGAAGCCCTGCTGCACCGCGAGGTGAGCGCGCCTGCCCTGCTGGGCTCCGCCGCCGTGGCTTTCGGCGACGCGCAGGGCACGGTGCACGTGCTGTCGCTCGAAACCGGCAAGACCCTCGCACGCCTGCCGACCGACGGCAGCGCCGTCGAAACCCTGGCGCAAGGCGCGGACGCCTCCCTGCTCCTGGCCGTCACCCGCAACGGCGGCCTGTTCGCGTTCCGGCTTTGATCCGCCCCCTTCCTTCCCCACTGCTCCGCACGCGTTTCCTGCTGGACCTGCGTCAACAACCATGAAACCCGTGATCGCCATCGTCGGCCGGCCGAATGTCGGCAAGTCGACCCTTTTCAACCGCATGACCAAGTCGCGCGACGCGATCGTCGCCGACTTCGCCGGCCTGACACGCGACCGCCACTACGGCGACGGCCGCCTCGGCGACCGCGAATTCATCGTCGTGGACACCGGCGGTTTCGAGCCCGATTCCTCCACCGGCATCGTCAAGGAGATGGCCAAGCAGACCCGCCAGGCGGTCGCCGAGGCCGACGTGGTCGTGTTCGTGGTGGACATCCGAACCGGCGTTTCCGGCCAGGACCACGACATCGCCCAATACCTGCGCACCGTGGGCAAGAAGGTGCTGCTGGTGGTCAACAAGGCCGAAGGCATGGCGCAGTCGCCACACCTGGCCGAGTTCTTCGAGCTGGGCATGGGCGAGCCCCACCCTATTTCCTCCGCGCACGGCCAGGGCATCCGCAGCCTGCTGGAAGCCGCGCTGGAGGATTTCATCTACGACGACGAGCCGCCGGAGGAAGAGGACGCGCCGATCCGCCTGGCGGTCGCCGGGCGGCCCAACGTCGGCAAGAGCACCCTCATCAACACCTGGCTGGGCGAAGAGCGCCTGGTGGCCTTCGACATGCCGGGCACCACCCGCGACGCCATCAGCGTGCCCTTCGAGCGCCACGGCCAGCGCTTCGAGCTGATCGACACCGCGGGGCTGCGCCGCAAGGGCAGGGTGTTCGAGGCGATCGAGAAGTTCTCCGTCGTCAAGACACTGCAGGCCATCGCCGACGCCAACGTGGTCCTGCTGCTGCTGGATGCCACTCAGGGCGTCACCGAGCAGGACGCCCACATCGCCGGCTACATCCTCGACAGCGGCCGCGCCGTGGTCGTCGCAATCAACAAATGGGATGCGGTGGACGCCTACCAGAAGGAGCTGCTGGCGCGGTCCATCGAGCACCGGCTTGCCTTCCTGAAGTTCGCGCCGGTGCTGCACATCTCGGCCATCCGCCGCCAGGGCCTGGGCCCGGTCTGGAAGGCGATCGCCGACGCCCATGCCTCGGCGGTGCGCAAGATGCCCACGCCCGTCCTCACCCGGCTGCTGCTGGAGGCGGTGGAGCACCAGGCCCCGAAGCGCGAAGGCGCCTTCCGGCCCAAGATGCGCTACGCCCACCAGGGCGGCATGAACCCGCCGATCATCGTGATCCACGGCAATTCGCTCGAACACGTCACCGAGAGCTACAAGCGCTTCCTGGAAGGGCGTTTCCGCGCCCACTTCAAGCTCACCGGCACGCCGCTGCGCATCGAGATGAAGTCCGGGCGCAACCCCTTCTCAGACAAGGACTCGTGATGCGCGGGGGCGGCGGCGCTGCCCCTGTGTTAAGGTCCGTCATCCACTTTCAACACGGAGAATATCGTGAGCAACAAAGGCCAACTCCTGCAAGACCCTTTCCTGAACCTGCTGCGCAAAGAGCACGTTCCCGTGTCCATCTACCTGGTCAACGGCATCAAACTGCAGGGCCACATCGAATCCTTCGACCAATACGTCGTGTTGTTGCGCAACACGGTGACCCAGATGGTCTACAAGCACGCCATCTCCACGGTGGTCCCCGGCCGGGCCGTCAACTTCCAGGCGGGCGACTCGTCCTCCGATTCCGCCTGATCGGACGCCAGCGCGTGAAGACCCCCGCGACCTCCGAGAAACCTTGAGTTCCACCCCCGTCACCACCGACGCCCCCGCCATGGCGCGCGCCATCCTGGTGGGGGTGGACTTCGGCCGCGCCAATGGTCCTTCCGGCGGTTTCGACGCGACGCTGGATGAACTGGCGCAATTGGCCGAATCGGCAGGCGACGTGGCCGTGGCGCGGGTGATCGCCAAGCGCAAGGCACCCGACGCGGCCCTGTTCGTCGGTTCGGGCAAGGCCGACGAGATCAAGATGCTGGTGCAAGCCCACCAGGCCGACGCCGTGCTCTTCGACCAGGCCCTCTCGGCGGCGCAGCAACGCAACCTGGAGCGCCACCTGGGCGTGGCCGTGGCCGACCGCACCATGCTCATCCTCGAGATCTTCGGCGAGCGTGCGCAAAGCCACGAGGGCAAGCTGCAGGTGGAGCTCGCCCGGCTGCAATACCTTTCCACCCGCCTCGTGCGCCGCTGGAGCCACCTGGAACGCCAGCGGGGCGGCATCGGCAACCGCGGCGGTCCCGGCGAGGCCCAGATCGAACTCGACCGCCGCATGATCGGCGAGCGCATCAAATCGGTGAAGCTGCGCCTGGACAAGGTCAAGCGCCAGCGTTCCACGCAGCGCCGCTCGCGCGAGCGCAACCAGACTTTCCGCGTGTCCCTGGTGGGCTATACCAACGCGGGCAAGTCCACGCTCTTCAACGCCCTGGTGAAAGCGCGCAGCTACGCCGCCGACCAGCTCTTCGCCACGCTGGACACCACGACGCGCCAGCTCTACCTCGAAGAAGCGGTTGGGTCGATCAGCCTGTCCGACACCGTGGGTTTCATCCGCGACCTGCCCCACAAGCTGGTCGAGGCCTTCGAAGCCACGCTGCAGGAAGCGGCCGACGCCGACCTGCTGCTGCACGTCGTCGACGCCGCGAGCCCCGTGCTGGCCGACCAGATGGCCGAAGTGGAGCGCGTGCTCGGCGAGATCGGCGCTTCGGACATCCGGCAGATCCTGGTTTACAACAAGGCCGACCTCCTGGAGGCAAGCCAGCGCCCCCGCAGCGCCTTCGACACCCTGGAAGTCGACGGCGGCAGGCAGGTGCCCCGGATCTTCCTCAGCGCCGCCACCGGCGAAGGCCTGGACGAACTGCGCCGCCTGATCGCAGAGCAGGCGTTGTCGGCCGCCGCCGCGCGGTCGGCTTCGTTCGAAAATCTCGACGGCGACGAAGAAACGCATGGCGGCGACGCATGCGCGCTGGACGACGGCGCGCCGCCCGGCCGGCCGCGCCCCGCCTGAACGACCCGACCCTTTTGACGACGACCCCTTCCATCATGAGCCACCCATTCTTCGCGACACACCAACCGGACGGCACGGCGCGGCAGCGCCTGCCCGCCCGCCTTGCGGCTGTGGCGATGGCCGCGCAAACCCTGCTGCTGGCGGCGCCGAGCGCGCTGTGGCGGCGCTCGGCGGCGGCGCTGCCCGGCCACCGCGCCCGGCCCGAGGCGGTGCTGAACAACGGGAACCGCGGCGGCGACAACGGCCCGCCCGACCTCGACGAGCTCTGGCGCGATTTCAACCGCAAGCTGGGCGGGTTGTTCGGCGGCGGCCAGCCGCCGCGCCAAGGCGGCCCCGAACAGGGCGGCCCGGGCAATTTCCAGCCCGACCTGAAGAGCGCGGGCATCGGTGTGGGCCTGACCGCCGGCGTGGTGGCGCTGATCTGGGCGGGCAGCGGCTTCTTCATCGTCCAGGAAGGCGAGCAGGCGGTCGTGACGTCGTTCGGCAAATACAGCCACACCGCCGACGCCGGTTTCAAGTGGCGCATGCCATACCCCTTCCAATCGCACGAGACGGTGCCAGTCACCCAGTTGCGGTCTGTGGAGGTGGGCCGCAATTCCGTGGTCGCCGCGACCGGCCTGCGCGACTCCTCGATGCTGACGCAGGACGAGAACATCGTCGACATCCGCTTCACCGTGCAGTACCGCCTGAAGGACGCCAGGGAATACCTCTTCGAGAACCGCAACCCCAGCGAGGCCGTGGTGCAGGCGGCGGAGTCGGCGGTGCGCGAGATCGTCGGCAAGAGCGTGATGGACTCGGTGCTCTACGAGCAGCGCGACGCGATCGCCACCGAGCTCGTCAAATCGGTGCAGAGCCAGTTGGACCGCTTGAAGGCCGGCATCGTCATCGCCAACATCAACGTGCAGAACGTGCAGGCGCCGGAGCAGGTGCAGGCCGCCTTCGACGACGCCTTCCGGGCCACCGCCGACCGCGAGCGGCTCAAGAACGAGGGCCAGGCCTACGCCAATGACGTGATCCCCAAGGCGCAGGGCACCTCGGCCAGGCTGCGTGAAGAAGCCGAAGGCTACAAGTCCCGGGTGGTGGCCCAGGCCGACGGCGACGCGCAGCGTTTCGCCAGCGTCCTGGCCGAGTACCAGAAGGCGCCCGCGGTGACCCGCGACCGCATGTACATCGACACCATGACCCAGGTCTATTCCAACGTCAGCAAGGTGCTGGTCGACTCGCGCAATAACTCCAACCTGCTCTACCTGCCGCTGGACAAGCTGATCCAGCAGAGCGGGCAGGGCGCCGCGGCGCTGCAATCGTCCGCTCCGCAAGGCACGGGCGAGGCCACGGCGAATTCCGCGCAGGGCCCTTCGGCCGATCCGCGTTCGCGCGACGGGCAACGGGGGCGGGACCGCGATGGGCGCTGACCGCGCCGCCGCGCCGCCGCCCGACCGACGCCACCACTCACGCAAGCAAGCACGCACAGGAACCTGAGCCATGAACCGCCTCGCAATCTTCGTCACCGGCCTGCTGCTGGCCCTGATGGTGGCTTTCTCGACCCTGTTCATCGTGGACCAGCGCCAGTTCGCGGTGATCTACGCGCTGGGTGAAATCAAGTCGGTGGTGACCGAGCCGGGCTTGAAGTTCAAGCTGCCGCCGCCTTTCCAGAACGTCGTCTTCCTCGACCGGCGCATCCAGACCTTGGACAGCCCCGAAACCCGCCCAATCTTCACCGCCGAGAAGAAGAGCCTGGTCATCGACTGGCTCGTCAAGTGGCGCATCAGCGACGCCAAGCAATTCATCCGCAACAGCGGGGCCGACATCCGCAACCTGGAGAACCGCCTGAGCCCCGTGGTGCAGGCCGCGTTCAATGAAGAAGTCACCAAGCGCACCGTGCAGGCAATGCTGGCCACCGACCGCGACCGCGTCATGCAGGGCGTGCGCAACCGCCTGGCCGACGAGGCGAAGTCCTTCGGCATCGAGATCGTCGACGTGCGCATCAAACGTGTCGACTTCTCGGCCAACATCACCGACTCGGTCTACCGGCGCATGGAATCCGAGCGCAAGCGGGTGGCCAACGAGCTGCGCTCCATGGGCACCGCCGAAGCCGAGAAAATCCGCGCCGACGCCGACCGCCAGCGCGAGGTCATCGTCGCCGAGGCTTACCGCGACGCCCAGAAAATCAAGGGCGAAGGCGATGCGCGCGCGTCTGCTTTGTACGCTGCCGCTTTCGGCAAGGACCCCCAATTCGCCGAGTTCTACCGCAGCCTTGACGCCTACCGCGCCAGCTTCCGCAACAAGACCGATGTGATGGTGCTCGACGCCGGCAGCGAGTTCTTCCGCGGGATGCGCGGCGGCTCGCCGGTCGGCGGCGCCCAGCCGCCCAAGAAATAAGCGCGGCCGGCGGACGACATGGGGGAGGTCCTGCTCGTTGCTTGTGCCTTGGTGCTGGTTTTCGAGGGTTTCCTGCCGTTCTTGTTCCCACCGCTGTGGCGCAAGGTGTTCGAGCGGGCGCTCCAGATGAGCGACGGGCAGATCCGGTTCATTGGACTGACCAGCATGCTGCTGGGTTTGCTGCTGCTCCTCTTGTGGTAGCGCGCCGTCCGAGCGCAATGGCCGCGCTGGGTCTGGGATCCTTCCCCCTGCTGTGCTCGGGTGACCGCTGCCAGCCTTCCGACCCGCAGGCCAAGCCCTGGTTCTTCGACGGCGATCACCTGACGGCCCACGCCAACCCCATGCTCGCGCCCGATTTGCTGCGGATGCTGCAAGCGGCTGCCGCCGGCGCCTGCTAGAGGCGAACCCCGAGGCCGGCGCGGCGACAGCTCCCAGAAGCGAGCGCCCGGCTTTCAGCACTGGTGCACCGTGAAGTTTGCCCATTGGGCGGTGATCCCGGTCGCCGCTGGAAACCCTGGCCGGTACAATCCTGTTTTTAATTCCTCCGGTTATTCACATGTCGTCTGCTTGGCTGCTGCCTGAGCACATTGCCGATGTTCTTCCTTCTCAGGCCAGGCACATCGAGGAATTGCGCCGCGGGTTGCTGGACGTCGCCCGCAGCTACGGCTGCGAGCTGGTCATCCCCCCCCTTCTTGAACACCTGGACTCGCTGCTGTCGGGTACCGGCCAGGCGCTGAACCTCAAGACCTTCAAGCTCGTCGACCAGCTCAGCGGCCGCACCCTGGGCGTGCGCGCCGACACCACGCCCCAGGTCGCGCGGATCGACGCCCACCTGCTGGGCCGCCAGGGCGTCGCCCGGCTCTGCTACTGCGGGCCGGTGCTGCACACACGCCCCAGCGGCTTGCACGCCACCCGCGAGCCGCTGCAGTTCGGCGTCGAGATCTACGGTCACGCCGGCCTGGAAGCCGACTTGGAAGTGCTCGACCTGGCGTTGGACGGGCTGGCTTCGGTCGGCATCGGCGGCGTGACCCTCGACCTGGGTGATTCGCGCATCGTTCGCGCGCTGCTGGACGAAACGCCTTTCGACGCGGCGCGCGTGGCCGAGGTCGTGTCCGCGCTGGCGACCAAGGACGCGCCGGCGCTGGCCGCGCTGACCCGGCAGGACTGCGCCGCCGAAGTCGCCGCCGGCCTGCAGGCGCTGCTCGGCTTGTACGGCGCCGTCGACGTGCTCGACGAGGCGCAGGCGCGCCTGCCCGGGCGGCCGCTGATCCAGTCCGCGTTGCGTGACCTGCGCAGCCTGGCCGCGCACCTCGAGCAGGCCCACCCCGGCGTGAAACTGGCGATCGACCTGGCGGACGTGGGCGGCTACGCCTACTACAGCGGCGCGCGTTTCGCGGCTTATGTCGAAGGCTCCAGCGACGCGGTCCTGCGCGGCGGCCGTTACGACGAGGTGGGCGCGATCTTCGGTCGCAACCGGCCGGCCGTCGGCTTCAGCCTCGACCTGAAGGAACTGGCCGCCCTGGTGCCAACCCGGCAAGGCGCCGCCGCCATCCGGGCGCCGTGGGGCCAGGACGCCGCGCTGCGCCACGCGGTGCGCGCGCTGCGCAAGCAGGGCCACACCGTGGTCTGCGTCCTGCCGGGCCACGAACACGAGGGCGAAGAGTTCGCCTGCGACCGCGAACTGGTGGCCGCGGACGGCCAGTGGCGCGTCCAGGATTTGTGATGCCGCGCGCCGGCGTCCTGGGCGGGATGGGGCCGCGGGACGCCAGGCGCTTCACTCTTTCTTGATTTTCAGATGGGAAACAGAGACATGCAGACAGCAAAGGCAGCCGGCCGCAACGTGGTCGTGGTCGGCACCCAGTGGGGCGACGAGGGCAAGGGCAAGGTAGTGGACTGGCTGACGGACCACGCCCAGGCCGTGGCCCGTTTCCAGGGCGGCCACAACGCCGGCCACACCCTCGTGATCAAGGGCGTGAAGACAGCGCTGCAGCTCATCCCTTCGGGCATCATGCGCGACGGCGTGGCCTGCTACATCGGCAACGGCGTGGTGGTCGACCCCAACCATCTGCTGAGCGAGATCGAGCGCCTGGAAGCCATCGGGCTGGACGTGCGCTCGCGGCTCTTCATCAGCGAATCCTGCCCCCTGATCCTGCCCTTCCATGTGGAAGTCGACAAGGCGCGCGAAGCGCTGCGCGAGACCAGCGGCGCCGGCAAGATCGGCACCACGGGCAAGGGCATCGGGCCGGCGTACGAGGACAAGGTCGCGCGCCGCGCCCTGCGCGTGCAGGACTTGAAGCACCCCGCCCGTTTCGAGAAGAAGCTGCGCGAACTGCTGGAGCTGCACAACTTCGCGCTGGCCGGCTACCTGCAATCCAAGGCGCTGGAATTCCAGCCCATTTACGATCACGCGATGAAGGTCGCCGAGGCGATCAAGCCGATGATGGCCGACGTGGGCTACCTGCTGCACACCGCCAACAAGCAAGGCGGCAACATCCTCTTCGAAGGCGCGCAGGGCACCCTGCTCGACATCGACCACGGCACCTACCCTTATGTGACGTCGAGCAACTGCGTGGCCGGAAATGCCGCCGCCGGTGCCGGCGTCGGGCCTGACCAGCTGCACTACATCCTGGGCATCACCAAAGCCTACACAACGCGCGTGGGCAGCGGCCCGTTCCCGACCGAGCTGCCGATGGACGAGCCCGGCACCGTCGGCCACCACCTGTCGACCGTGGGCCAGGAGCGCGGCACCGTCACTGGCCGGCCGCGCCGCTGCGGCTGGCTCGACGCCGCGGCGCTCAAGCGCTCGATCATCATCAACGGCATCTCCGGCCTGTGCATCACCAAGCTCGACGTGCTGGACGGGCTCGAGGAGATCAAGGTCTGCGTCGGCTATGAGCTGCACGGCAAGCGCGTCGACATCCTGCCGCTGGACGCCGACGACATCGCCGCCTGCAAGCCCATCTACGACACCTTCGAAGGCTGGACGGAAACGACCGCCGGCGTTACCGAGTGGGACAAGCTGCCGCTGAACGCGCGCCGCTACCTGGAGCGTGTGCAGGCCTTCATCGGCGCGCCGATCGACATGGTCTCCACCGGCCCCGACCGC
>CBJNAE010000070.1:0-14254 GCA_966433995.1 uncultured Ideonella sp. | reverse complement strand
TCCAGGCGTCGAAGATCGGGAGTGGCCCGGGCCCTACGACAAGCCTGACCTGAGCCTATGGAAGGGCTCGGGGTGAACGACAGGAACGGGTCAACCCGAACGGTTGGGAAGTTCCAGCCCAACCAGCAGGGCGAAGAGCCGCCTCACCCCCGCCTGAACCGCGCCGTGAATTCGAAGTTGCTGCCCACGCCGGGTTCGCTGGTCACGCGGACCTGGCCCTGCATCAGCATGACCAGGCGGGAGACGATGGTGAGCCCCAGGCCGGTGCCGCCGTAGCGGCGAGTGATGCTGCTGTGGGCCTGCGTGAAAGGCTCGAAGATGCGACGCACCTGCTCGTCGGTCATGCCGATGCCGGTGTCCCTGACCGAGAAGCGCAGGTGGACGCCGCGCGGGTCGGGGTCCTGGCGGGCCTCGTCCTCGCTCACGCCGACCTGCACCCGCACGCTGCCGCGCTCGGTGAATTTCAACGCGTTACCCACCAGGTTGAGCAGTACCTGGCGCAGCCGGCCAGCGTCGCCGAGCAGGTCGTCGGGCACGCCGTCGGCGATGTCGAGCGACAGCACGACACCCTTGTGGCTGGCCTGCACCTGCAGCGGCAGCAGGCATTCGTCCAGGCACCGGTGCAGCAAGAATTCGTGTTCTTCTAGCTGCATGCGTCCGGCTTCGATCTTGGCGACATCGAGCAGGTCGTTGATGATGACCATCAGGCCCTGCGCCGACTGGTGCGCCAGCTGGATGTAGTGCCGCTGGGTGTCGGTCAGCTCCGATTGCAGGACCAGTTCGGTCAATCCGAGCACGCCGTTCATCGGGGTTCGGATTTCGTGGCTGATGTTGGCCAGGAAGGCGGTCTTGGCCATGTTGGCGTTGTCGGCCGCGACGCGGGCGGTTTCCAGCGCTTTCTGCGCGATTTTCAAGTCGGCGATGTCGCGGGCATTGACCTGCATCGCGCGCTCCCCGGTCAGCGGGTCCAGCACGGGGCGGATGTCGATGCCGTGCCAGCGCGGGCCCTGCTGGGTATTCAGCTCCATCTCGGCGCAGAAGGTCTGCCCCTTCTTCAGCTGGGCGATGATGCGGGCGGCCACGCCGGGCTCGGTGAACATGGCGCTGAAGTCGTCCTGGCGCGGGGCGCTGCCGCCGAACCGCCCGGCACCGCCTTCGGCGCCCCGCACCGGCCCGAATGCCTGGGCGGCCGCCGGGTTGCGCATCAGCACCTTGCCGTGGGGCAGGCTGTGCAGCGCGATGCGCACCGAGGTGTGCTGGATGGCCTCGACGCCGCGCCGCATGTCGGCGTCCAGGCTCACCACCGTGGGCTCGGCCGCAAACAGGATGGCAGGGCAGCCGTCCTGCAGCCGGATGCCGCGGGACACGAGCAGCGAGGTGACGGGCTCGCCATCCGGGTAGAGCGTCCAGGACTCGCGGCAGACCTCGCCGCGCTCGTGGGCCTGCATCGCGAGTCGCAGCCGGGCTCGCGTGCCTTCGCTCGAGTCGGAGAAATCGCGGCGGAGGAAGCTTTCCAGGTCGTCGTTGCGCCAGAACGCCAGCGCCGCCGCATTGGCCCAGGCCATGCGCGAACGTTCGACGTCGAAGACCCACACCGGCAAGTCCAGCCATTCATAGTGGCTGAGGCTGTTGAAGTCGAGCATGAGTAAGGGATGGGCTGCTGCGGCTGTGCGGGTTCGCACCACCGCGGATCATGCCTGACTGCCGCGCTGGCGAGCGCCCACCTGCAAGGGTTTACCGGGCGCGTTTGACCCGAAGCAATTCATCCAAAATCAACATCACAGCGCCCACGGTGATGGCGCTGTCGGCCAGGTTGAAGGAGGGGAAGTACCAGCCTCCCGAATGCACCTGGAGGAAATCCACCACGTAGCCGTGCAGCAGGCGGTCGATCACGTTGCCGAGCGCGCCGCCCATGATCAGCGACAACGCCAGGCTGAACATGCGCTGGGCGTGGTGCTGGTGCAGCAGCCAGGTCATGAACAGGGTCGCCACCAGCCCCAGGCCGACGAAGAACCAGCGCTGCCAGCCCGACGCGCCGGCAAGGAACGAGAAAGCCGCGCCGGTGTTGTGCACCCGCACCAGGTTGAAGAAGGACGTGACCTCGCGGCTTTCGCCGTATTGGAAATAGCCCAGGATCAGCGTCTTGGTGAACTGGTCGAGCAGGATCACGACCATCGCCAGGGCCAGCCAGGGCCACAGGCTGCCGAAACCAGGGGAGGAAGCCGGCTTGCCGCGTTTGCCGATCGAAGAGGAAGAAGGGGAAGCCAAGGTCAGGCCGCCTTTCGCGTTTCGCCGGCACCGTGCAGGTTGCAGGTGCAGCGGCCGCACAGGCCAAGGTAGGCGGGGTCGTGGTCGACGTCGTCGCGGTAGTGCCAGCAACGCTCGCACTTCTTGGCGGCGGCGGGCGAGACCTTCACCGCCAGCACCTCGCCCACAGCGACCTCGGCCCGGGAGGTGATGGTGACGAACTTCAAGTCCTCGCCCAGCGACTGCAGCAGCGCGGCGTCGGCCGGCGGCGCCGTGATCTCGATCCAGGCCTGCAGCGACGAGCCGAGCTGGCCGGCCGCGCGCACGGTCTCGATGTCCTTGTTCACCGCCTCGCGGATCTCGCGGATGCGCGCCCATTTGGCGAGAAGCGCGTCGTCGGCCCAGCCCGCGGTGTCGATGTAGGTTTCGGTGAAGATCGACACCGACCGCCCCGGCGCGAAGATGGGCCAGGCTTCCTCGGCGGTGAAGCTCAGGAACGGCGCCATCCAGCGCAGCATCGCATGGGTGATGTGCCACAGCGCGGTCTGCGCCGAGCGCCGCGCCTGCGACTTTGGCGCGGTGGTGTAGAGCCTGTCCTTCAGCACGTCGAGGTAGAAGGCGCCGAGGTCTTCGCTGCAGTAGACCTGCAGCTTGGCCACCACCGGGTGGAACTCGTAGACCTCGTAGTGGGCCAGCACCTCGGCCTGGAACTGCGCGGCGCGGGCCAGGGCGTAGCGGTCGACCTCCAGCATTTCCGACACCGGCACGGCGTCCTTCGCGGGGTCGAAATCGCTGGTGTTGGCCAGCAGGAAGCGCAGCGTGTTGCGGATGCGGCGGTAGGCGTCGACCACGCGGGCGAGGATCTTGTCGTCGATGTTCAGGTCGCCGGAGTAGTCGGTGCTGGCCACCCACAGGCGGATGATCTCGGCGCCCAGCTTCTCGCTGACGGACTGCGGCGCCACCACGTTGCCCAGGCTCTTGCTCATCTTGCGGCCCTGGCCGTCGGTGGCGAAGCCGTGGGTCAGCAGGCCGCGGTAGGGCGCGCGGCCTTCCAGCGCGCAGGCGATCAGCAGCGACGAATGGAACCAGCCGCGGTGCTGGTCGTGGCCTTCCAGGTAGAGGTCGGCCTCGGGCCCGTCCTCGTGGCTGCCGCCCGGGTGCGAGCCGCGCAGCACATGCGAGAAGGTGGAGCCGGAGTCGAACCAGACGTCGAGAATGTCGTTGCTCTTGGTGTATTGGGCGGCCTCCTCGCCCAGCCAGTCGGCCGGGTCGAGCGTGGACCAGGCCTCGACACCGCCTTTCTCGACCAGCGCCGCGGCGCGGTCCATGAATTCGAGCGTCTTCGGGTGCAGCTCGCCGCTGTCCTTGTGCAGGAAGAAGGGCAGCGGCACGCCCCAGTTGCGCTGGCGGCTGATGCACCAGTCGGGCCGGTTGGCGATCATGTCGCGCAGGCGGGCGCGGCCGTTCTCGGGGTAGAAGCTCGTCGCGTCGATCGCGGCCAACGCGGTCTGGCGCAGGCTGCCCGGCGCCTTGTCCACGGTGCACACGCCCTGCCCTTCGTCCATGCGCACGAACCATTGGGCGGCGGCGCGGTAGATCACCGGCGTCTTGTGGCGCCAGCAGTGCGGGTAGCTGTGCACCAGCTTGTCGGTGGCCATCAGGCGGCCCGCGTCGCGCAGCGCGTCGATGACAACGGGCACCGCCTTCCAGATGTGCAGGCCACCGAACAGCGGCAGGCCGGCCTCGTAGCAGCCGTTGCCCTGCACCGGGTTCAGGATGTCGTCGATGGCCACGCCGTTGGCGCGGCAGGAGTTGAAGTCGTCCACGCCATAGGCGGGCGACGAGTGCACGATGCCAGTGCCGTCTTCGGCGGTGGCGTAGTCGGCCAGGTAGACCGGGCTCAGCCGATCGTAGCCAGGGTGCACGTGGGCCAGCGGGTGGTGGAAGTTCAGCCCGCCGAGCTTCTCGCCCAGCGCCCGGGCCCGCACCGCGCCTTGCAGCCCGAAGCGCGCCAGGCATTTCTCGACCAATGCCGAGGCCACCAGCAGCAGGCCCCGCTCGGTGTCGACCAGGGCGTATTCGAGCGCCGGGTTGAGGTTCAGGGCCTGGTTGGCGGGGATGGTCCAGGCGGTGGTGGTCCAGATGACGGCGAAGGCGTCCTTGTCCAGCGACGCCAGGCCGAAGGCCGCGGCCAGGCGGGCGGGCTCGGCGCACTTGAAGGCAACGTCCAGCGTCTGCGACGGCTTGTCGATGTATTCGATCTCGAACTCGGCCAGCGACGAGCCGCAGTCGAAGCACCAGTGGACGGGCTTGAGGCCGCGGTAGACGTAGCCGCGCTCCATCAGGCGCTTGAGCACGCGGATCTCGCCGGCCTCGTTGCCGAAGTCCATCGTGCGATACGGACGTGCCCAGTCGCCCAGCACGCCCAGGCGCTTGAAGTCGGCCATCTGGCCGGCGATCTGCTCGGCGGCGTAGGCGCGGCTCTTGGCCTGCACCTCGGCGCGCGGCAGGCCGCGGCCGAAGGTCTTCTCGATCTGGTTCTCGATCGGCAGGCCATGGCAGTCCCAGCCCGGCACGTAGCGCGCGTCCAGGCCCTGGAGCTGGCGGGCCTTGACGATCATGTCCTTGAGCACTTTGTTCACCGCGTGGCCGATGTGGAGCTGGCCGTTGGCGTAGGGCGGGCCATCGTGCAGCACGAACTTGGGGGCGCCCGCGCGGGCCTCGCGCAGCCGTTGGTAGGTGCCTTGCTCGTCCCACGCCTTGGCCCAGGCCGGCTCGCGCTTGGGCAGGTCCCCGCGCATCGGGAACGGCGTGTCGGGCAGGTTCAGGGTGCTGCGGTAGTCAACGGGTGCGGGGCTCTCGGAGGTGGGCATTCAAGGTCTCGGCAAAGGGCAAGGGTGGGGATGGGCGGCGCCGTTCGCGCGGTCGGCTCGTGGCAGGCGATGCCCCCGCGAGGCCAGGGCCGGCGCGGGTTTCCACGGGTGCGTCGGGTGTTTATCTGACACGCCGGCACGGCGTCGGGATGACACGCGGGCCAAGTAACGGGGTGCACAATGAAACCATGACGCATTCTATCGGCCCCACCTCCGCTGAAGCCCACGCCCCCCGAGCGCCCAGTGGGTGGCGCGGGGCCCGACCGGCGTGGCCCGCGCGCGCTCTGGCGGCCTCGGTGGTGTGCTCGGCGCTGGCGGCCTCCCCCTGGATCCGCGCAGCCGAACTCGAGGCACCGCCGATGAGCGGCCAGACCGACGCGGCGGCGATCCACGACGACGCCCCTTCCGCGCCGGCCAAAGGCAGGCCCTTACTCGGCAAGGACAACCACCGGCCCAAGCTGCAGAGCGCGCTGACGCTCGTCACCAACTGGGGCCCCGACTACATGGGCTCGTCGCACCAGGGCCTGGGCGTGCGGCCCGGCTTCCTGCTGCGCTACGGCCGCTGGACGCTGAGCAGCAACGGCAGCTTCGCCGCGAACCCCGACAAAGACGAGAACCAGCCCCGCGGCCTGACGTTCAACACCTTCGGCGACGACAACGACTGGGTGCGCGTCTCGTTGCGCGTGGACAGCGGCCGGCAATCCAAGGACACCGACGGGCTCAGGGGCATCGACGACGTGCCCCGGACGATCCGCATGCGTGTGTCGGGCCGCGTCGCCCTGGGCGACAGCGGCTGGGGCGTGACGCCGGGCGTCAACATCGACCTGCTGGGCCGCGGCGTGGGGCACACCTTCGACGTGAACCTGAGCAAGGACTGGATGCTTGCGCCGAAGTGGAAGCTCACCACCAACACCGGCCTGACCGCCGGCAGCGGCCAGTACATGCGTAGCTACTTCGGCGTCACCCCGGAGGAATCCGCCGCCAGCGGCTACCGCGTCTACCGCGCCAGATCCGGCCTGCGCGACGTCTGGGTGGGCACCGGCATCCGCTACGACATCAGCCCGCGCTGGGTGGCCACGGCCAATGTCTCGGCGCAGCGCCTGCTCGGCTCGGCCGAGGACGCGCCGATGACGCAGTCGCGCACCAACTGGGGCGCCAGCGCCGGCGTGGGCTGGCGGTTCTGACGCCCCCGGCCCGGGCGCCCGTCAATCCACGGTCAGCACGGTCGAACCCGTCGTCCTGCGACCCTCCAGAGCGCGGTGGGCATCGGCCACGTCGGCCAGCGCGAAACGCTGCTCGACATGGACCTTCACCGCGCCGCTTTGCACCACTTCGAAGAGGTCGTCGGCCATGGCCTGGGTGCTCTCCCGAGTTGCCAGGTGGGTGAACAAGGTGGCGCGCGTGACGTGCAGCGAGCCGCGCGGCCCGAGGTTGCCGATGGCGAAAGGCGGCACCGGCCCGGAGGCGTTGCCGAAGCTGGCGAGCAGGCCGAGCGGGCGCAGGCAGTCGAGCGACTTCTCGAAGGTGTCCTTGCCGATGGAGTCGTACACCACCTTCACGCCTTCGCCGTGGGTGATCTCCTTGACGCGGGTGGCGAAATCCTCCTCGGCGTAGTTGATCGCGAACGCCGCGCCGTTGGCCAGGGCCAGCTCGCATTTCGCGGCGCTGCCGGCCGTGCCGATCAAACGCAGGCCCAGCGTGCGGGCCCACTGGCATGCGATCAGGCCGACGCCGCCGGCGGCGGCGTGGAACAGCACGAAATCGCCGGCCTGCAGACCGCCCTGGGGCAGCGTCTTCTTCAGCAGGTACTGCACCGTGAGGCCTTTGAGCATCATGCCGGCGGCCGTCTCGAAGCCGATGGCGTCGGGCAGCTTCACCACCGTCTTGGCCGGCATCACCCGGGCTTCGCAATAGGCGCCGGGCGGGCCGCCGGCGTAGGCGGCGCGGTCGCCGGGCCGCAGGTGGTCGACGCCGTCGCCCACCGCTTCGACCACGCCGGCGGCCTCCATGCCCAGCTGCAGGGGCAGCGGGTTGGCGTACAGGCCGGTGCGCTGGTAGACGTCGATGAAGTTCAGGCCGATGGCGTGGTGGCGGATGAGCACTTCGCCCGGCCCCGGCTCGCCCAGCGGTACGCCGCGCAGCTGCATGACTTCGGGGCCGCCGAACTGGTCGATGACGATGGCTTTGGTGGAGGTGTCCATGGTGTCCTTTGCAGGCGGAGGGATGGCGTATCGGGGCCGGCCGCGGCGCGACCGGGGTGGTATCGTGCCAGCCTTTTTCCGAGCCTGCAGCGGCCACGGCGCCCTGCCCTTCCCCGGAGCCCCACGTCCCATGCCCCTGACGCCGCGCTGGATCCTGATGTTGACCCTGCCGCCGCTGATGTGGGCGGGCAATGCCGTCGTCGGCCGAATGCTCGTCGGCGCCGTGCCGCCGCTGGCCTTGAACCTGATGCGCTGGGTCCTGGCGCTGCTGATCCTGCTGCCGCTGGGTTGGCGGGTGCTGGCGCGGCCCGGCACGTTGGAGGCGGTGCGCCGGCGATGGCTCTACCTGGCGGCGCTGGGCCTGCTCGGCATGGGCAGCTACAACGCCCTGCTTTACGGTGCGCTGCAGACATCCACACCGATCAACGTCACCTTGATCGCCGCCAGCACGCCGATCTGCGTGTTGATGATGGGCACGCTGTTCCACGGCATCCGCATCCGGCGCGTCGAGGCGTATGGTTCCGTGCTGTCGATCCTGGGGGTGGCGGTGGTGCTGTCCCGCGGCGACTGGCACACCCTGCTGGCCATCCGCTGGGTGCCGGGCGACGTGCTGATGCTGGGCGCGGTGGTGGCCTGGTCGGGCTACACCTGGCTGCTGGCGCGGCCGCCGGCCCACATGACCGGTGAGGCACGCCCGCGCTGGGACTGGGCGGAATTCCTGCTCCTGCAGGTGGCTTTCGGATGCGTCTGGGCCGGCCTTTCCGCGGCGGTGGAGCAGCAGGTCAAGCCCCAGGCCATCCACTGGAGCCCGCTCGTCTGGGTGGGCTGGGCCTATGTCGCCATCGGCCCTTCGGTGCTGGCCTACTGGTGCTGGGGCCGCGGCGTGGCCGCGGTGGGCCCGGCGCTGGCGGCCTTCTTCGCCAACCTCACGCCAGTGTTCGCCGCGGTGATGTCGGCCGCGCTGCTGGGCGACCCGCCCCAGGCCTACCACGTGGTGGCGTTCGTGCTGATCGCGCTGGGCATCGCCGCCAGCTCGCGCAAGCCGCCGCCGAAGGGTCAGAAAGTGCCCGGGTAGGCCCCGCCGTCGAGCAGCCAGTTCTGCCCAGTGATGAAGCCGGCGTGCCGGCTGCACAGGAAAGCGCAGGCGGCGCCGAATTCCTCCGGCGTGCCGAAGCGGCGCGCCGGGTTCTGCGCGGCGCGCTGTGCTTTGAGCGCCTCCGGCGCCACGCCCTGCTTCTCGGCCGCCGCGGCCATCGTCGCGCCCAGCCGGTCGGTGTCGAAGGGGCCGGGCAGCAGGCTGTTGATCGTCACGCCCCGGCCGACGGTCTGGCGCGCCAGGCCGGCGACGAAGCCCGTCAGGCCGCTGCGGGCGCCGTTGGACAGGCCCAGGATGTCGATCGGCGCCTTCACCGCCGCCGAGGTGATGTTGACGATGCGGCCGAAGCCCCTGGCCATCATCGGGTCGACCACCGCCTTGATCAGCTCGATCGGCGCGAGCATGTTGGCGTCCAGCGCGCGGATCCAGGCGTCGCGGTCCCAGTCCCTGAAGTCGCCCGGCGGCGGCCCGCCGGCGTTGTTCACCAGGATGTCCACCTGCGGGCAGGCCGCCAGCGCGGCCGCCCTGCCTGCGGCCGTGGTGATGTCGCCCGCGACGGCGACCACCACCTGCCGCGGACCGGCGATCTCACGCAGCGCCTGCGCGCTGGCCTGCAGCGCCGCTTCACCGCGGGCGGTGATCGCGACGTTGACGCCTTCCTGGACCAGGGCCCGCGCGCAGCCCAGGCCGAGGCCCTTGCTGGCGGCGCAGACCAAGGCCCATTTGCCTTCGATACCTAGATTCATGGAGGCTCCGGCTCTGTGAATGAAAGCCA
The DNA here is from genome assembly GCA_966433995.1 of uncultured Ideonella sp. Classification (GTDB taxonomy): domain Bacteria; phylum Pseudomonadota; class Gammaproteobacteria; order Burkholderiales; family Burkholderiaceae_C; genus JANPCX01. The sequence goes on along the minus strand of CBJNAE010000070.1, from coordinate 5,062 downwards.
CGATTCTGATGCGGTCCGGGACACGAGGCTTGTTCTCAAAAAAAAGCCGCCAGCGGGGCTGGCGGCGGAAGTTCCCGGGAGGTCGGCACCTGTGGCGGGCGGCCCCCTTCAGCTGCCGATCAGGCCGCCGTCATTCTTCGTGATGGCGATGGTGGAAGAACGCGGACGACCGGTCGCGCCGCCGGGGCCGTAGCCGATATTGGCGGGCCAGTGGCTCGAATATTTGCTCGGGTCGGCGATGTTGGCCTTGGTGATGCTCTCCCCGGGATGCTGGATGTTGATGAACATCGTCTTGCCGTCGGGGGTCTCGGCGGCCCCGGTGATTTCGCAATCCACCGGGCCCACCAGGAAGCGCTTGAGCACGTCGGCGGCGGGCTTGCGGCCCACATAAGTGTCGATGGTGGCCGTGCTGCCGTCCGTCCGGGTGTAGCTCAGGGTGGCCTTGGCGCCGTCGCCCACCTTGCCCGGCACCGCGGCCATCATCATGCAGTTGCTGACGTCGGTGTAGGCGCCGTCGTCGGTCTGGATCCAGCACAGCCGGGTGACATTGCTGAACCACAGCCCGTCGGGGCTGGAGAAGTCCTGGTCGGCGGTCAGCGCGGAAAGGTTGATCTTGCCGGCATCCGAGCCCGCCTCGGCGCCGAAGAGGTAGACGTCCCAGCTGAAGGCCTGCGCCGCGCTGCCTTCCCCGCCCTCGCGCACGCGGATGATGTGGCCGTTGATGTTGCCCGGCGCGCCGGCGGCGGCGCCGGCGAAGGAGTCGCCGTAGCTGCGGGGGTTGGCGGCATCCAGGGCGAAATCGCTCGAACCGGGCTGCAACTTGCGATTGCTGTTGTTGGTCAAGGTGTAATAGACCTCGCCGGTGGCCGGATGGACCGCGCACCATTCGGGCCGGTCCATCTTGGTGGCGCCAACAGCGTCCGCCGCCAGGCGGGCGTTGATCAGCACGTCACCCTGGTCGGCGAAGGCGTAGCCGGCGTAGCCCGCGATCAGCGGGTTGGCGATCGTCAGCTCGACCCAGTTGCCCGAACCGTCGGCATTGAATCTGGCGACGTAGAGCTTGCCGCTGTCCAGGTATTTGTCGCCGGTGGTGATCCGGTTGGCCGGGTTGGCGTCGGCCGGATCCCAGTTGGCCGCGGAGACGAACTTGTAGATGTATTCGCCGCGCGAATCGTCGCCCATGTAGACCGCCAGCGGCTTGCCGGTGGCCAGCAGGCCGAAGGCGGCGCTTTCATGCGCGAAACGGCCCAGGCCAGTGCGCTTGCGGATGGCGGCGCCGGCATCGTAGGGGTCGATCTCGACGATGTAGCCCATGGTGTTGAGTTCATGGCGGTAGTCGTCGCTGCCGTCGGCCGACGTGCCGAGCTTGCTGATGTTCCAGCGCGCGTACTTGTCGTCCGGCCCGGACGTCTCCCAGCCGTGGCGACTGGCCGCGCCTTGCGCGCGGCCGTAGCGGTTGAGCGAAGCGACGCCCTTGGCGTCGACGCCGGTCCGCGCCGCGTTGTCGGCGGCGCCGCGGGTGAAGTAACCCGCCCAGTTCTCCTCGCCGGTCAGGTAGGTTCCCCACGGCGTGTAGCCGGTGCCGCAGTTGTTGATGGTGCCGCGGGCCCCGGTGCCGTCGGCCGAATACTTGGTTTTCATCAATGCATTGCCGCGCGCGGGCCCCGACAGCAGCACCGGCGTCAGCGGCGTGACGCGGCGGTTGTAGGTGGAGTTCTGCACGTAGCCGAACTTGCCGGATGTCTTGCGCACCTCCACCACGCTGACGCCGTGGGCGGGAATCTCTTTGTCGGACTCCGAGGCCGGCCTCGGATTGGCGGTGACGCCGGCGGCGTGCAGGAACTGGTCGGTCAGCGCCTCATGGTTCATCACCAGCAGGCCGCGCTCGCTGCCGGCGGGGTCGCGCTTGGTGCCATCGGCGGAAAGGCCGAAATACTCCATGCCGTCATGGTGGTCGCCTGCGCGCTTGTCGAAATCGGTGTCGGTGCCGTCGTTCTTGTACGCGGGCGTGGCGGCGTTCAGCGGATCGCCCAGGGCGAAGATCACGCTGGCGCTGTAACCCGCGGGCACGGTCACCGCGTCGGCGCGGCTCTTGGCGACCGCGGCGAAGCCCAGCTTGTCGATGACGGTGGAAGCCGGGGCGGCAGGCGGCGGCGCATCGTCGCCGTTGCCGCCGCCGCAAGCCGTCAGGCTCCAGCTGCCCATCACCGCCGCCGCGGCTGTGCCGACACCGCCGCGCAGCATCGCGCGGCGTGACAAGCGGGCGTCGAGTACCTGGTTGAAGCTGGCGTTGCCCGAAGTATTAAGGTCGGCCTCGTCGTCATGGAGGTTGTGAGCGGGCAAGTCGGGGCTGTGGTTCATCATCTTCCTCTGAATTAAGAATGGGCACTGAAACGACGGGTTTCATTCAGTGCGCGCATGCTCGGCGAGGGGGATGACAGGGCCGTGACGTTCCAGTGACGTCCTCGTGACAGCCCGCGTTCCGGATGATGGCGCCCGACACCCGGCGCAGCATCCCGACGGCCCATTCAGGCGCGGCGGCAAGCGGCCGGGTACCGGCGGCGGCCCGACTATCTCGTGCGCGGCGCCACGCCCCAGACCGGCGTGTCGTCGAAGCGGACCGCGTTGGAATTGAAGTTCGACGCGGAGGTCAAGCGGTCGTAGGCCTGGGCGGCTCCGGACGCCGCGTGGTCCACGGCATAAGCCAGCGCCGGCAGCATGTTCCCCCAGTAGCCCTGGTGCATGGCGGACGGGTCGCCGCCCGAGCTGCCTTGCAGCGAGGTGCCGCCGTCCGCCGCCGGGATGGCCATCGCGGCGGCGACCGCGCCCCAGTCGGCGTACCAGGGCCCGGCGCCGGTCACGAAATTCGAGTTGGCGGAGGGCGCGTAGTTCAGCGTGTAGGGCGCCGCGTAGCGGTAGTTGAAGGTGCCGGGCGCGCCCGTGCCGAGCCGGCCGACGACGGATTTGTATTTCCAGGCCAGGAACGCGTCCAGCGGGGCTTGCGACGCAGGGCTGTGGGACTGCAGGTCTTTCAGGTAGCCGAAGGCGGCGGTGAAGAAGTCGTCCATCCAGATCGCCGACTCCCACGGGTCGCCCGGGTTGTAGTCGGAATACGGCTGCACCAGGCCCAACGGGTTGTTGGGCGTGAGCACGTAGCGGCCGTGGTAATGGGCGATGTTGGCGTCCAGGCTGTTGACGAATTGGGCGCGCAAGGCCGTGTCGGCGTCGGGCGTGACCGTGGCCGCCTGCGCCATCGTGCGCAGTGCCCAGGCCGCGCCGCGCGTGGTGTTCGCCCCGGCGGCGGTCTCGAAAACCCCCTTGGCGCCCTGGCGCGTGGTGTCGTTCTGCTTCAGCCAGAGAAGGGTCGCCACGTGCTGCGTCTCTTCGGCGAAATAGTTCCAGCCCGTGAGCAGGTAAGCCAGGTAGCCGATGGACGGATGGTGTGAACTCGCGAACGCGGGCGGCGAAGCGCCGAAGGGCGTCGGCGTGAAGGTGTTGGTGCTGGACGCCCCGGAAGAGGTGATGCCCGTGGGGCCCGAGCCGATCACGAGCGTGGGGTAGGAGGCGAACAGCGGCGGCCGGTTCGTGGTCTCGTCGCGGAAATGGGTGCCGTAGCGGCCCGCCGCGTAGGCGTTGATCACCACCGCCCGGTAGGCGCGGGGATCGCCGCCCGAGGTCAGGTAGGCGGCGTCCCATTCCGGCAGCAGGCCGATGGAGCGGTCGTAGCCCGCGGATCCCATCCCCGCTGGATAGCTGGCCTGCGCCAGCGGCGCGTAGGCGGTGGGCAGCGAGGACAGCAGCGCGCTGCCGGCGCCGGTGACGCCTCGGTAGTTGGGCACCAGCCGGGTGGACATCAGGTAGGCGGTGTTGCTGCGGGGCGTGACTTGCGGATCCGCTCCCGCCCAGTGGGTCAGCGTGGCGCCGCTGGCCAGCACGGCGCGCTGGTGGTTGAGAAGGTCCAGCGGCTGGGAAAAGCGCGTGGTGCCGTTCAGCGTGAAGCTGGCGGTGCCGCTCTTGGCAGTGGGGTTGGCCACGCGCAGGTAGCCGTTCTCTAACCACGGCAGCACCTCGACCCGCCCGCCCTTGTAAGCCCGGACTTCGAGCCAGGCCACCAGGTGGGCGTCGCCAGCCAGGGGCTTGCGGAATGTCCAGGCCGACATCTGCGGGCCGGCGGCCACGACCTGGGTGGGCGTGTCCCAATCGCCGGCCGACCAGGACGCCGTGCCGAAGGAGGCGAATTGCACCGCCGCAGTGACACCGGTGGCTTTGAGGTCGGCGGTGGACACCGGGGCGGGGGAAGTCGCCGGCGCCGCAGCCGCGCTCAACCCGATCGTGCGCCAGGTGTTGGCGGTCAGGTCGAGCCGGCCCGAAAGGATGACGAACTTCGCGCTGCCATCCGGCCAGCGGTTTTTGACGACGGACTGCAGCTCGGGCACCGTGGAACTCACCAGCACCTGGCCCGCGGGCACCGCGCCTTGGCGCAGCGCCTGGCCGACGGTGAAGGGCAACAAGGAGCCACCGCTGGCGCTGACGAAGGACAGGTCCAGGTTGGCGGTCGGGAGGGGTGGCTGGGGTGGCTCGGGTGGCGGCGTGGAAACGGCGACCTGGCAAGACTTCACCACCCCCCATGCGGGATCGTTGCCAAAGAAGGCATTGGTGCACGGGGCGGTGCCGGTGACGCTCTTCTGCACCCAGCTCGTGCCCGCACCGTAGCGCACGGTCTGCGTGCCGCTGACTGTGAAGGAGGCACCTTCCGCGGCCACCGTTTTCCAGTCCGTGGGCGGGGGCGGAGGCTGCGTCGTGGTGGTCGAGGCCACCTGGCACGACTTCACCACGTTGAAGGCCGGGTCGCTGCCGAAGAAGGCGTTGGTGCACGGGACGGTGCCAGTGACGCTTTTCTCCACCCAACTCGTGCCCGCGCCGTAGCGCACGGTCTGCGTGCCGGTGACGGTGAACGAGGCGCCTTCCGCGGCCACTGTTTTCCAGTCCGTCGGCGGCGGCGACACTTCCACGGCGACCACGCCGTCCCGATCCTGCTCGGCGAGGCGCGCCTTCGGCTCCC
>CBJNAE010000069.1:0-14341 GCA_966433995.1 uncultured Ideonella sp. | reverse complement strand
TACAAGGAATACGGCATCAACGAGAAGCCCTTCCTCATCGTCAAGGCCGACGCCGGCACCTACGGCATGGGCATCATGACGGTGCGCGACCCGAAAGACCTCGCCGACCTGAACCGCCGAGCCCGCAACAAGATGAGCACCATCAAGGACGGCCAGGACGTCACCGAAGTCATCCTGCAGGAAGGCGTGCCGACCTATGAGCGCATGAACGACGCGGTGGCCGAGCCGGTGGTCTACATGATCGACCGCTACGTCGTCGGCGGCTTCTACCGCGTCAACGCCGAGCGCGGCGTCGACGAGAACCTCAACTCACCCGGGGCCAACTTCGTGCCGCTGGCCTTCGCCGAGTCGAACCAGCTGCCCAAGCCGGGCGTCAAGCCCGGCGCCAGCGCGCCCAACCGCTTCTACATGTACGGCGTGATCGCCCGGCTGGCCATGCTGGCCGCCAGCTACGAGCTGGAAGCCACCGACCCGGACACCGAGGTCTACGAATAAAGGGAAGGGGTCGGACAAGCGGCGTTGTTGCGCTGCAACACAAGCCGAGCCCCCTGGAAACGCGGGGTGGTCCGGCGGCGGAATTCAGGCGCCGCCGGGCGCACAATCTGAACCCCTTGTCTTACGCCAGCGCCGACCGGCTGGCCGTTCCCCGTGAACCAGAAAAGTTCCGCCTCGAACCTGGCCGCCCTGACCCTGGGTGCGGTGGGCGTCGTCTACGGCGACATCGGCACCAGCCCGCTTTACGCCTTCAAAGAAGTCTTTGCCGCCGGACACGTTCCGCTGACGCCGGAAAACATTTTCGGCGTGTTGTCCCTGATGTTCTGGACCATCACGGTGGTGGTGTCCATCAAGTACGTCGTGCTGATCCTGCGCGCCGACAACAACGGCGAAGGCGGCCTGATCGCCATGCTCGCCCTGGCCACGCAGGCGGTGAAAGACAAGCCGGCGCTGCGCTCGCGGCTGCTGCTGGTGGGCATCTTCGGCACCGCGATCTTCTTCGGCGACGGCGTGATCACGCCGGCGATCACGGTGCTCGGCGCGGTCGAAGGCCTGGAGGTGGCGGCGCCGGCGCTGCATTCCTACATCGTGCCGATCAGCCTGATGATCATCACCGCCTTGTTCATGGTGCAGCGCCACGGCACCGCCCGCATCGGCAAGTTCTTCGGCCCGGTCACCGTGGCCTGGTTCCTCGCGCTGGCGGCGCTGGGCGTCACCCACATCGCCGCCAACCCCACCATCCTGTGGGCCCTGGACCCGCGCTACGCTTTGATGTTCATGGGAGGCCACCCCGGCATCGCCTTCATCGCGCTGGGCTCGGTGGTGCTGTGCGTGACGGGCGCCGAGGCGCTTTACGCCGACATGGGCCACTTCGGCAAGCGGCCGATCCGGCTGGCGTGGTTCGGCCTGGTCATGCCGGCCCTGGTGCTGAACTATTTCGGCCAGGGCGCGATGCTGCTGGCGCACCCGGAGAACGTCAAGAACCCGTTCTTCGAGATGGCACCGGCCTGGGCGGTCTACCCGCTGATCGGCCTGGCCACCTGCGCCGCGGTGATCGCCTCGCAGGCTTTGATCACCGCCGCCTTCTCGGTCACCAAACAGGCGATCCAGCTGGGCTACCTGCCGCGGCTGCGCATCATGCACACCTCGGTGCGCGAAACCGGCCAGATCTACGTGCCCTTCATCAACTGGGCGCTGTACGGCTGCATCGTGCTGGCGGTGGCGGCCTTCGGCTCCAGCAGCGCGCTGGCGTCGGCCTACGGCATCGCGGTGACGATCGACATGCTCATCACCACGGTGATGACCTTCTTCGTCATCCGCTACGCGTGGAACTACCCCTGGTCGCTGTGCGTCGCCGCGACGGTCTTCTTTTTCGCCGTCGACCTGACCTTCTTCGCCGCCAACATCATCAAGGTGTTCGACGGCGGCTGGTTCCCGCTGGCCATCGGCGCGGCGATGTTCCTGTTGATGATGACCTGGCAGCAAGGCCGCGCCCTGATGCGCGAGCGGCTGCGCGAGGACGCGATCGACCTGAAGAGCTTCCTGGAAGCCGTCTTCGTCAGCCCGCCCACCCGGGTGGCCGGCACCGCCGTCTTCCTCGTGCCCGACCAGGGCATCACGCCCAACGCGCTGCTGCACAACCTCAAGCACAACAAGGTGCTGCACGAGACCAACCTCTTCGTCACGGTGAAGAACCACGCGGTGCCCTGGATCAGCTTCGACAAGCGCTGCGCGATCGAGCCGCTGGGCCGCGACTGCTGGCAGGTCACGCTGAACTTCGGCTTCAAGAACGAGCCCGACGTGCCCGAGGCGCTGCGGCTGCTGCAAGGCCGGGGCATCGAGATCGATGAGATGGAGACCAGCTATTTCCTGTCGCGCGACATCGTCATCCCGGTGATCGGCGGCGGCATGATGCTGTGGCGGGAGAAGCTCTTCGCCAGCATGCACCACAACGCCTCCGGCGCGGCCGACTTCCTCTTCCTGCCCACCAACCGGGTGGTCGAGCTGGGCTCCAAAGTCGAGATCTGATGCGCTGACGCCGCACCGCGCCACGCCGTGACCAAGCGCAACCGCATCTTCATCGGCATCCTGCTGGCCTATGCGGCCGGCGTGGGCGTGCTGATGTACCGGCTGCTCGGCGACATCGACCCGCGCTACCGCGAATCGGCCGAGGAGTCGCTGGTCGAGACGGCCCACCTGTTGGCCACCACGGTGGAGGCCGCTTCCACCGACGGCCACCTGCGGGCCGACGCCCTGCGGCCGGTGTTCCAGTCGCTCTACGCGCGCCGCTTCGAGGCCGACATCTTCGGTTTCCGCAAGACCCGGGTCGAGCTGCGCGTCACCGTGGTCGACCGCCAGGGCCAGGTGCTTTACGACTCCACCGGCCGCCAGGAAGGCGCCGACCACGCCCGCTGGCGCGACGTGAAGCTGGCGCTGGCCGGCGGCTACGGCGCGCGCACCACGCCCGACATCGAGGGCCAGCCCCAGACCACGGTCATGTACGTGGCCGCGCCCATCCGCCTGAACGAAGAGATCGCCGGCGCGGTCAGCGTCGGCAAGCCGGTGCAGAGCTTCGGCCAGTTCGTCGAGGCGGCGCGCCGCAAGACACTGCTGGTGGGCGTCACCTCAGTGGCGGCCATCCTGCTGCTGGTGGTGATCCTGTCGGTCTGGCTGGTGCGGCCCTTCGGCCTGATGGCCGACTACGTGCGCTACGTGCGCGCCCAGCACACCTTCAACCTGCCGCGCCTGGGCCGCCGCGCGCTCGGCGTGCTCGGCGCCGCCTACGACGAGATGCGCGACGCCCTGGCCGGCCGCAACTACGTGGCCGACTACGTGCAGACGCTGACGCACGAGATGAAGAGCCCGTTGTCTGCGATACGCGGCGCGGCCGAACTGCTCCAGGAGCCGATGCCGGACGCCGACCGCGCCCGCTTCACCGCCAACATCGTGCGCGAGACCGAACGCGTGCAGGAACTGATCGACCGCATGATGGAGTTGACCGCCCTGGAGTCGCGCCGCCAGCTCGACAACCCGGTCCCGATCGACCTGCGCGCCCTGGTGCAGGACGTGGTGGCGAGCGCCCAGACCAGCGGCCGGCCGCGGCAGGTCTCGGTGCAGCTCGCGCCCCCGGCCGGCGGCGGGGGGCGGTTGGCCGTGGAGGGCGACGCCTTCCTGCTGCGCCGGGCGCTGTCCAATCTGCTCGACAACGCGATCGACTTCTCGCCCGGCGGCGGCCGGGTGACCGTGGCGATCCACACCCGCCGGCGCGTCGCCGAGGTCACGGTGGCCGACCAGGGCCCCGGCATCCCCGACTACGCCGAGGCCAAGGTGTTCGAGAAGTTCTACTCCCTGGCGCGGCCGCACAGCCGCAAGCGCAGCACCGGGCTCGGCCTGGCCTTCGTGAAGGAGATCGCCGAGTTGCACCACGGCCGCGTGGCGCTGCGCAACGCCGAAGGCGGCGGCGCGCTGGCGACGTTGTCGCTGCCCCTCGGCGACGGCGGCACGCTTCCCGAACGCATGGGCTGACCCTTGCGCCGCGGCTGGGAGGCCGCGGCCTTCCGTTCACGCCGCCTTCACATTGGCGGCCACTCTTTCGCAGCGGCTTCCTCCGCCGTTCGCATGAAGCCCCGATCCTTCCGGTCATGCCGCCTCGACCCCAATCCCGGGATGGCGGCTCCCACCGAAACGAAAGGCCCAGGCGATGCGACCGCTCGACACCTTCCCCCCGTCCGCACACTCCGACGACGCGTTCGACGGCGCGCCCTGGGGCACAGCCTCCGCCGGCGCCAGCGCCTGCGCGCGCGTGCTGTGGTGCGTGCTGCTGTCACTGGGCGCGGCGCTGCTGATGGTCTGCCTGCCGGCCCAGGCCGACGACTCCCAGGCGCCCAAGGCCGAGAGCCCCTATTTCTTCGTCGACAGCAGCGAGCCCGGCGTCGACAGGCTGCCGCTGAAGTCCACGCAGGTCGACGTGCGCATCAGCGGCGTGATCGCCGACGTCACCGTCACCCAGCGCTACCGCAATGAAGGCCGGCGGCCGATCGAGGCGCGCTACGTCTTCCCCGGCTCCACCCAGGCGGCGGTGCACGCGATGAGCGTTCGCCTCGGCCAGCGCCTGATCACCGCGCGCATCCAGGAGAAACAGGCCGCGCGGCTGGAGTACGAGTCCGCCAAGAAGGAAGGCAAGGCCGCCGCGCTGCTGGAGCAGCACCGGCCCAACGTGTTCGAAATGAATGTGGCCAACATCCTGCCCGGCGACGATGTGGCGGTCGAGCTGCGCTACACCGAACTGCTCGTGCCCACGCAGGCGCAATACGCTTTCGTCTTCCCGACGGTCGTGGGCCCGCGCTACAACGCGCCCGCCCCGGCCGGCGGCAACGCCTGGGCCGGCTCGCCTTTCCTGAAGCCGGGCGAGGAAGGCAAGGCGCCGCCGGTCGACATCCGCGTCCACATCGATGCGCCGGTGGCGGTCAAGGAACTGGCCTCGCCCTCGCACCGGCTGGAGACCCAGGGCCTGGACAGCCCGCACGTGGAGGTGTCCCTCGCCCAGGACGGCGGCCGCCCCGCCAACAACCGCGACTTCATCCTGACCTACCGCCTGGCCGGCGACCGCATCGAATCGGGCGTGATGCTTTACCGCGGCGTCTCGGAGAACTTCTTCCTCGCCATGATTGAGCCGCCCAAGGCGCCGGCCACGGCGCAGATCAACCCGCGCGAGTACATCTTCATCGTCGACATCTCCGGCTCGATGCACGGCTACCCGCTGGACACCGCCAAGGCGCTGCTGCAGAACCTGATCGGCAGCCTGCGGCCGAGCGACACCTTCAACGTGATGCTGTTCTCGGGCAGCAGCCAGATGCTGGCGCCGCAGTCGGTGCCGGCCACCCGGCCCAACATCGCCCAGGCCCTGCGCACGCTGTCCGACATCCGCGGCGGCGGCGGCACCGAGATCGTGCCCGCGCTCAGGCGCATCGCGGCGCTGCCCAAGGCGGGCGACGTCTCGCGCAGCGTGATCGTCGTCACCGACGGCTACGTCACCGTCGAGAACGAGGTGTTCGCGCTGGTGCGGCAGAACCTGGGCCAGAGCAATGTCTTCGCCTTCGGCATCGGCCACAGCGTGAACCGCCATCTGATCGAAGGCATCGCCCGCGCCGGCCAGGGCGAAGCCTTCATCGTCACCCAGCCCGACCAGGCCGCGGCCCAGGCCGAACGGCTGCGCGCCATCGTCGATTCGCCGGTGCTGACGCAGGTCAAGGCGCGGTTCGAAGGCCTGGACGCCTATGACGTGCAGCCGGTGCAGCTGCCCGACGTGATGGCCGGCCGCCCGGTGCTGTGGTTCGGCAAATGGCGCGCGCCCCAGGGGCAGACGGTCAACGCGCAGCTGGTGGTGGAAGGCCAGGCCGCCAGCGGCCCGTGGCGCGCCGCGGTGCCGGTGCAGCCGGGCCAGGTGAGCGAGACCGCCGCCGCGCTGCGCCATCTCTGGGCGCGCCAGCGCATCGCCAGCCTGTCCGACGAAGAGGCGCTGCAAGGCGGCACAGCGTTCAAGGCGCGCATCACCGACCTCGGCCTGCAATACAGCCTGCTGACGCCCTACACCAGCTTCATCGCCGTCGACCAGGTGGTGCGCAACCCGGAAGCCGCGGCCTCGTCGGCCACCGTCGACCAGCCGTCGCACCTGCCCGAAGGCGTGGGCCCGATGGCAGTGGGCGGGGCGACGGTGCCCAGCACGCCCGAGCCGGCCGCCTGGCTGGCGCTGCTGGTGGTCGTGGGCGTGGTGGCTTCGTCGCTGTTGAGCAAGCGTGGACGCTGAGGAGGCCATGGACATGTCGACGCCCGTCGCCCTGGCCTGGCGCTGCCTGCGGCGCCTGAGCTCGTGGTGGTTGTCGCTGGCGACGCTGGCGATGCCTTTCGTCGTCCCGGCACTGATCGCCGACGACCCGGCCGCCATGCTCGGCTCGGCGTGGTGGTCGGCCGCGGTGTTCAGCTGGGCCGCCTGCGCCTTCGTCGCCGGCCCCTTGGCCCTGTTCTGCGCGCTGCTGCACACCGCCGTCCTGATCCAATGCGACCGGCGCGCGTCCCGCCGGGTCGATCGGAGGATGGCCCCATGACCCCGGGCCATGTGATCCCGACCTGCGCCAGCGGCCGCTGGCGCCAGAGGCTCGCCTCGGCCCATCCACTGGCCTGGCTGGCCCTGCTGGCCGCCGCCCACGGCGTGCACTGGCGCTGGGCCGCCGCCCGGCTCGGCGATGGCTCGGACGACCCGCTGGGCGTGGCGGCGGCCGTGGTGCTGGGATGGGCCTTGCTGCGGCAGGCCGGGGCGATGCGCGCCCAGCCGCGTCTGCCCTGGTTGTTGCTGTCGATGGGCCTGAGCGTCGCGGCCACCGCCGCGGTGTGGTGGCTGCCGCCGCTGGCGGGCGCCTTGCTGGCCGCTTTGGCGCTGGTCTGCGGCGCCTGCGCCTTCCTGCCGTCGGGCGTCGCGGCTTTGCCGATGGCCGGGCTGGCGGTGCTGGCTCTGCCGCTGGTGTCGTCGATGCAGTTCTACGCCGGCTTCCCATTGCGGGTCGTGACCGCCGAGGCCAGCACCTGGCTGCTGAAGGGGCTGGGCTTCGCCGCCGAGCGCAGCGGCAGCGCGATGGCGGTGGACGGCCGGCTCATCATCGTCGACGCGCCCTGCTCCGGCGTGCAGATGGTGTGGATGGCCTATTTCTGCGCCTGCGCGACCGCGCTGTGGGCAGGGCTGCGCGACGCGGCGTTCGCGCGGCGGCTGCCGTGGGTGGGCGCCCTCGTCCTGCTGGGCAATGTGCTGCGCAACAGCGTGCTGGTGGGCCTGGAGCCGCAGGGCCAGCCCGTGGCGGAATGGCTTCATGAGGCGGTCGGCCTGGCGGTGCTGGCCGGTGTCTGCGGCGGGGTGTGCGGGTTGATGCGGCGCCCGGCGGGTCAGGCGGCCGCGACGGCGACCGCGGTGACTGCCGGGCCGCGCGGCGATGGCCCATGGCGCATCGCCGATGCCGCGATCTGGCGCAGGCGTGTGACCCTGGCCACGGCATCGACCCGTTTCTCGCCGCCTCCGGCCCGGCGCAGCCGCCGCGACTGGCCGTGGCAATGGGCGGTGCTGCCGACCCTGCTGGCCTGCCTGGCCGCACCGTGGGCCTTGCCGGAGTCGGATCCGGCCGGTGGCAGGCATGCCGGCCGCGTGGACAGCGAATGGCCGCGCGAATGGGAAGGCCGGGCCCTGCGGCCCTTGGCGCTCAGCCCGGTCGAGCAGCGCTTCGCGGCCCGATTCCCGGGCCAGCTGACACGCCTGACCGACGGCGTCCAGACGCTGGTCTGGCGGGAGGTGCATGCGCCCACCCGCATGCTGCACCCCGCCGCCGACTGTTACCGCGGACTGGGCTACCGCATCGAAAACGCCCGGCTGGAACGCGACGCCGAAGACAGGCTGTGGCGCTGCTTCGTGGCCGAGCGCACGGGGCCGTCCGGAGAGAAGCAGCGTATCCGCGTCTGCGAGCGAATCGTCGATGCAACAGGCCGGTCTTTCACCGATACATCCAGCTGGTTCTGGTCGGCCCAGCTGGGACAATCGACCGGACCTTGGCAAGCGCTCACCATCGCGAGAGCCCTCTGATGACCGCCTCCACCGAAGACATCATTCCGCCCCCCGCCGACAACCCCACGCCCCGGCCCGCGCGCAGCGGCTTGAAACGGGCCCTGCAATGGCTCTCGCTGCTGTTCGGCACCGCCTGCCTGCTGCTGTGCGCCTTGCTGTTCTGGGCCCTGGTGATGCTGCGCGCCGCGCCCGAAGAGTGGTCCTTCCCGCTGCGGGTGGGGCCGTGGACGCTGCAGGCCAGCGTGCCCACCACCTACCGGCTGCTCACCCACCCGGTGGCCTTGAAGGTGGCCACGCGGCTGATGCGCGGCCGTGTGCTGGAAACCCGCTGGGGGCCGGTCAGCCTGTTGGGCGGCGACGGCGAATCCGGGCCCTGGGAACTGGAATGCCAGCCCTGCCTGCTGGCCTTGCCGTCGCTCGGGCCCCAGCCCGTGCCGCTGTCGCGGCTCAGCGCCACCTTCCAGCGCAACGGGCAGGACCACCTGAAAGGCGATTTCATCGTCTCCCCCGCCCCGCCGGGCCGGGGCGGCGAGCCGCTGAACCCGGTGAAAGGCCGCTGGCACCTGCAGATGGCACGCCAGCAGGCCGAGCTGGGCGTCGAGCTGCCACCCACGCCGGCCCGCGACCTGGCGGGCCTGTGGTCGTCGCAGCTGCCCGAATGGCCCCGCGCGCGGATCGACGGCCGCATCCGGCTGGACGCGCGCTGGCAGTTCCCGCGGACCGGCCCCGACCCCGCCGCCGGCAAACCCGGCGACAAGATCAACCTGCAGGTCGAAGGATTCGCGGTCTCGGGCCTGGGCACCGAAGCCCTGCGCACCGCGTTGCCGCCGGGCGGCTGCGCCGGCAACAACGGCAAGCTGCCCGACGGCGGATGGGGCCCCTGGCTGCCCAAGGCGGTGATGGCCGCCGAGGACCAGCGCTTCATGGAGCACGCCGGCTTCGACTTGACCGAATTGCAGGCCGCCTGGACAAGCAACCAGGCCGCCGACCGCAAAGGCCTGCGCGGCGGCAGCACCTTGAGCCAGCAATTGGCCAAGATGGTCTACACCGGCGACGAACGCCACGCGCTGCGCAAGCTGCGCGAACTGCTCTACGCCGTCGAACTCGACCGCACCCTGGGCAAGGCGCGCGTGCTCGACCTCTACCTCGCCATGGCGCCCTGGGGGCAGGGCCAATGCGGCGCCGCCGCCGCGGCGAAGCACTATTTCAAGAAACCGGTGCAGCGCCTGGGCCCGGTCGAAGCCGCCTGGCTGGCCGGACTGCTGCGCGCCCCCGAACATGAACTGGCCCGCTGGGCCGAGGGCGGCCCGGGCCGTGACGAGCGCACCGCCTGGATCCTCAAGCAGATGCGCACGCTGCCGCCCAAGCAGCGGCAGGCCCTCGTGGCCGCCTTGCCGGAATGGCCCGGGCCGGTGGCGGCCGGCACCGGTCCGTCCCCGCAGAAACCTTGACCGGAGCCTGAGCCGCAAGGCCGCGGGCGCGCCGCTTGCTTCTCGCGCTTCCACTACGATCCGCAGTGGTGCAGCACGGAGGAAACGACATGACCGCGACGATGACGAAGCAAAAGGACACATCCGCACGGCGCAGGCCGGCCGCCGTCCTGGCGGCTGTGGGGCTTTCAGCGGCCCTGGGCGGCTGCGGCTACAACGAATTCCAGAAACTCGACGAAGACGTCAAGGCCGGTTGGTCCGAAGTGCTCAACCAATACCAGCGCCGCGCCGACCTGATTCCCAACATCGTCGCCACCGTCAAGGGCGAGGCCAACTTCGAACAGGAGACGCTGACCAAGGTGGTGGAGGCCCGCGCCAAGGCCACCAGCATCCAGGCCACGCCCGAGCTGGTGAACGACCCGGAGGCTTTCGACAAATTCCAGAAGGCCCAGGGCGAATTGACCGGCGCGCTCAGCCGCCTGCTGGTGGTGAGCGAGCAATACCCCAACCTCAAGGCCAATCAGGGCTTCCAGGATTTGCGAGTGCAGCTGGAAGGCACCGAGAACCGCATCACCGTGGCGCGCAACCGCTACATCAAGACGGTGGCCGACTACAACGTGCTGGCGCGCAGCTTCCCCACCAACCTCACGGCCAAGGTGTTCGGCTACGACGTCAAGCCCAGCTTCACCGTGCAGAACGAGGCGCAGATTTCCGCGCCGCCGGTGGTC
Organism: uncultured Ideonella sp.; assembly: GCA_966433995.1. Classification (GTDB taxonomy): domain Bacteria; phylum Pseudomonadota; class Gammaproteobacteria; order Burkholderiales; family Burkholderiaceae_C; genus JANPCX01. The sequence continues at coordinate 4,085 of CBJNAE010000069.1, read as the reverse complement.
GATTTCGGCGCCAGCCAGCCCGCGGCGAAACAGTGAGCCGCCCAGGCGCCTTCGCCATGGTGGCCAGGCAGGTGCTGCTGGGGCTGTGCATGCTGCTGTCCTTGTGCGGCGGTGCCGCGCGCGCCCAGGCGGTGCGGCCCGTGCCGCCGCTGACCGACCGTGTCGTCGACCAGGCCGGCCTGCTCAGCCCCGCCCAGCGCGGCGCCCTCGTCGGCAAGCTGGCCGCGCTGGAGCAGTCCACCGGCAGCCAAGTGGCGGTGCTGGCCGTGCCCACGACGAAACCGGAAGACATCGCCGCGTTCGCGCAGCGGGTGGGCGACCAATGGAAGATCGGCCGGCGCGGCGTCGGCGACGGCCTGCTCATCGTCGTCGCCAAGGACGATCGCAAGGTGCGCGTCGAAGTGGCCAAGGCGCTGGAAGGCGCCATCCCCGACTTGCTCGCCAAGCGACTCATCGACGAGCACCTCGTGCCGGCCTTCAAGGCGGGCGACTATGCGGGCGGGCTGAACGCCGCGGTCGACGCGATCGGCGGCCGCATCCGCGGCGAGGGTCTGCCGCCGCCGCAGGCGGGCGCTGACAAAGGACTGCTCGGCGACCACGGGCTGGACGACCTGGAAAGCCTGATGGTTTTCCTGTTCGTGGCGGTGCCGATCGCCGGTATGGTGTTCACCGGCCTGCTCGGCCGCAAGCTCGGCGCGCTGGCCACCGGCGCGGGCGCCGGCGGACTCGGCTGGCTGGCCACGTCGAGCTGGCTGCTGGCCGGCCTGATCGGCGCGGCCGCCCTCTTCACGGTGGGCGTGCTGGGGTTGGGTGCCGCCCGCCGTTCCATCGCAGGCCCACGCGGCCGGCATGGCGGCCCGCTGGTCTGGACCGGCGGCGGCTTGGGCGGCGGCGGCTGGGGCTCATCCGATTCATCGTCGGACGGCGGCGGCTTCAGCAGCGGCGGCGGGGGCGATTTCGGCGGCGGCGGCGCGTCGGGCGACTGGTGAGGGGCACATCGCGCTCATTAGACCTGTTAACACTAAAAGGAAGCCCACGTGACTCCACAGAAGCCCGCCATCAAGGCGCAAAGCACAGCTGTGGCCTGTGCCACAGCGAGCATTTGCAACGCGGAGGGCGGGCTTCTGTGGAGGTCACCCGAAGGGCCGGTGTCTGTCCGCTCCCAGGGCGTCGTTGCGGACTCGTTATGGGCCGAAGGCCCACGGCCTCACCCGCGCCTAGCCCTGGGAGCGGACAGACACCGGCGTGGGCTTCCTTTTAGTGTTAACAGGCCCTAAAACGACCATGGCAGGCCAGCTTCCCCCAGCCCAGACCGTCGACAGCGGCAACAGGCTGCTGCGCATCCTCAAGCACCGCCTCTGGGACGAGGCCGACGCGGCCCGAGCCCTCGGGCCGGGCGCGCTCGCACGCATCCAGGAACGGGTGGCCCGCAGCGAGGCGGGCCATGCCGGGGAGATCTGCGTCTGCGTCGAGGCCAGCCTGCCGCTGAGCTACCTGTGGCGGCGAGCGACCGCGCGCGACCGGGCGATCACGCAATTCGGCAAGCTGCGGGTCTGGGACACCGAAGGGAACAACGGCGTGCTCATCTACCTGCTGCTGGCCGAGCACAAGGTGGAGATCGTTGCCGACCGGGGGCTCAATGCCCACGTTTCGCAAGCCCGCTGGCAAGCGGTGCTGGAGGCGATGCGCGCCGATTTCCAGGCCGGCCGTTTCGAAGCCGGGCTCCTCGCCGCGGTGGACCAGGTGGACGCCCTGCTGCGGGCCCACTGCCCGCTGCGGCCGGGCGAACAGGCGGTCGATGAACGGCCCGACGCCCCGCATTGGGGCGGTAGCGGGACGGCGTAGGTCGGCGCCACGAAATCAGGCGGATGCCCCGCCGACGGGACGCCGGCGGCTACCCGCACCCGTTCACCCGCGTCATTCCAGGGGCCCCGGTCGCCGTTCCATGGGCGCGGATCGTTGGGCAGCACCGCGCCTCCCACGGGGTCGCGGTGGCCTCCCATCGACACGGGACGCCTGCCTCGCTGGCCGAAAAGCTGTGTCAAATTGAAACCGACTTGATCCACTGCCCGCTCGCGATCCGCTTCAGTTGAAGCCGGAGTCCAAGAAGACCCGGCAAGGCGCTGCCTTGTAGCGCTGCGCGCGGCCACCAATGAATGCTTTGGTGTCCGTTCCGCCCTCAAGGCGATTCAACGACGAACTCAATTGGGAGATGGGGATGAAACGATCGAAACTATTCACCGCCACGGCGCTGGCCGAAGCCGTGGCCCTGGCCATGCTGGCGGGTTGCGGTGGTGGGACGGGCGCCGACGACATGTCGGCGGCGCAGCCGGCCGGGGATGACGCGATCAGGCATGCGGCGGCCTACACGGGCCCGGGCGAGACGCTGGTGGTGCGCGCCAAGTCGCAGCTGGCGGGCGTGCGCGGCGGCCCCTCGACCTACAAGCAAGGCGCGTTCATGGTGATCATCGCCGACGGCAAGGTGATCGACAGCGTCGAAGTGCGCGCCACCGAATTCCAGGACTACGCCTTCAACATGCCCAGCCTGGCAGCGGGCACCAAGCTGGACATCGTCTACAACAACGACTTGGACACGGCCGAAGGGCAAGACCGGAACCTGTTCATCGAGTCCGTCACCGCCGCCGGCCAAAAGATCCTGCCCACCGCGCAGGGCGTGACCTTCGACCGCGCCACCGCGGACAAAGCCACCGCCTTCGACGGCATCGACGTGCTGCCCGGCACCGGCGCCCTGTGGTGGAACGGCGCGCTGCGCTTCACCCTCCCGGGGGCGTCGAACACTTCGGGCCTGAGCCCCGCGTGCGCCAGCCTGTACGCCGCGGCCCCCGGTTTCGCACTGACTTCCACGCGGCTGGTCGATCCCATCATCGACATGGCCAAGCCGGCCAAAGGCGTCGTGTTCACGGAGCCCAACTACAAAACCTGCATGTCCCGCGCGACCGACAACAAGGCCGATGGCGCGGGGACTTCGGCCCTGGTCAACGACTACTCCCGCCACCAGGCCTTCAACGCCGACAGCTCCAAGTACCTGGTCTACGGCGTGGGCGGCGGCGGCATGTTCCTCTATGACGCCACCACCAAGGCCAAGCTGAAGCAGCTCAACGGCTTGGGACCCGACACCGAGCCCAGCTGGCACCTCCAGGACCCGAACCTGCTCTACCACGTCGAAATGAACGGCAACGGCATGAATTTCCGGGAGCTGAACGTTTCGACCAATGTCACCCGGGTCATCGCGGATTTCAGCGCGCGGGTGAAAGCCAAGTGGCCCGACGCCGAGCACGTGTGGACCGGGGGCGAAGGCTCTTCTTCGAAGGACGCTCGCTACTGGTGCTTCAAAGTTGAAAAGGGCGATTGGTCGACCGTCGGCGTGTTCACCTGGGACCGCCAGACCGACACCATCCTCGGCATGAAGAGCCTGAGCGACCCCGACAACATCAGCATGAGCCCCAGCGGCGACTACTGCGTGGTCTCGGGCGTGTCGGGAAGCAAACTCGCGCCCAACGACTCCGCGGTCATCTCCTACTCGCGGGATTTCTCCAAGGAAATGCTGGTGGCCAAACGGGGCGAACATTCGGACATCGCGATCGACGCCAATGGCGACGATGTCTACGTCGCTGTCTCGTACGACGACCTCGGCGACGGCGTGGGTGGCTCAGGCGTCTACATGCGGAACCTGCGGACCGGCGCAGTGACGCAGTTGTTCGAGAATTACATCGACATGATGGGGACCGCTTTTCACTTCTCGGGCAAATCCTTCAACAAGCCGGGCTGGGTGTTGGTCAGCACCTATGGCGAGAAGTCCGAGCGGGACTATCTGCCCTTCGTCAGGAAATGGAACCATGACAAGGTCCTGGCGGTCGAGCTGAAACCCAATCCCACGATCTACACCCTGGCGTCCACGAGGAACATCTCACCCAACACCGATTGGTATTGGACCGAGCCCCACGCCACGGTGAATCGCGACTTCACGAAGGTGGTTTTCTCCACCAACTGGAATGTGAACAGCTCGTATGACGTCGATGTCTACATGATCGAAATCCCCGCGAATGCTTTGAAGGCCAGTGCAC
>CBJNAE010000068.1:0-14408 GCA_966433995.1 uncultured Ideonella sp. | reverse complement strand
GACCCCGACCTGGCCCTGGTGCAGGTGAGCATCATCCACGCCAACTATTGGGACGTGAAGGAAAGCAAGATCGTCCAGCTGTTCAAGATGGCCAAGGCGGCGGTGACCGGCAAGCCGCCGAGGAACATGGGCGAACAGGCGGAGATCCACATGCGCTGACGGACGGGGCCAGGCCGCGATTCGCCCGGGCCGATCGAAGCATGATGGGCGGCGAGCCGGCCCACGCCCCCCTCATCCGGAGCCCGACGCGGCCGGAGGCATCTGGTGGGTGTCGGGCGCTCGCGATACCTACGGGTATCGCTGCGCTTTGCGCCTGGCAGCCCATCCCGAATCGAGGCCCGCTCATCTGCGGGAATTCCGGACAAGGCCGCGATGGACGTGTGATCTGCGGCAAGGCAAAGCATCAGCGATGCGGCCACCGCGCTGACGCCTGAGACGCTCAGTGCGCGAAGGGGTTGCTGCCCGTCGGCGTGTTGGCCGGAAGTCGAGCCCAATGCACGTCCATGACCAAGGCCCAGCACTGCTCGCGCCAGGCCGGCGCGATCCGCGCGAGCGCCACCGGCGCCGTGCGCAGGTGTGTACCCAGGCCACAGCGCTCATCAGCGCGCCGCCGCCCAGCAGCACCGCCCACGCGGGTCGCGCGGTGGCGAAAGCCCACAGGAAAGCCGTCAGGAAGACGAGGAAGGCCAGCAACATGGCGCCGTGCCCGGGGCCGTGATAGGCCGCGCCCAGCGCCATGCTGCCGCCAATGGCCAGGGTGGTGAAGCCCCAGGTGAAGGCGTAGCCGCCCGGCAGCCCGGCGGCCACGCGGGAAGCGACGGCCATCGCCGTGGGGCGTTCGGCAACGGGAGGGGTTGAGGCACTCAGGGGGAACTCCATCGGGACGGGCCGGCAGGGGCTTGGTGGGGAAAGGCCCTCCCCGGTCAAGCCCAACACTTTAATGCGAATTATTCTCATTATCATCTGCTCGTTGGGGCTGTGCTGCACCGAAGCGCCCCGCCCGTCCCTGCCGCCGCCGGACGCGTCCCACTCCCACTCGGCCGTCTGCCCATGCAGGACTCCCAAACCCTCGACCTCACCGCCATCAGCCACCTCTATCGCGGCCACCATCAATGGCTCGTCGCTTGGCTGAGACGGCGCCTCGGCTGCCCCCACCGCGCCGCGGATCTGGCCCACGACACCTTCGCGCGCCTGCTGGTGCGCCGCGACGCCTTCACGCTGCAGGCCGGGCCCGGCGGTGGCAAGGCCCTGCTGAGCACCATCGCCCATGGCCTGGTGGTCGACCACTGGCGGCGTGCCGCGCTGGAGCGCGCCTTTCTGGAGGCGCTGGCGATGCTGCCCGAGGCGCAGATGCCGTCGGTCGAGGAGCAGCGCATCACGTTCGAGACCCTGGCCGAGGTCGACCGCATGCTCGGCGGCCTGCCAGCCAAGGTGAGGCAGGCCTTCCTGCTGTCGCAACTCGACGGCATGGGCTATGCGCAGATCGCCACCGAACTGGGCGTGTCGGTCAGCTCGGTGCAGCAGTACATGACACGCGCCTTCACTGCCTGCCACGCAGCGCGGCACGGCGCCACCCTGCAATGACGGCGCCGCGGACGCCGCCCGCGGCAGTGGAGGCCGCCATTGACTGGATGGTCCGCCTGGAATCCGGCGACGCCACGCCGCAGGACCACCAGGCCTGCCAGCGCTGGCAACGCGAGCGGCCCGAGAACGCCCAGGCCTGGGCCGCCATCGCCGGCTTCAGCCGGCAGCTGAAGTCCCTGCCCAGCGCCCTGGCGCATGGCACGCTGGCGGCGGCACACAGGCCTCGCCGCCGTGCAGTGCTCAGAAGCATGGTGCTCCTCGGCGGCGCTGGCGCGCTGGGCGCGCCGCCCGACCGGTGGCAAGCCCTGGCCGCCGACCATCGCACCGGGGTCGGCGAACACCGCCGCTTGGCACTGGCGGACGGCAGCCTGCTGCACCTCAACACGGCCACGGCCGTCGATGTGGGCATCGGTGCGCAGCAACGCTGCGTGAGCTTGCTCGGCGGCGAGGTCCTGGTCGACTGCGCGCCAGGCCGCGGCGCGACACCTTGGCTCGTCCGCACTGCAGAAGGCCGGCTGCAGGCCCGCGATGGCCGCTTCCTGGTGCGCCAGTTCACCGGCCGCACCCATGTGCAGGCCCTGACGGCCGAGGTCGACGTGCGCCCCCGTGCGCCCGCTGCAGCCTCTGTGGAACGGCGGCTGCGGCCCGGCCAGCAATGGCTGTTCGACGCCCAGGGCGGTGGCCCTTTCGGTTCGACGGATGCGGACGCCGCGGCCTGGACCGACGGCGTGCTCGTCGCACGCGACATGCCGCTGCGGGACCTCGCCGCCGAACTCGCGCGCTACCGCCGCGGCTGGCTGCGCTGCGAGCCAGCCGTCGCCGCGCTGCGCATCTCCGGCGTGTTCCCGCTGAACGACTTCGACCGCGTGCTGGCCGCCCTGCAGCGGACGCTGCCCGTGCGCGCACGATCCATCACGCCCTGGTGGGTGTCCCTCAGCCCACGCTGACGATTTTTTAACGGAGGCCTGCAGGTTTTTGCGCGTCGTCCGGTTCGTCAGGAAAGCCACTCCACCTCTCCAAAGAAGGTTTTCCATGACTCAGCCCCATCCCCGGCCCACATCTCCGGCAGCCGCCGCCTGGCTGCTTTGCGCCACGCTGGCCGTGTCGCCCGCCACGCTGCTTGCGCAACAACCGTCCCTGCCCGCCGGCAGCGTGCACAGCGTCGCCATCCCCCCGTCCCCGCTCGACGTGGCACTCAACAGCCTGGCGCGCAGCACCGGCGTGCAGCTGTCCTTCGACCCCCAGCTCGCACAAGGCCGCCGCAGCGCCGGTCTGAACGGGCGCTATACGGTCGAAGAGGGCTTTCGCGCGCTGCTCGTCGGCACGCCGCTGAAGGCCGTCGCCCAGCCCGACGGCAGCTTCACGATCGCGAGCACGCCGGCCGAGGAGGCGGCAAAGATCCTGCCCCCGGTGATGGTGAAGGCGGCCATCGATCCGCTCGTGACCGAGGGGACTGAACGCTATGGCGCGGCGGCCAGCACAACCGCCAGCCGCCTGATGCTGTCGCCGCGCGAGACGCCGCAGTCGGTCAGCGTCATCACGCGCGCCCGCATGGACGACTTCGGCCTGCTCAGCGCCAACGAGGTGCTGGCCAACACCACCGGCGTGTCGGTCGACGGCGTCGAGACGGACCGCAACTACTTCAACGCCCGCGGCTTCGACATCTCCAACTTCCAGGTCGACGGCGTCGGCATGCCCTTCACCAACGGCGACCAGCTCGGCGACATCGACACCGCACCCTATGACCGCGTCGAGGTGCTGCGTGGCGCCAACGGCCTGCTGTCCTCCACCGGCAACCCGGCGGCTACCGTCAACTATGTGCGCAAGCGGCCCACCGCCACCTTCCAAGCCTCGGGCGGACTGACACTGGGGTCCTGGCAGAAGCGGCGTGTCGAGGGCGATGTGTCGGGTCCGCTCAACCGGACCGGCACGCTGCGCGGCCGTGCCATCGTGATGGCGCAGCAAGGCGAATCCTTCATGGACAACTACGCGCTGGACAAGCATGTCGCGGCCGGCTTGCTCGAAGCCTCGCTCGGGCCGCGCACAGTGCTGTCCGGCGGCATCACGCGCCAGGGCAACCGGCCCGAGGGCACGTCCTGGGGCGGCCTGCCGCTGAACCACGCCGACGGTTCGCCCGCGGCCTACCCGCGCTCGACGGCCGCCGCGCCGCGCTGGTCACACTGGAACAATACCGACACCACGCACTTCGTCGAAATCAGCCATGGGCTGGGCAAGGACTGGACGATCAAGGGCGTAGCCAGCCGACGCACGCTGCAAGCCGACGGCAAGCTGTTCAGCATCTCGGGCGCCCTGCCCGATCGCACGACCGGCGTGGGCCCGGAGAGCTGGCTGTCCACGCAAGTGGCGGACGAGACCCAGACCCTGTTCGACCTGCATGCCACGGGCGCTTTCCAGCTCGGCGGCCGGCGCCATGAAACCGTGTTCGGCGTCAACGCCACCAAAGTGCGCAACCAGGCGTCCTACCAGCGCGGCGCCGGCAACGGCACGCCAGTGACGGCGCCGCAAGGCTGGGGCGGCTACCCCGAGCCGGCGTTCAACGGCGGCACCGGGTCGGCCGACTTCGTCAACCGCCGGCAGTCGTTCTACGCGCTCGCGCGGCTTAACCTGGCCGATGCTTGGAAGCTGATGCTGGGCCTGAACCACACGCGCATGGAAAGCGAGGGTCTGGGCTTCCGCGCCGTGCCGCGCCGGTACGACGAGGCCGAGACCGTGCCCCACGCCGGGCTGGTCTTCGACCTCGACAGCCACCATTCGCTGTATGCCAGCTACACCCGCATCGTGAACCCGCAGACCCAGATCGATGCCAACCAGGCCCTGCTCGGACCCGTGAAGGGCAGCAACGCCGAGGTCGGCGTCAAAGGCGAGTGGCTGGGCGGCGAGCTCAACGGCTCGCTGACGCTGTTCCGCACCGCGCAGAACAACACCGCCGAGTACGCCGGCTTCGACAGCGGCGGTGGCTTCTCCTTCTACCGGCGCATCGACGCCCGCTCCACCGGCTTCGAGCTCGACCTGGCCGGCCGTGTCAGCCCCGGCTGGGAGCTGAGCGCCGGCTACACCCAGCTGCGCCTGGAAGACGCCGCCGGCGCGGCCGCGCGCACCTTCGTGCCGCGCCGCACGCTGCGCCTGTCGACCAGCTGGCGCCTGCCCGCCCTGCCCCAGCTCAAACTGGGCGCGACGCTGCGCTGGCAGAGCGAGGTGCACCGCATCAACGGCACGCAGGCGGCCCCCGACGGTTCCGCCATCGTCGCCCGCCAGCCGGCCTATGCCCTGCTCGGCCTGATGGCGCGCTACGACTTCAGCGACCGCCTGAGCGCCCATCTGGTGCTGAACAACGTGACCGACAAGACCTATCTCGCCAGCCTCTACTGGGACCAGAGCCTGTATGGCGCGCCGCGCAACGGCCAGGCCACGCTGCACTGGAAGTACTGAAATGACGGCGTCGCTGCCGCCGTCGCCCCACCCCCTCGTCGTCGACTTCATCGCCCACCGCCCGCTGCTGACGCGGGTGGCCTGCCGCTGGATGGGCGATCGCGACCTCGCCGACGACGTGGTTCAGGAGGCCTGCATGAAGCTGATGCAGGGGTCACCGCCGCCCTGCGTGCAGCGGCCGGTGGCCTATTGCATGCGCGTCGTGCAGCATGTGTGCATCGACCACCTGCGCCGCCGCCGGGCCGAGCGCGAGGTCTTCGCCGATGAGGAGGAGGAGGACGAGGGCCTCGAGCCCGGTGCCGCCTCCGCCACGCCAGAGCATGTGGCCATCGGCCGCCAGCGCATGCGGGGCGTGGACCGCTGCCTGCGCGAGCTGCCCGCGCGCACCCGCCAGGCCTTCGTGCTGCACCGCCTGCACGGCCACACCCAGCAGGAGGTGGCGGACCGGCTGGGCGTGTCCGTCACGCTCGTGAACTTCATGGTGCGCGACGCCCTGAAGGCGCTGGCCGTCTGCCCGGACCTGTGCGCCCCGGCATGACATGGCGTGTCGGAGACACGCCAATTAACCGTACAGACAGGACTGCCTCTCCTTAAAAGTTTCACCGCGCGTCCCGTCAAGCAGAAGTAGCAAGCGGCCGATGGCCGCCCCACCCAACTCCCTGCAAATAGAAGGCGGCCTATGCGCGACAACGATCTCCGATCTGGCGACCCTGAAGTGCACGATGTCATCGGCATCGGCCTCGGGCCCTTCAACCTCAGCCTGGCCTGCCTGATGGCGCCCCTGGCAGGCGCGGCCCAGCCTGTGCGCGCGCTCTTCCTCGAGCGCAGCAACGAGTTCAACTGGCACCCCGGCATGCTGATCGAGGACACGACGCTGCAGAACCCCTGCCTGGCCGACCTCGTCAGCCTCGCCGATCCGACCAGCGAGTACAGCTACCTCAACTTCTGCAAGCACGGCGGCGAGATCTACTCGCATTACATCAACGGCCCGCTCCACATCACCCGCGAGGCCTACAACCGCTACTGCCAGTGGGCCTCGCGGCGGCTGCCGAACGTGCGCTTCGGCCACGAGGTGGCGGCGGTCTCGCACGACGCCGCGGTCGGCATCTACCGCGTCCATGCCCGCCGCGCCGACGGCGCGCCGGCCGAGTTCGCGGCGCGCAAGCTGGTGCTTGGCGTGGGCGCGCAGCCCAGCCTGCCGGACTGCTGCGAGCACAGTTCGCACCCCTATCTGCACACGGCCCACTACCTGCAGCACAAGGCCGCGCTGCTGGACAAGCACTCGGTGACCGTCGTCGGCAGCGGCCAGAGCGCCGCCGAGGTCTGCCACGACTTGCTGAAGGAAGCCGCCCAGCGCGGAACGACGGTGAACTGGATCACTCGCTCGCCCTACTTCTTCCAGATGGAGACCACGCGGCTGACGCTGGAAATGTTCTCCCCCGACTACACCGACTACTTCTACGGCCTGCCGGACGAGCGCAAGCCCGCCGTGCTGGCGCGCCAGGACGCCCTCTACAAGGGCATCAACGCGCGGCTGATGGACGACATCTACCACCAGCTCGAACGCGCCCGGCGCCAGCAGCGCTTCCAGGCCCACCTCGTCACGCAGTCGGAGCTGCGCCGCTGCCGCTTCGACGCCGGCACCGGCCTGCATGCGCTGGAGTTTCGGCGCACCGACACCGGCGAGGTCTTCGAGCACCGCACCGACGGGCTGATCTTCGCCACCGGCTACCGCCAGCGCGTGCCGCGCTTCCTCCGCGGCATCGCGCACCGGTTGCGCTTCGACCGGCAGGGCCGCTACCAGCCGACGCGCGACTACGCGGTCGACAGCGCCGGCCGCGAGGTCTATGTGCAGAACGGCGGCCTGCACAGCCATGGCCTGAGCAACCCCGAGCTGGGGCTGGCCTGCCATCGCAATTCCTGCCTGATCCGCGAACTGACCGGCGTGGAGCACTACCCCATCGAGACCGGCTTCGCGCTGCAGAGCTTCGGCGTGCCGCGCTCTGCGCTGTTCACGCCGCTGACGCCGCCGGCCCCCATCACCAAGGACCCGGTATGCGCCTGAAGCACGGACTGATCCTGATGACGCTGTTCGCCGTCATCAGCGACGCACTGCTGATCCCGTTCTATCCGCAGTTCTTCCAGGAGCGCTACGGCGAGGCCAACCCTCTGCACGTCGGCGCTTACGTGGCGGGCATCTCCATCGTCGTGATGTGCGTCTTCCCGCTGTGGGTGCGCGTGGCGCGCCGCTTCGAGACCCTGCACATCCTGCAGTTCACCCAGTGCATCGCGGCCCTGCTGTGCCTGGCCAGCTACTGGGCGCCCGGCGTCGCCAGCTACTGGGTGCTGTCGATGGCGATGTTCGCCTTCAAGAGCAGCTATCTGCTGAACTTCCCCTATCTGATGCGCACCGAGACCGACGACACGCGCCCCGCCACCATCGGCCTGCTGTCGGTCGTGGCCCACCTGGGCGTGATCCTCGGCGCGGTGGCGGGCGGCACGGTCATCGAACACTGGAGCGTGCGCGAATGCGTACTGCTGATGGCCGGAGCCGATCTCGTGCAGATGGCCATCTGCGGCTTTCTGATCCGCAGCCGGCGCATGGTGGCGGTGCTGGCCGCGGACTCCGGGGAGCGCACCGCGCCGCGGCGTTTCGGCCTGGCGCGGCATGCGCCCATCCTGAAGCTCGCGGTGGTGATGCTGCTGTTCGACTTCGGCGCCGCCATCGCCCGCCCCTTTTTCTCGGTCTACTGGAGCAGCCTCGGCAGCTTCAGCGGCGAGGCCGCCGCCGGCGCGGCCTTCGCCGTGCCCAAGATCGTCGCCGTCGCGGCCCTGCTGGTCCACCGCTGGCTGACGCTGCCCGAGCGGCACCCGACGCGCCGCACGCTGGCCAACCTCGCCCTGGGGGCCACGGGGCTGCTGTTGCAGGCGGTACCCGACGTGGCCACACTGCTGATCGGCCGTGCGCTGCTGGGCTGGGCCCTGTACCAACTCGTCATCAACTTCGACATCCAGCTCTACCGCCTCAGCACGCCGGACGACTTCGGCCGCGACTACGGCGTCATCAACCTCTTCCAGAACTGCGGCGTGCTGCTGGCCTCCTTCGCGGCCGGCTCGCTGGTGGCCCTGCACGGCCTGCAGGCGCCTTTCCTGGCGGCCGGCGCGGCTTTCGTGGCCGCCGCGGCGCTGTGGATCTGGAGCTTCCCGAAGCCGCGCCCCGCTCACGTCCACCTCGACCCCAAGGACTCGCCCCATGCTCCCGCTGCTTGAACCGGCCGTCGCGCCGCCGCGGCCCTACACCTCGCCCGGCGGCCTGATGTTCCGCCGCCTGGCCATTCCCACCGACACCGCCCTCATCCACGGCTGGTTCCAGCAGGAGCACGCCAAGTTCTGGGGCCTGCAGGGCGCCAGCGTGGCCGAGGTGGGCGGGCTCTACGCCGCCCTGCTCGCCAGCGGCTTCCGCGATGCCCACATCGGTTTCATCGACGGCGAGCCCGTGGTGCTGGCCGAGTCCTACGACCCGCGCTTCGACCAGCTCGCCGACCACTACGCCGTGCAGCCCGGCGACCTCGGCATGCACATCTGCGTGGCGCCGGGGCGCCGGCCGGTGCGCGGCTTCACGCGCCGCGTCTTCCAGGCGGTCATGGACCTGATGTTCGAGGGCCTGGGCGCGCACCGCGTCGTCGTCGAACCCGACATGCAAAACGAAAAGATCCATGTGCTGAACAAGACATTCGGCTTTGTCTACCGCGGCAATGTGCAGCTGCGCGAGAAGGTCGCCAGCCTCGCGCTGTGCACCCGGGCCGACTACCGCCACGCCCTACAGAACCTCAAGGAAACCACGCCATGACCCTGCCAACCACGCCCGCCACCGTCGTCGACCACCTCGACCCCGAAGTCTGGCGGCACGTCAACCGCCTGCTCGTGCGCAAGGCGCTATCCGAGTACGCCCACGAGCACATCGTCGAGCCGCGGCTTGACGGCGACCGCATTCCGAGCCGCCGCCTGCACAAGGCCTACGCGCTGGCCACGCCCGACGGCCACACCGTCTACCGCTTCGAAGCACGCCTGATGGCCCTGCACCACTGGGCCATCGCCGCCGACTCCATCGAATGCATCGCCGGCGGCCTGCCGCGGGAGGTCGACGCGCTGCGCTTCATGACGGACTTCAAGCAGGCCCTGGGACTGAAGCCCGAGCAGCTGCCGATCTATCTCGACGAGATCTGCAGCACCCTCTACAGCAGCGCCTACAAGCACCTCAAGGCCGCGCCCGGCAGCCGCGAACTGATCCACGAGGCGGACTTCCAGGTCGTCGAGACCTCGATGATGGAGGGCCACCCGGCCTTCGTCGCCAACAACGGCCGCCTGGGCTTCGATGGCACCGCCTACCGCGCCTACGCCCCCGAGGCCGCGTCGCCTTTCCAGATCGTCTGGCTGGCCGTGCACCGCGATCAGGCCGCCTTTCACAGCGTGCCCGACCTCAGCTACGAGCGCCTGCTGCGCGAGGAACTGGGCGAGGAGACGCTGGCCCGCTTCGACACCCGGTTGCGGGACGCCGGCCTGGCCCCGGCCGACTACCTGGTGATGCCGGCCCATCCCTGGCAGTGGGCCAATAAGCTGTCGGTGGCCTTCGCGCCCTATGTCGCGCAGCGGCGCATCGTCTTCCTGGGCCTGAGCGACGACAGCTACCTCGCCCAGCAGTCCATCCGCACGATGTTCAACGTCAGCGCGCCGCACAAGCGCTATGTGAAGACCTCGCTGTCCATCCTCAACATGGGCTTCATGCGCGGCCTGTCGCCCTACTACATGGCGGGCACTCCGGCCATCAACCAGTGGATCAAGGAGCTGCTCGACCGCGACGACGAGCTGCGCGCCAACGGCTTCACGATGCTGCGCGAGGTCGCGTCGATGGGCTTTCGCAACCACTACTACGAAGCCGCCATCGAAACCGACACACCCTACAAGAAGATGTTCTCGGCGCTGTGGCGCGAGAGCCCGCTGCCGCTGCTGGCCCCAGGCGAGCGGCTGATGACGATGGCCAGCCTGCTGCACGTCGACCGGAACGGCGAGGCCCTGCTGCCGCCCCTCATCGAGGCGTCTGGGCTGACCCCGCGGACATGGATCAAGCGCTATCTGCAGGCCTATCTGATGCCGCTGATCCATTGCTTCTACGCCCACGACCTCGTCTTCATGCCGCACGGCGAGAACCTCATCCTCGTCATGCAGAACCATGTGCCGGTACGTGTGCTGATGAAGGACATCGCCGAGGAGGCGGCCTTATTCAACCCGGCGGCCGAACTGCCGGACAACATCCGCCGCCTGGTGATGGACTTCCCGGACGACCTGAAGACCTTGGCCGTCTTCATCGACATCTTCGATGGCTTCTTCCGCTACATGAACCAGTTGCTGGTGGAGCATGGCCTGTGCACCGAGCAGGACTTCTGGCGCGAGGTGGCCGCCAACATCAGCAGCTACCAGGACGAGCATCCGCAATACCGCGACAAATACGCGCGCTACGACCTGTTCGCACCGACCTTCCGCCAGTCCTGCCTGAACCGGCTGCAGATGGGCAACAACACGCAGATGATCAACCTGGCCGACCCGGCGGCCAACTTGAAGATCGTCGGCTCGCTGGACAACCCGCTCGCGCCATTCGCGACCGCTGCGATTGCCCCTCCCCTCGCGGCCGAGGTCGCATCCTGACCCTCGCCGAATTCTTCGACGAAGCACGCATCGTCGTGCCGGCCCTGCAGGGGCGCAGCGTGGCGCGCGCCACCGGCCTGGCGGCCGGCGCGGCGGCCGATCAGCTGGTGGCCGCGCTGCAACTGCGGCACTCCGGGGCCGGCCGCGCCTACTGGGCGCTGCGGGCCTGGGCCCTGCTGGTCTGGCAGCCGGCCTATGCGAGCGTGCTGGCGGTCGAGCTGGCGGGAGCGGTGCTGCCACTGCAGGGGCTGGGGTGGGAAGTCGACGGCCGCAATGCGGACGTGAGCGGCTTCAGCGTGCCGGCCGCGGCCCTCATGGTCGCCGAGCCTTGCAAGCGGCGCGAGCTGGCAGCCCGTCAGCTCGATGCGCTGTCGGGACAGCTGCTGGCCTGCGTGCAGGCCAGGATCGCGCTGCATCCCAAGTCAGCACGGCGAATGCTGGCCGATTGCGTGCTGGCCGCGCTGCTGCGGGCCCAGCCGCACACGCGCATCTCCGACGACGAACTGCGCCGCGCCGGCGATGACTGGCTGGCCCGGCTGGACGCCGCCGGCGCGAGCGGCTTTCTCGCCTTCGACACCGCAGCCGGCCGCCCGCGGCTGGCGCTAGACCGCGGCGTCTGCTGCCTCGACGACCGCCGCGAAGGTGGCGGGCTGTGCAACACCTGCCCGCGCCTGCCGCGCGCCGAAAGGCTGCGGCGGCTGCAGGCCCAGGACCTGAGGAACTCCGCATGAACGATATCGTCCGACGCGCCCATCTGCTGTCCACCCAGCCCCAGCTGCCGGTCCAGGCCTATTTCGACGAAGACCTGTTCCAGCGCGAGATGGCCATGTTCGAGCACCAGGCCGCACGCTATGTGGGCCATCGCCAGTGGGTGCCCGAGGTCGGCGACTGGCGCACCCTCGGTCACGAGGACAACGCCCGCGCGCTGGTGCATGGCCGCGAAGGCGTGCAACTGCTGTCCAACGTCTGCCGCCACCGCCAGGCCCTGATACTCGGCGGCCAGGCCGGCACCGTGACGGGCTCTCCCTCGCACGGCCGCCTGCCGCCCCAATCGGGCGGCCACATCGTCTGCCCCCTGCACCGCTGGACCTACAAAGACACTGGAGAGCTCATCGGCGCGCCGCGCTTCTCGCCCCAGCCCTGCGCCCACCTGCCGCGCTATCCGCTGAAGGAATGCCACGGGGCGTTCTTCGAAGGTCCGAGGGACCCCGCGCGCGATCTGGCCCTGCTGTTCGAGCGCCCCGAGTTCGATCTGTCGGGCTATGTGCTGGACCGCATCGAGTCCCACCGCTGCGGCTACAACTGGAAGACCTTCATCGAGGTCTATCTGGAGGACTATCACGTCGGCCCCTTCCACCCCGGCCTGGGCAGCTTCGTGACCTGCGACGACCTGGCCTGGGAGTTCGCTGCTTCATTCAGCGTGCAGCGCGTCGGCGTGCACCGGGGACTGGCATCCCCCGGCTCACCCGTCTACCAGGCCTGGCACGAGCGCCTTCTGGCCTACCGCGGCGGCGTGCCGCCCGACTACGGCGCGATTTGGCTGACCTACTATCCCACCCACATGATCGAGCTCTACCCGCACGCGCTGGTGCGCTCGACGCTGCACCCACGCGGGCCGCAGGAGACGCTGAACGTCACCGAGTTCTACTACCCCGAGGACATCGTCGCCTTCGAGCGCGACTTCGTCGAGGCTCACCAGAAGGCCTACCGGGAAACGGTGGTGGAGGACGACGAGATCGCCGAGCGAATGGACGCCGGCCGCCGCGCGTTGCACCGGCGGGGCGTCACCGACGCCGGGCCCTATCAATCGCCCATGGAGGACGGCATGCGTCACTTCCATGAGTGGTACCGGCTGTCGATGGGCATCTAAGTCCGTGTCTGCACGTTCGTCGGTGCACCTGCTCTGCGCATCGCGCACCGCACAACAAAAAGCCCGACACGAAATCATTCGTGCCGGGCTATGCATTTTGGTAGGCGCGATTGGACTCGAACCAACGACCCCCACCATGTCAAGGTGGTGCTCTAACCAGCTGAGCTACGCGCCTGCATCAATCAAGCCCGCAACTATAGCAGAGTTTTCGCGGCTTTTCCAACACGGCCCTCACCAACGCAAAACAGCCTGCCCGGAATCAGCGTCGGCGCGCATGGCGCACGCCGCCGACCTGGGCCACCAGGCGCAGCACCGCGGCCAGCCGGGCGGCGTCCTGCACTTCGACGGTGAAGGTCATCCAGGCGCGCGGCCCCCGGCTGTCGCGCGCGGAACGGGTGTTCACGCCGATGACGTTCATCTTCTCCTTGGCGAAGACTTCCGAGATGTCGCGCAGCAGGCCCTGGCGGTCGGCCGCTTCGACGACGACGTCCACCGGGTACACCGCGGCCGACTTGGCGTCCCCGCCCGCGCCCGCCCCCCAGGCCACCGGGATGACCCGTTCCGGCGCGGTCTTGGCCATGTGCACGAAGTTCACGCAATCGCGCCGGTGCACCGCCACGCCCTTGCCGCGCGTCACATAGCCGCCGATGGCGTCGGGCGGCGCCGGCCGGCAGCAGCGCGCCAGGCCGGTGAGCAGCGATTCCACGCCGACCACCAGCACGCCGCCTTGCGGGCCCGACACCTGCCCGCGGCTCTTTTTGAGGGCGATGAATTCATCGGGCGTGAGCGCCGGCTCGGGCGGCCGCAGCAGGTTCTCGATGGTGCGCAGCGACAGCTCGTCCTTGCCCACCACTTCGAACAAGGCGTCGGCTTTCTGGAAACCGAGCTGGGCGGCCAGGTCGTCGAGTTTGAGCGCCGTCCGGCCCTCGCGTTGCAGCAGCTTCTCGACCGCCTCGCGTCCGCGCGCCACCGTCTGCGCCTGGGCTTGGGCGTTGAACCACGCGCGCACCTTGGCGCGGGCGCGGTGGCTGCCGAGGAAGCCGAGTTCCGGGTTGAGCCAGTCGAGCGACGGCCCGCCCTCCTTCAGCGCGGAGACCTCCACCGTCTGGCCGCTTTGCAGCCGGGTGTTCAGCGGCACCATCGCGCCGTCGACCTTGGCGCCGCGGCAGCGGTGGCCCAGGTCGGTGTGCACCGCGTAGGCGAAGTCCAGCGGCGTGGAGCCGGCCGACAACTCCACCACCGCCGCCTGCGGCGTGAAGACATAGATGCGGTCGTCGACGACATCGGGCGTGCCGCCCCTTTCCCGCGGCCCCGGCGCGGCGTCGCCCTGCGCCTGGTCGGCCGGGCCGGACGACAGGTCGTGCTCCCAGGCCAGCAGTTGCCGAAGCACCGCCTTGCGCGCCTCGGTGACCTGGGCATCGAAACCGCCGGCGCTGCTCGCACCCGCGTAGCCCTTGACGCCGGCCTCCTTGTAGGCCCAGTGCGCCGCCACGCCGTGCTCGGCGTGTTCGTGCATGGCGCGCGTGCGGATCTGCACCTCGGCGGGCCGGCCCTGCCCGTCCCGCACGACGGTGTGCAGCGACTGGTAGCCGTTAGGCTTGGGCTTGGCGATGTAGTCGTCGAACTCGCCGGCCACCGGCTGCCACCATTCGTGCACGCGGCTGAGCGCGGCGTAGCAGTCGGCCACCGTCGGGACGATGACGCGCAGCGCCCGCACATCGAGCACCCGGTCGAAGCTCAGTTGCTTGCCCTGCATCTTTTTCCAGATGCTGTAGAGGTGCTTGGGCCGCGCCTGCACTTC